>NZ_JANRML010000003.1:0-205801 GCF_026930265.1 Corynebacterium pilbarense
CGGCCGCAGAACCGGCACAACATTATGCGGCCGCAGAACCGGCACAACATTATGCGGCCGCAGAACCGGCACAACATTATGCGGCCGCAGAACCGGCACAACATGGTTTTGTAAAACTCGGCCTAAAACAAAACCCAATACCCAATACCCAATACCCCCAGCTCCCCCCACCCCACTGTGGCCGAGTTTTACAAAACCGCGCCTTGACAGGCGCCCCAGGTCGCGCCCCGGGAGGCGCTTAGGTGGTGCACTACTTGGAGTGGCGGGAAAGGAACGCCCACATTTCGTCGGCGGCGGACGGCGAGTACCACCAGTAGTGGTTGGAGCCGTGCACCTGGATCACTTCCACCCCTTTGCGGCAGCCGCGGGCGGAGACGCGGGTGGCGTTGTACAGCGGGGCGCGGTTGAGACCGGGGCCGCAGCCATTGCGGGCGGCGTAGGAGCCGAACAGTTCTGGAACCGGCAGGACGCGCTGGCCGCGTCGGGTGGTGCCGTAGTACGGGGTGAGGGTGTCGTTCATGCCGTGCAGGGCCATGAAGGCGATGGGCAGGTTCTGGCAGCCGCGGTTCACCGGCGCGTAGTACGCACCGGATACGCCTGCGACGCCGGCGAAAAGGTCTGCCATGTGGCAGGCGGAGACTGCTGCCATGCCGCCGCCGGTGGACATGCCGGTGGCGTAGATGCGGCGCCGGTCGATGTTGTAGTAACGCTGCACGTCGTTGATCATTGCGCGCACGTAAGCGATGTCTTGGCCGGGCCGGGTGGCTGCGGTCGGCGAGCCTTCCCAGGACGCACCAATGGCGCGCGGGTAGACGATGATGGCGTCGCGTCCGACGGAGGATTCGCGCAGTCGGGAATAGTTGCGGAAGTTCTCGGTGGAGTCTTGGTAGGCGGAGTAGCCGACCATCACCGGCGTCGGGTTCGCCGGGTTGTAGCCTCGCGGCACCCAGATGAGGTAGCTGCGTCCTGCGGCGTGGATTTCGCCGTTGGTGCCGTTAGCCACTGGTGCGGGTGCTTGTGGCACCCAGGGCCCAGGCACCGGTGCAGGCGCGGGCAACGGATTGTGCGGGAAAGACGAGCTGCCGGGGATGGTGTCGTTGGCCATTTGGACGAACTTGTTCCACTCGGCGTTGGCCTGATTCACCGCGTCGGTGGCGGCGCGGTTAGCGTCGCTGATCGCGCGGTTGACCTGTCCGTTGATTTGGGACGACATATCTTGGGCCCCAGCCTGCACCGGAGCGATCGCACTACCTGCGATGAGCAAGGCAGCGAAACCACCTGCAAGGCTCTTCACAATTTTCACACCGGCCACATTAACCCCACCTTTATGTAGCGGCAAGCAATGCAGACGTGCGTGCACAAATGGAGGTTCGTTAAAGTATCGTCACATGCCCACTTCCAGACCCGATAGCGCTCCAGACTTTCTGCTCTCGCGTGGCGACGGCTCCGTGCGCACCCAGGGTGCACTCCGCACCTTCGACGACGCATGGGAAGCTGCGGACGCGATCGCGCGCGGCGAGGAAGAAATGGTTGTCGGCGCCCTCCCCTTCGACCACGACTGCCCAGCGGCGCTCACGGTCCCCGAGCACATCATCCGGGAGCCGGGTGCGCTCGAGCCGCACCCGTACTACCGCGTCGGCGAGGGTTCCAAGCTCAACGCAATGCTTATCGACGTTGACCCGTCCCCGGCCGAACACCTGCGCCGAGTCGAAGCCGCCATCTCGACAATCCAAAGCTCTGCCCTGGACAAAGTGGTGCTGGCGCGTGCCGTAGACATCGCCTTTGACCCGCCGGTGGACCCCCGCTTGGTGGCGGCCCGGCTGATCGACCTGTCGTATACGCACGACGGGTTCATCGCGGACCTCACCCCGTCGGGGCGCACGGGGCATTTCCTCGTGGGCTCCTCGCCAGAGGTGCTGGTGCGCCGGCGCGGAAGGCGCGTCTGGTCGTTTCCTCTGGCAGGTTCCGCCGCCCGCGTCCCCGGCGACCAGGACGCAGATCAGGCCGCGGCTAACTCACTGCGCGATTCTGCGAAAGACCTAGACGAGCACCGCTTCGTGGTCGACCACATCCGGCGCATCCTGGCGCCACTGTGCAGCGAGCTAAACGTCCCCGATCAACCAAGGCTGGAAAAGACCAGCGAGATGTGGCACCTGGCCACACCGATCGAGGGCGTACTGAAAGATCCCGCGCCGAGCGCGCTCGATCTCGCCTTAAGCCTGTACCCCACCCCGGCGGTCTGCGGCACCCCGCAAGCGGCGGCCGAGGCGTTGATCACCACCGCAGAGCCGGACCGCGGGTTCTACGCCGGCGCGGTGGGATACACGGACACGGCCGGCGACGGCGAGTACATGGTGGCTATCCGCTGCGCCGAGGTCAACGCCGACGGAACCCGGGCACGCGCCTGGGCGGGCGGGGGCCTGACCGCCTACTCGGACCCGCAGGCAGAGCTCGACGAGACCTCGGCCAAGCTGCGCACTATCATGCGCGCACTCGGCCTGTAAGCGTCCTACGCCCGCTCGACCGGGTTGCCCAGCTTGCCGATGCCGGGGATCTCCACCTCGATGTAGTCGCCCGGCACCATCTCCGCGGTGCCGGCGGGCGAGCCGGTGGCGATGACGTCGCCAGGCAACAGCGTGAAGGACTCGGAAACCCACTCCACCATCTCGCCGACGGACTTGATCATCTGGTTGGAGTTGGAGTCCTGCTTGGTCTCGGTGACGCCGTTGTGGGTGTGGTGCGCCTTGATGGGCAGGTTGGCAAAGTCGAATTTCTCCAGGTCCGTCTCAATCCACGGGCCGATCGGGCCGAAGGTGTCGATGCCCTTTGCGCGGGCCCACTGGCCGTCGGCGAACTGCAGGTCGCGCGAGGACACGTCGTTGATGATGGTCACGCCGCGGATGACAGATTTCCAGTCTGCAGCCTTGACGTTCTTGCACGGCACGCCGACAACGAGCGCGAGCTCGCCCTCGAACTCCACGCCGGTGGCGTACTCCGGGATCTTGATGGCGGCGCCGGGACCCACAACTGCCGTGGACGGCTTGATAAAGATCGTCGGCGGCAGGTGCTCCGCGGACTTTTTGAACACCTCCGCCACGTGGTCGGCGTAGTTGCGGCCCACGGCCACCACCTTCGACGGCAGGGTCGGGGCGAGCAGGCGGACGTCCTCAAGCGCGTAGTCTTTGCCGGTGTACTCGGGGTCGGTGAACGGGGTGCCAGCGATGGCCTTCGCGGTTGTTCCCTCGTCGTCGATGACGGCGAATGTCATTCCTTCAGGTGTTGCAATTCGTCCAAAACGCATGTGACAGAGCATATAGCTAATTGCAAAAGTGGCGTTACCCGGATGCGGTTAACGCGAGATAGAGCTCGGCGCACGCCACCGCGTCGGTCAACGCGTTGTGGTTTGCGTACGCCGGCAGGTTATAACGCTGCCGCACCCTGGGCAAACGCAGGTCCTCGCCGCGCGGGTAGGTGCCCATGCGTTCCATGTGGCGCCGCTCCATGGCGAAGGTGTCAACCACCTCGCTGTCGTGCAGCCGCCACTTGGACCCGCGCACATCTTGATGCAGCTTGCCCAGAAACCCGGTTTCCATCTGCGCGAAATGCGCGAGCAGCTTCCGCCCGTCGAGCGCAGCCAGAAACGCCTCGAGCACCTCTGCAGGCTCGCGGCCCAGCGACGTCACCTCGTCGTCGGTCACCCCGTGCAACGTGGCGGACTCCCCCACGTCCGCCCCGCGCAGGACGAAGTATTCGGCGCCGGCAAGGTCGATCACCCGGCCGTTGACCGGCACCCACCCCACGGACACCAACTGCGAGTGCGCTGGCTTCAGGCCCGTGGTTTCGACGTCCACGGCGAGCAGTGAGCCGCTGATAAGCTGCCGCTTCTTCGGACCGAACAGCATGTCACACCGCCCTGGTCGGGTACGCGGTGGAAAGCGCGTTCTGCAACGACTTGATCACCCCGAACGCGTCGCGGAGTGCCGCGCGGTCGCGCTCGGGCAGCTGCTTCGGGTCGATGCGGTAATTCGGTGTGTCACCGGCGCGCACCAGGGCGGACTGGTGGCGCATGGCCAGATCGGCGAGGTACTCGTAGGCGTCCAGAAGATCCGCCGCCCCCTTCGCGGACACCGGACCGCCGGCGGCGCCGCGCAGGCGCGCGATCGTGTCCACTTCGTCCACCCCGGCCGCGATAGCGTACAGGCGCGCCATCTGCACCACCGCCGCGGTGCCGCCGCGCTTGATGTCCAGCGTGTGGGCGTATTCGCCGCTGCGCTCGAGCACGAACCCGCGGAAGAAGCCCACCGGCGGCTCGCGGAACGTGGCCAGCGCGGCGAGGTGCGTGTGGAGGCGGCGCGAGCCGTGCGCGGACGCCAGCGCGCCCGAGCGCACCCGCGCGGCCATCTCCTGCCAGCCTTCGCCGAAACCGAAGACGGCGCGGAAATCGAAAAACACCTGCGCGTTAAGCAGCGCGTCCGGCTTCGGCGCGGTGACCCAGCCGTGGAACGTGCGGCCCCACTCGCTTTCCGTCATCCGCCACTGCGGCGAGGACGCCATCATGTCGCCCGGGCACAACGCCTGGCCGGCGCGGGCGAGCCCTTCGCAGATAAACTCGCTGAGCTCGGCGAAGTACTCACCGTGCCGCGCGGCGTCGTACGTGTCGGCGAGCACGAGCGCGTTGTCCTGGTCGCTAGCTGGCCCCATCTCCCCGCGCGCCTGCGAGCCCACCGCCACAAACGCAAACGGCACAGGCGGGGGCCCAAGCTTCTCGACGGCTAAAGTGCCCAACCTTTTCGCCACCGCATCCGCGATCGAAGTGAGCAGCCGCTGCGTCTCGGCCGCCGAGGCGCCGCGCTCGAAAAACCGCACCGCGACGCGTGCCGCGTCCCGGTAGGCACCCTCCAGCTCCTCCAGCGACGCCCGCGCCACGTCCGCCGCGAGGTAGATCGGGTCCGCCTGTAATTGGCGCATAATGTCCGCGGTGGTGACCACCCCAGCCACATTATTTTCGTCGGCGACCGGCAGGTGGTGGATGCCCATCTCGCTCATGGTCAGCATCGCCTCGAACACGAGCGCGTTGGGGGCGATGGTACGTACCGGGCTGGTCATCACATCTGCCACGGGCCTGGACGCGTCCACCCCCGCTGCGACCACGCGCGAACGCATGTCGGCGTCGGTGATGATGCCGGCGACCTCCTGCCCGTCGGTGATGATCAGGCTGCTGATGCCCTCTTCGCCCATCGTGCGAGCGGCCTCGGTGATGCTCACGTGCTTGTCCCGGGTGACCGGCCCGCGGCCGGCGAAAATCTCGCGCAGCGGGGTGCGCAGCACGTCGGTGGCGCCGCCATCGCGCACCTCCTCGGCGGCGGCACGCACGCGGCGCGAGGCGGTTTGGAAGAAACGGCCCATGTCGGGGAACTGCGCAAGCAGCTCGAGAAACGCCTCACGCGGGATCAAGAGCAGGATGCTGTCTTCCACCGCCTGCATGAGGTAGGCGGAGACGCGGTCGCCCACCAGCGTGGAGTAGCCGAAGTTCAGGCCGGCCTCGCGCCGGTCCAGCAGCAGGTTGCCCTCGCTGACGATGTCCACCGCGCCGGAGCGGATGACGTAGAGCGTGTCGTTGGGCTGTCCCACCTCCACCACGGCCTGGCCGCGGCGGACGTAGGTGATGCCCATCTGCGCGGGAAGCGCGCGAAGGGTGTCCTCGGGCAGCGTCGAAAACGGCTCGTGCTGGGCGAGGAAACCGTAGACCTCTTCAAGCTCCACACTCATGGAGCAAGAGTATCGTGCAGCTGCGCCCGATACCGGCGGTTTTTACTGGTAGCTGACAAACCACGGACGCGGGTTGACGTCGCGGTAGGTCTGCTCCGGGGTAAAGGTGGGGAAATCCTCGTCGAAGAAGTTCTTCCACGCCATGAAGAAGTTCGGGTCCAGGCCCTCGCGCAGGACGTTCCAGGTGTCGAACTTTTGCTCCGGGCCGCCGTGGCCGTCGGCGTGCAGCACCCAGGCGAGCTCCGGCTGGCCGGTGACGATGTTTTCGCGGTCCGGGTACATGGCCACGTTGAACTGGTGCAGGATCATTACCTTTTGCGGCAGGTTGTTGTCGCGGACGAGCTGGGCCAGCCAGTCCGCCACCTCGTTGATCTCGCCTGAGGTGGCGCTGCCGATGCGCGACAGCGGCTCCTCGCCCGGGTTGAGCTTCCACTCGGCGTCCAGCGCCAAACCGACGTTCGGGCGCTTGAGCAAATCCTCATAGATCTTGGCCTGCTCGAGGAAGCTGCCCTGGCCGGGCTGCAGGTCGATCACGGCGTAGCCGCCGGCGTCCACAATCGCGTCGACGTAGGGCACGAGGTCCTCCATCGGCGTCTCGTTGGAGTAGTTTCCGTCGTCGCCTGGGCCTCCGGAGGCAACGGTGGCGATGACCTCGAACGCGGGGATGACCGGCAGCTCGCTAAACGGCTGGTAGTCCGCGGCGTACTTCTTCGCCAGCTCCACCGCGGCCGCCGGGTCCTGCTCCCCCATCACGCCCAGGTCCGGGCCGTAGGGGTGGCCGTACAGCGCCACCATGCGGCGGCCCGGGAAGACCAGGCCGCCGCCGCCCGGCAGCTCGCCGCCCTCTGCCAGCGCCGCGCGTTCCTCGAAGTTTTCGGTGTCGCCCCACTGGCGGCCCAGCGCGAGGGTGTCCTGGTCGGTGACGGTGCGCATGCTTTCCGCCGTGGCGCGCGGATCCGGCGCCGCCAGCACTTGCACCTCGGCGCCAGCGGCACGCGCGGTGGCGACGGAGGCGCGCGAGGACTGCGCGGTGGCGAACACCGGGGGCATGGTCAGCTCACTCGGGTTCTGTGCCTCCAGCGCGGCAATGGCCGCGACATCTTCGGCCGGTTCGGCGGAAGCGACCTCCTCGGCTTCTTCTTCGTCGCCCGGCACGTTGATCACGCGTGTGGCGCCCAGTCGCTCGACTTCGGCGTCGACGGCGGCGTCGGTGCCGTCGAGACGCACGAGCATCGGTGCCCCGAGCTTGACCGCGATGGCCGCTGCCTTGAGCTGCTGGTCGCGCTCCTTCGCGGAGACCACCACGGTCTCCGAGGAATCAAACAGGCGCTGCGAGACCTCGACACCAGTGCCATCGGCATCCTGGATCACCTCGTCACCATTGGTTTCAAGGGCTGCCGGCTGCCCGATCCCGCCCTCTGTGCTGCTGCAGCTGGTCAGCACCAGTGCTGTTGCGGTCAAAACGGCGGGGATCGTGCGGGTCACATGCATGCGCACAACCCTACTTCAGGGCCGCGGCGACCCTGTCACCCACTTCGGCGGTTCGCACCTTCGCGTCGCCGCGGGAGGCCACATCGCGCTCGACGGCGTCCTCGATGCGCGCGGCGTTGTCCTCGTCGCCAAGGAAGCGCAGCATCATCGCCACCGATAGGATCATCGCGGTGGGGTCCGCGATGCCCTGGCCGGCGATGTCCGGGGCGGAGCCGTGCACCGGCTCGAACATGGAGGGGAATTCCTTGGCGGCGTTGATGTTGCCGGAGGAGGCAAGGCCCACCCCACCTGCGGCGGCGCCTGCGAGGTCGGTGAGGATGTCGCCGAAGAGGTTGTCGGTGACGATGACGTCGTAGCGCTGCGGGTCCTGCACCATGTAGATCGTCGCGGCGTCGATGTGGTTGTAGTCCACCTCGACCTCCGGGAACTCGGGCGCGAGCTCGTCGACGACGCGCTGCCACAGCCCGCCTGCGTTGACCAGCACGTTGGTCTTGTGCACCAGAGTGAGCTTCTTGCGACGCGTCTTGGCCAGCTCGAACGCGTAACGCACCACGCGCGAAACACCGTGGTAGGTGTTCTGGGAGACCTCGGAGGCCACCTCGTGCTCAGTGCCCTGGCGCAGGGTGCCGCCGTTGCCGGCGTAGAGCCCCTCGGTGCCCTCGCGCACCACTACAAAGTCGATGTCGCCGGGGTTGGCAAGCGGGCTCACCGACGACGGGTACAACCGCGACGGGCGCAGGTTCACGTAATGGTCCAGCTTGAAGCGCAGCGGAAGCAGCAGACCGCGCTCGAGCACGCCGGCCGGCACACGCTCCGGGTCACCGATGGCGCCGAGCAGGATCGCGTCGTGTGCCTTCAGTGCGTCCAGATCCGCGTCCGTGAGCAGCTCGCCGTTTCGCAGGTAGCGGCGGGCGCCGAGGTCGAAATCGGTGGTCTCCACGTCGTCGCGCACGGCGCGCAGGACCTTGAGGCCTTCCGCCATGACCTCTGGTCCGATGCCGTCGCCCGCGAGCACTGCAATTTTCATATTCTGAAACCTTCTTCTCACATAGTAGAAACAGCTTCAGACTATCACCCCGCGCGGCACTAGAAGGCCGCTTCCGCCTCCTGAATCCGGCCAGCCAATTCCTCGGAGGTGCCGAAGTGGCTCCCCAAAGCCACCAACGGCCGCTCAGCCAACCCCGCCATCGCGAACAAGGTCTGCTCGCTTTTGCGCGGATCCGTCAACGGCACAACGGTCACATCAGCGCCGTAGCTGCGCGCGTTTGCCACGGACGGGATGGACGACTCCCAGGTGGCCACCACCCTCGGTGCCATATTCGCGTCGCGGCGGGACTGAATGGGAAAGGGTTCGGGGTTCGACGCGGGCAACACCGCCGGGTCCGCCCACTGCGCGCGCAACCACATCGGTTCGCGCTGGTGCAACTCGGATACCTCCCGCACCGCTTCCTGCGGCGTGGCGACGGTACGCTCCCGGTAGCGCAGCGCCGTCATCTGCTCCAACGCCCGCAGTCCACCGGGGTCACGCTGCACGCTCACCGCGCCTTTCGACGGCGCAATGGCCACGTCCCCGACGGTGAGCACGTTGACAGTGCGCATATCCGCGATCATCTGCACGTACTCGGCGTGGCGGGCGGGGTCATAGACCATCATCGGCGCGTTCGTGATCACCGCGATGGACGCAGCGCGCAGCTGCGCCTCAACCGAGCTATCGCTCAGCACGAGCGTCTCCGACGCCGGGAAGAACAGCCTCGCGGTCTCAATGCCCAAAACGTCATCGACGACCTCCGGCTCGCCCGCAAACAGCTTGCCCACGTGCTTTGACTGGTTCACGCCACGGGCGCGCTCGAGCGGGCTCAACTGTGCTTCGGGCGCGCACGACGTCAGCATCGCGGAGGCCGCGATCACGGCGGCCGCACCCGCGAGAGTTTTCGCTTTCGCCACTTACGCCTCGCCCGGCTCCCAGTCCCGCTCGGCGGCGCGGTCCATGGCGTATTCGATCATGCCCACGAAGCGCTCGCGCCTATCTGCCACGAAGCCCTCCCAGTCCGAGGCCAGCACCAGCTCCGGATCCATCTCGTGGCCCTCGAGCATTGCGTCGAACTCGTCGTCTTCCAGCAGGGACTTCGACTGCAGGCGGGGCAGGTAACGCTTCGGCTCGTTGCGCTCGATCACCACGTCGGTGCGCCTCCCCATCGGGGTGCGGTTGAGCACCGAATCGGCTAGCTCCGGGTCGGTATCCAGCGCGCCGGTGACCGCCAAGTATTCCGTTGGGAACACCTGCCGGAAGCGGGGCTGCAGCTGCCCCACCGTTTCTGCCGTGAACGGCTCGGCGGTGCGCCAATCGCGGGCGCCGCGGGCCATGAGCAGCGAGTACAGGCCACGGTAAACGCCGCTGTCCGGGCCCGCGGTGCGCAGGCGGGACTCGAAAAACTGCGCATCCGCCACCGTGCGGGGCAGCTCGTCGGTGTCCCCGCGCACCCACGGGGTCACCTCAGTCACGTCCAGGCCGATGCGGATGGTGGGCGCGTGGGAGCCGTACAGCTCGCCGAACACGCCGCACCAGAACCACCGGTTGAGCCGGTCAGCCGCGCCCTCGCGCTCAAGTGCGCCCGGATCCTCAGCCAGCCGCGCCAAGATCACCGCCAGCGGGATCAGCTGGGCCGGGTACGGCACCTGGTCCGCGTAAACGACGCGGCGCTCCTCCAAAAACCTCGCGGCGGCGAGGAAACCGTCCAGCATTTCGCCTGCGTGCGCCCGGTACTGCTCCAGCGAAATGTCCAGGATGTCGCCGCGGTGGCCCCGCGCGGAGCCCCTCCTACTGGTCAGCAGCAGCGACAGCGCGCGCAGAAACTCCACTCGCCCCACGCTGTCCAGCACGGGGTGCTCGCGCAGCTTGTGCTCCGTATCCCGCCAGTTCTCCGCCAGCACAAACGACGGGTCCTCGGAGGCGAACACCGCCGTGAGCAGCTCGAAGACGTCCATCTGCACGCCAGCAGAGTTGGCGAACGCGAAGATCTGACCAACGCCCGCCTGCGTGGTTTCGCGGTCCACGCGGATCACCGGCACGTCGTACGCCGGAAGCCCACGCATCACTTGGTTGACAAAGTGCTTGACCGCGTCGCGCAGCTGCTCGTCTTCGGTGCTCGCGGCCATGTCCACAAGCAAGTCGTTGCCCTCGGTCCACAGCAGCATGCTTACCGGAATGACACCGTTATTTATATAGGCCTCGCGCGAATTCAGCGCACCGTCGACGTCCGGCCCGAAGTGGGAGCGCACCTGGCCCTGCTCATCCACCGCGAATAGCGCCTCCACTGGCATTGGGTCTGCGGACACTGCTACGCGCACGTCCACCATGAAGCGCCGGCGGATCGGCCGGCCCAGGTAGTCCACGGTGTGGACCTCGCCGTCGTTCTTGAACGCCTGGTAGAGCGAGGTCAGGCGCTGCTGTCCGTCCAGAAGCAACAGCCCGGGGGCGACGCCTTCCACCGCTACACCTTCGAGCGGGCGCGGCTTGAAACGCTGCTCCGTGTTGCGCGTATCCAGGGCGAGGAACGAGCCCACCGGGTAGCCGCGCAGCACGGAAGTCACCAGGGTGCGAACCCTGTCGACGTCCCATAGGTACTCCCGCTGAAAGTCAGGCAGCTGCAGCTCTCCCCGCCCCGCGCGGGAAAACAGGTCTTTGAGTGAGTAGCTCGGCGTGGTGAAACCCATGTCTCCCAAGCGTAGTGCAGTTTCAGCACACCTTCTCGTGACCGATGTGCTCAGGAGGTTCAATCTGCACCGTCGCGTGCTCCACCCCAAGGTGCGCCAGCGTGTCCTGCACCCGGTCCAGCAGCTGGTCGCGGTCCACCCCGGGGCCCGCCACCACGTGCACCGTGGCTAATACGCTCACCCCGTCCAGCGACCACAGGTGCAGGTCGTGCGTATCCGTCGCGCCTTCGACCTGCCGTAGTGCGCGCTCCACTTCGTCCGCATCGAACCCCGCCGGGACGTGTTCGAGCATCACCCGGGCCGAGCGCACCATCAGCTGCCAAGCCCGCGGCAGCACCAGTGCCGCAATAACCAGGGAGGCAACCACGTCAGCACCGGTAAACCCGGTCCACGCAATCACCGCGCCAGCCACCAGCACTGCGACGGAGCCGAACATATCCACCAGCACGTGTAAGTACGCGCCCTGCACGTTGATCGAGCCCTCCCGGTGGCGCGAGAGCACCCATGCCGAAGCAGCGTTCGCGATCAGGCCAATCATCGCGATGACCATCATCGGTCCTGTTTCCACCGGTTGCGGGTCGCGCAACCTGCGCACCGCCTCGACCACGATCCAGATGGAAATTGCCAGCACAGTGGCAGCGTTGATCAGTGCAGCGAGCACTTCCACGCGCCGGTAGCCGTACGTCGCGGTTGCGGAAGCGGCCTTTTGTCCGACGATGATGGCAAGAAGGGAGATGATCAGCCCCGCGGCATCGGAAAGCATGTGCATCGCGTCCGCGAGTAGAGCCATCGACCCAGAGAGCAATCCGCCGACAACTTCCGCGACGAAAACCGTGCCGGTGATCGCCAGTGCGACTGCGAGCGCGCGTTTCGGAGCGCCGTGGGCGTGGTCGTGGTTGTGGTGATCGTGCATTTCGGTCCCCTTCACATTGCCTCTCGACGACCTACGGTATGCACCTTTTCGCTTAATGACAACTTATTGAAAATGGTTCCGCCTGAAGCCAGCCACCCACGAGCGCAGGGAAAACTCCGGACACGATGAGATGCACAGCACAGGTCCCGCGACGGCGGTTGCGGAAGTTTTGTTACAGTGGGCGGTCGTTCACCGTGGATGCTGGCGTAGCCCTGCGTCCAACGGAGACGTTATGCCAGCACTTGTGTTAGCACGAAAGGAATTTACAATGAACAACCCCATCGATCCGAAGCGCAACCCGAAGGACGTTGCCAAGGACGCTAAGGACTTCGGCCAGGACAAACTCGGCGACGCGAAGGACTTCGGCCAGGACAAGGTTAACGACATCCGCGGCCGCGGCGACGAAGGCGTCGACCGCGTTAAGGACGGTGCCAAGGAAGTTAAGGACGTCAACGTGGACCGCACCAACGTCGACCCGAACAAGGACGTCCGCGTTGAGCGCACCACCACCGAGCGCACCGCTACTACCCCGGCTCGTTCCACCGCTGGCTCCACCGCGGTGACCGAGGAGTCCAACGGTGGCGGCGGCTGGTGGAAGTGGCTGCTCGGCCTGTTCGTCGCTCTGCTGCTGCTGTGGCTGCTGTGGTCCCTGTTCTCCGGCGACAACGGCGAGGGCGAGACCGTCACGTCCACCACCACCGCCGCAACCGAGGTTGTCTCCGAGACCACCACCATCGAGGGTGGCGCTGAGGAGTCCGCAGCCGAGGGCGCTGAGGAGTCCGCAGCTGAGCCGGCAGACGAGACGGTCACCGAGACTAACATCGTCGACGAGATCACCGAGACCCTCGCACCGGAGGGCGCTGAGGCTGAGCCGACCAACTAGTCGCTAGCCAAGAAAAAGCTTCACCCCGCGTCTCCCAGTCGGGAGCGCGGGGTTTTTGCTGTCTGCCGGTTTAGCGGGCGGTGTCAGTGAGCGGGTTCTTCACCCAGCTCATCATGTCGCGCAGCTCCTCGCCGGTCTTTTCAATCGGGTGCTCGGAGACCTTCGCGCGCAGGTCCTCCAGCTCCTTGTTGCCACCCTCGACGTTGGCGACGAGGCGCTTGGTGAAGGTGCCGTCCTGGATGTCCTTCAGGATGTCGCGCATGCGGTCCTTCGCGCCGGTGTCGATGACGCGCGGGCCGGAGAGGTAGCCGCCGAACTCCGCGGTGTCGGAGATGGAGTAGTTCATGTTGGCCAGGCCGCCCTCGTAGATCAGGTCCACGATCAGCTTCATCTCGTGCAGGCACTCGAAGTAGGCCATCTCCGGCTCGTAGCCGGCCTCGGTGAGCACCTCGAAGCCGGACATGATCAGGTCCTCCAGGCCGCCACAGAGCACCGCCTGCTCACCGAACAGGTCGGTGACGGTTTCCGCCTCGAAGGTAGTCGGGATGACACCTGCGCGGGCGCCGCCGATTGCCGCGGCGTAGGACAGCGCGAGCTCCTTGCCGTTGCCCTGCGGGTCCTGCTCCACCGCGATCAGCGCCGGCACACCCTTGCCGTCGGCGAAGGTGCGACGGACCAGGTGGCCCGGGCCCTTCGGCGCGACCATGGCGACGGTGATGTTGTCCGCCGGCTTGATCAGGTCGAAGTGGATGTTCAGGCCGTGGCCGAAGAACAGTGCGTCGCCGTCCTTGAGGTTCGGCTCGATGTCATCGGTGAAGATCTGAGCCTGGGAGGTGTCCGGGGCCAGCAGCATGATCACGTCGGCCCACTCGGCGGCCTCCGCGTTGGTCTTGACCTCGAAGCCTGCTTCGCGCGCCTTGTCGGCGGACTTGGAGCCTTCGCGCAGGCCGACGACCACCTCGACGCCGGATTCGCGCAGGTTCTGCGCGTGGGCGTGGCCCTGGGAGCCGTAGCCGATGATGGCGACCTTCTTGCCCTGGATCAGGGACAGGTCTGCGTCGTTGTCGTAGAGCACGTCGATTGCCATGTGTACGTCACTTCCTTCATTCTGTGAGACGGTCATTTCACATTATGACACAACCGTCTCGGGTTTTTAAGATTTACTCGGACTTTGCCATCGTTTTTGCGCCGCGCGATAGCGCCACCGAGCCCGAGCGCGCCAACTCGCGGATCCCGAAGGAGTCCATCACCTCAAGAAACGCCTTGAGCTTGGCGGAGTTGCCCGTGGCCTCGATGATCACGGAGTCCACCGCCACGTCGATCACGCGGGCGCGGAACAGGTTGGCGGCGTCCACCACTTGCGGACGGGTGAGGTTGTCCGCGTTGACCTTCACCAGGAGCAGTTGGCGGCCGACCGACGTGGCGTCGTCAAGCTCGAGCACCTTGTGCACTTGGATGAGCTTGTACAGCTGCTTGGTGATCTGCTCGACGGCATGGGGCGTGGCGTCCACAACAACCGTGAGGCGGTTGATGCCTTCCTTCGCCGTCTTCGCAGAGACGAGGGAGACCAGGTTGTAGCCGCGGCGGGTAAACAGCGCGGTGACGCGGGTGATGATGCCGTCGACGTCGTCGACGAGCACCGACAGCGTGTGGCGGGTGATTTGTTCGGGCTGTGCCATGGTTAGTTTCCCTCCTGCTCGAGCGCTTCGATGGTGTCGTTGATGGCCTCCGGCGTCTCCGCCGCGGACTCCTCCTCGCCGAAGAACGGACGCATGCCGCGCGCGTACTCGATGTCGGAGTTAGAGGTGCCAGCCGCAATCATCGGCCACACCTGCGCGTCCTCGCCCACGACAAACTCGACCACCACCGGGCGGTCGTTGATCTCGCGGGCGCGCTGGATCGCCTCTTCCACCTCGTCGGCCGAGGTGACGCGGAACGACACCGCGCCGAGCGCCTCGGACAGCTTCACAAAGTCCGGGACGTAGACCTCGCCGCCGAGCTTGGTGTGCGAGTAGTGCCCGTCGTAGAACAGGGTCTGCCACTGGCGCACCATGCCCAGGTTGCCGTTGTTGATCAAGGCCACCTTGATGGGGAAGCCCTCGAGCGCGGCGGTGGTGATCTC
The DNA here is from genome assembly GCF_026930265.1 of Corynebacterium pilbarense. NCBI lineage: Bacteria > Bacillati > Actinomycetota > Actinomycetes > Mycobacteriales > Corynebacteriaceae > Corynebacterium > Corynebacterium pilbarense. The sequence continues at coordinate 14,893 of NZ_JANRML010000003.1, forward strand.
CTGGTTGGTCATCTGGAAACAACCGTCGCCGTCGATCGCCCAGACCTCTTTCTCCGGCATCGCCGCTTTCGCGCCCATCGCGGCCGGGATGGAAAAGCCCATCGTTCCTGCGCCGCCGGAGTTGATCCAGTGGCGCGGCTTGTCATAGTCGATGAACTGGGCGGCCCACATCTGGTGCTGGCCCACGCCCGAGACATAAATTGCGTCGGTGCCTGCGGTTTTGGACAGCGTCTCCAGCACGTACTGGGGTGCCAGCGTGCCGTCGGTGTGCTCCTCGTAGCCGCGCGGGAAGCGCTCTTTGAGGTCCATCAAGCGGTCGATCCACGGCTTGATGCTGGGAGCCTTGACCTTATCTTTTTCATCGAAGTAGTCGGTGAGCTCGGACAGCACCCGCTTGGCGTCGCCGACGATCGGCACGTCCACCGGACGGATCTTGCCAACCTCGGCCGGGTCGATGTCGGCGTGGATGACCTTCGCGTGCGGGGCGAAGGTCTCGGTGTCGCCGGTGACGCGGTCGTCGAAACGCGCGCCGATCGCGATGAGCAGGTCGGACTCTTGGAACGCGCCCACCGCCGGCACGGTGCCGTGCATGCCAGGCATGCCCAGGTAAAGCGGGTGGTCGTGCGGGAACGTCCCGAGCGCCATCAGTGTGGTCACCACCGGGATGCCGGTGGCCTCCACAAACTTGGCCAGCTGCTTGTGCGCGTTCGCCTTGACCACGCCGCCGCCGATGTAGAGCACGGGGCGCTTCGCCTTGGCAATCATCTTCGCGGCCTGCGCGATCTGGCGGTTGTGCGGCTTCGTGTTCGGCTTGTAGCCCGGCAGGTCCACCTTCGGCGGCCACGCGAATTCGATCTCGGCGTTTTGCACATCCTTCGGGATGTCCACCAGCACCGGGCCGGGGCGGCCGGTGGAGGCGATATGGAACGCCGCTGCGATCGCGCTGGGGATCTCCTCGGCCTTCGTCACCATGAGGTTGTGCTTGGTAATCGGCATAGTCACACCGCGGATGTCCGCCTCCTGGAACGCATCGGTGCCCAGCAGCGACGAGCCGACCTGGCCGGTGATGGCCACCAACGGCACCGAGTCCAGGTAGGCGTCCGCGATCGGGGTGACCAGGTTGGTTGCGCCCGGGCCGGAGGTGGCGATGCACACGCCCACGTTTCCGGAGGCCACCGCGTAGCCTTCCGCGGCGTGGCCTGCGCCTTGCTCGTGTCTCACGAGGACGTGGCGCAGTTTCTCGGCGCGGAACAGTGCGTCGTAAAGCGGGAGCACTGCACCACCCGGCAGACCGAATACGATCTCGGTGCCCAGTTCCTCGAGGCTGCGCACGACTGCGTCCGCACCCGTCATACGTTCGGGCTTTCTTTTCTCTGCAGCTGCCACGTGAAGGCTCCTTGCTTGCTCGACTCTGCTTGGTATCGCGATCTCATACAACAAAAGCCCCCGGCGAGCGATGTGCTCTCGAGGGCGCTTGGTGTGTGTGAGCGGCGTGTAAAACGCACCCGCTACGGCAAGCGCCGTCGGGAGAGAATAATTACAAGTCGCTCGTTAATCACGATTTAAAACTGTAGTGTCCCAGGCAACATATCGAGGGTTTTTATTCAAGTATTTAAATTGCGGGCTATTGCCTATCGACGTTCCAAAGGTGACTACCATCCCCAACTATGACTGACACGCCGGAGCACACCCAGCACGTATTCAAGCCCACGCGCGAGCACATCCTCGCCATCGTGCTCGCCACCGGCATCGCCCTCATGGGCATCCTCTGGGCGCCGAAGTACCTGGCCTGGCTGCTGATCTTCCCCGCTATCTGGCTAGCTTGGGTGCTCGCCTCCTCCACCACTGTGGACGAACGCGGCATCACCGCCAAGTATCTGGTGCGCAAGAACGTCACCCTGCCGTGGCGCAACCTCAAGGGCCTCGCCTTCAAGGGCTCTGCTGTTCACGCCGTCACTGTCGACGGCACGGAGCACCCGCTGCCCGGCGTGACCTTCAACTCGCTTCCCGACCTGGCCGAGGCCTCCAACGGCCGCATCACCGACGTGATCACCGCAGCCCAGGAGGCCGCCGACGGCAAGTACGAAATCATCGACAAGGGCGGCCACAAGGTTTTGCTCTCCCGCGAAGAGTACGACGCCTACGTTGCCGAGCACCCGGATCTGCCGGGCCCGCGCCCGTCCGCGCCGAGTGCTTCCCCTGAAGCTTAAGGAGTAACCACCGTGATCCCACTTCGCTCACGCGTCACCACCATCGGCCGCCAGGCCGCGGGCGCCCGCGCACTGTGGCGCGCCACCGGCACCGGTGAGAACGAGTTTGGCAAGCCGATCGTGGCCATTGTGAACTCCTATACCCAGTTCGTGCCAGGCCATGTCCACCTCAAGGAAGTCGGCGAGATCGTCGCGGACGCCGTGCGCGCCGCCGGCGGAGTGCCCAAGGAGTTCAACACCATCGCCGTCGACGACGGCATCGCCATGGGACACTCCGGAATGCTGTACTCCCTGCCGTCGCGCGAAATCATCACCGACTCGGTGGAGTACATGGTCAACGCCCACACCGTGGACGCCATGGTCTGCATTTCCAACTGTGACAAGATCACCCCGGGCATGCTCAACGCCGCGATGCGCCTGAATATCCCGGCCGTGTTCGTCTCAGGCGGCCCCATGGAGGCCGGCAAGGCATTCTCGGTCGGAGGGGTGACCAAGCCGAAGTCCGACCTCATCGACGCGATCGCGCTGTCCGCCAACGACGACGTCTCCGATTCGGAGCTCGATGACATCGCCAACAATGCCTGCCCCACCTGCGGCTCCTGCTCCGGCATGTTCACCGCCAACTCCATGAACTGCCTCACCGAGGCGCTCGGCCTGTCCCTGCCGGGCAACGGCACCACGCTCGCCACCCACACCGCGCGCCGCGAGCTGTTTGAAAAGGCCGGCCGCACCGTCATGGAGCTGTGCGAGCGCTACTACGGTCAGGGCGACGAATCCGTCCTGCCGCGCAACGTGGCAGGTGTGAACGCCTTCCGCAACGCCATGGCGCTGGATATGGCCATGGGCGGATCCACCAACACCATCCTGCACATTCTCGCCGCCGCGCAGGAGGGCGAAATCGACTTCGACCTCCACGACATCGACGAGCTGTCCCACCAGATCCCCTGCCTGTCCAAGGTCGCGCCGAACGGCGAAGCCCACGTCGAGGACGTCCACCGCGCTGGCGGCATCCCGGCGATTTTGGGCGAGCTCAACCGCGCAGGACTGCTGCATACGGATGTGCACTCGATCGCGTATCCGTCGCTAAGCAAATGGCTCGCAGACTGGGACATCCGCGGCGGTACCGCGACCGATGAGGCGCTGGAGCTGTACCACGCCGCCCCCGGCGGCGAGCGCACCACGAAGGCGTTTTCCCAGAGCGCGCGGTGGGCGGAGCTCGACACCGACGCGGCAAACGGCGTGATCCACGACGCCGAGCACCCGTTTACGTCCGACGGCGGCCTGGTGGTGCTGCGCGGCAACCTCGCACCGGACGGCGCGATCTTGAAGACCGCCGGCGTGGAAGAGGGTCTGTGGGAGTTCACGGGGCCCGCACGCGTGGTGGACTCGCAGGAGCAGGCCGTTTCCATGATTCTCAACCGTGAGGTGCTCGAAGGTGAGGTCGTGGTGATCCGCTACGAAGGCCCCGCCGGCGGGCCGGGCATGCAAGAGATGCTGCACCCGACGTCGTTCTTGAAGGGCGCCGGCCTGGGTAAGAAGTGCGCTCTGATCACGGACGGCCGCTTCTCCGGCGGCACCTCCGGCCTTTCCATCGGCCACATCTCCCCCGAGGCCGCGGCCGGCGGCCTGATCGGCCTAATCGAAAACGGCGACACCATCTCCATCTCCGTGTCCAACCGCGAGCTGAAACTCGACGTAGACGAGGCGGAGCTGGACAAGCGCCGGAAAACGATGGAAGCCTCCGACACCCCGTGGACGCCGAACCGCGTTCGGGAGGTGTCGAAGGCTTTGCGTGCGTACGCGAAGATGGCCACCAGCGCCGACAAGGGCGCAGTGCGCCAAGTGGACTAACTAGTGGACTAAGCGACCGGATTGACCCCGGTGCCGAACCACCAGATCAGTCCGGCGGCCACCAGGCCGAGCAGCGCGCAGATCCAGCTGGATGCCAGCGGGCGCTTAGCCCAGCCGCGCGAGGCGTCGATGCCGTAGCGGCCCGGGCCGGTGAACTGCACGACCAGGGATGCGGCCAGCAGCATGACCGGCACCCAGGTCTCCGGCGTCCAGGCGAAGACATTGAAGCCGTCAGACTGGGAAACGAACGCGTGCAGCGCCATAAACCCGGTCACTGCGATGGCAACCAGCGCTGCCACCGGGGTGAGCAGGCCCAGCACCAGGAAAACGCCCGCGGCCAGCTCGAGGGTGGGCACCACAACGGCCAGACCGGAACCGTAAGGGTAATCCGCAAATGCGCTCTCCAGACCGGAGATACCTTCGTTGCCGCCGAGGCGGAAGAAGATCGCTACGGAATCGATAATCAAAAACGCGCCGAGAAACAGGCGCATCAAGAACAGACCGAAGTCCGTGGTGCCTCGGCGGGTCTCCTCCTCGACCACGGCCGGCTCTGCGGTCTCGGCGTAGGTCGGCTCGGTGGCGACATACGCGGGCTCGCGGTCCACGGCCACCGTCTCAGTGGTGCTTTCAAACCCGGTGGTCTCCGGCGCCTGCGGGATCAACGGGCCGTTGTCCTGCTCGCCGCGCGGGAAAATCTCCGTCGGGGCAGCCTTGCCTGTGCGGGTGTAAAGCCCGTCGCCGGTGTACTCCGGCACCTCAGGGGAATCCAGGTTTGTCAGATCGTTTTGCTCATTCGGGGTGAGATCGCGTGGGTTGTTAGCCATGCCAACGAATGTATGCGAAAACACTGCCTGATCCTTAGCAACGCGCCGATAAAAGCACCAAAACCACGCCTGTGCGCTGCGCTGTTGACAGTGGGAACCTGTGGTCGTCGGTTAGCAATGGCCCCCCAATGGTGTTACCCTCGGCTCCGCTCTTTTTAATTAACTTTGATTAAGGATCATTATGGGTAAAACATTCAAAGTTGCCCTTGCGCTGGTGGGCCTCACCGTCGGCGCGGGCTTCGCTTCCGGCCAGGAGGTGATCCAGTACTTCCTCGCGTTCGGATATTGGGGCATCCTCGGCGCGGCTGTCGCTGGCGCCGCCATCGCCATCTTCAGCGGCTGGGTCTACCAGCTCGGCTCCTACTACCTGGCTGACGACCACAGCGCCGTGTTCAAGAGCGTCTCGCGTCCGTGGCTTTCCAGGTACATGGACATCACCACGATGTTCACCCTGTTTTGCATCGGCTTCGTCATGGTCGCCGGCGCAGGCGCCAACCTGGAGCAGCAATTCGGCTTCCCCACCTGGGTTGGCTCCACAATCATGACCGTGCTTCTGCTGCTGTCCGGCCTCCTGGACATTGACAAGCTCACCAGCGTTTTCTCCTACATCACCCCGCTGCTGATCGCATGCCTGCTCATCGCGTTCGTAATCACGCTGATGGATATGCCGTCCGACTTCGGGCACATCAACGAACTGGCACAGACTAACCAGAGCGCGTCGGGCACGTTCGGCAACTGGCTGATCACCGCGCTGAACTACGCCACCTTGGTGATGATCATGGACGTCTCCATGATGCTCGTCTTCGCTGGCTCCCACATGAACCCGGCACAGGCGGGCAAGGGCGGCCTGCTCGGCGGCATCATGTTCGCCGTGCTGCTGCTGATCCTGACCTTCATCCTGTTCTGCAACATGGAAAACGTCATGGATGCAGACATGCCGCTGCTGATGGTCTTCGACTCCATGCACCCGGCCGTAGGCGTGTTCGTTTCCATTGTCATCTACCTGATGATCTACAACACCGCCGTCGGCATGTTCTACGCCAACGGCCGCCGCCTGAGCCACGACAAGCCCGGGAAGTTCCGCGCGTACTACTCCATTGCGGTCCTGGTCGGCTTCGCCCTGTCCTTCATCGGCTTCGCCGACCTGGTCGGCTGGGTCTACCCGTTCCTGGGCTACCTCGGCCTCGTGCTGGGCGTCGTTATGGGTGTGGCCTGGTTCCGCGACCGCAAGAACATCCAGGACGAGACTGGACGCCGCGAGCGCCTCGCAGAGCTCGCCGGCAGCCAGCTTGATCCTGAGAGCTCGGACCTCACCGGCGCGGAGCGCAGCGAGATCGACTCGCTGACCTCCGACTCCAACGTCGGCGGCAAGGAACTGTGGCAGTCGGTGCAGGAAGAGGTCGCGGCGGACATGCACGCCGATTCTTCCAACGACTTCGACATCAAGTCCGTCCCGGCGCTCGACCCCGAGTCCGACGAGTACGCCGGCGTCCCCGACACCCCCGGCGAGGACATTCACTGGGAGTCCTACGAGGAGATGTACAAGACCGGCGAGTTCCCCGCCGTCAAGCCTGAGGACAAGTAAGCGCGTTTCGCTTTACGACGTCCCGTTCCGCCCCGGCCAACGCAAAGTTGGCCGGGGTTTTGCTTTGCGCCTGGGCATCGCCGGGATCCCACGGCAACAACGCGAAAACCGGCTACCTACATCCGGCTACCAGCAGCTATTTCGTGTGGTAGCCGGTTCTAGGTAGCCGGTTTTGTGGTGGGCTAGTGTAGTCGAACGCTACTCCGCGAGCTTCTTCGCGATGAGCTGGTTGACCTGGCCCGGGTCGGCCTTGCCCTGGGTCGCCTTCATCACCGCACCGACGATGGCGCCGGTGACCTTCTTGTTGCCGGCGCGGTACTTCTCCACGATGTCCGGGTTGGCGGCCAGAGCCTCGTCGACGGCCTTTTCAATCGCGCCGTCGTCGCGCACAACCTCCAGGCCGCGGGCGGCGACGACCTCGTCGACCGAGCCTTCGCCGGCGATGACGCCGTCGATGGCCTGGCGGCCCAGCTTGGTGGTCAGCTTGCCTTCCTTGACCAGCTCTACCACGCGGGCGACGTCGGCCGGGGTAACACCGAGGGCGTCGAGGTCCTTGCCGGCCTCGTTGGCCTTGCCGTTGATGTAGGAGACCCACCATGCACGGGCCTCATCGGGAGTGGCGCCGGCCTCGACGGTGTCCACGATCAGGTCAAGCGCGCCGGCGTTGACCAGGTCGCGGAACTCCTTCTCCGGCAGCTGCCACTCCTCCTGGATGCGGGCGCGGCGCACCCACGGCAGCTCCGGCAGGGTCGCGCGGATCTCCTCGACCCACTCCGGCTTCGCAATCACCGGCGGCAGGTCCGGGTCGTTGAAGTAGCGGTAGTCGGACGCCTCTTCCTTGGGGCGCCCCTTCGAGGTGGACCCGTCCTTCTCCTGGTAGTGGCGGGTCTCCTGGACCACTTCCCCGCCTTCCTGCAGGACGGCTGCCTGGCGCTGCATCTCAAAGCGCACGGCCTGCTCGACGGACTTCAGGGAGTTGATGTTCTTCGTCTCGGTGCGGGTGCCGAATTCTTCCTGGCCAACCGGGCGCAGGGACACGTTGGCGTCGCAACGCATGCTGCCCTGGTCCATGCGCGCGTCGGAGACGCCGAGGGCCTTGACCAGCTCGCGCAGTGCGCCGACGTAGGCCTTAGCCACCTCTGGGGCGCGCTCGCCGGCGCCGATGATCGGCTTGGTCACGATCTCGATCAGCGGGATGCCCGCGCGGTTGCAGTCCACCAGCGACGCGGTGGCGCCGGTGATGCGGCCGGAGGCGGAGCCGAGGTGGGTGAGCTTGCCGGTGTCTTCCTCCATGTGCGCGCGCTCGATTTCCACGCGCCACTCGGTGCCGTCCTCGAGCACGACGTCCAGGTAGCCGTCGTAGGCGATCGGCTCGTCGTACTGGGAGATCTGGTAGTTCTTCGGCTGATCCGGGTAGAAGTAGTTCTTGCGCGCGAACCGCGAGGACTCGGCGATCTTGCAGTTCAGCGCCAGGCCGATCTTGATGGCCCACTCCACGCCCTTGGCGTTGACCACCGGCAGCGCACCGGGAAGCCCGAGCGAGACCGGGTCGATGTTCGTGTTCGGCTCCGCGCCGAAGTGGGCGGATGAGGTGGAGAACATCTTCGTCTCGGTGGCGAGCTCGACGTGCACCTCAAGGCCCATCACGGGGTCGTACTTTTCGAGTACTTCGTCGTAATCCATCAGGTCGTACGCAGTCATGCGCATCAGTCTACTGCCCCGCCCCGCGCCCCCGCGCTACAGCTCGCCCCGTCTCTGCACCCACACAAATGCCGCCGTCTTCTCGCGGCCGACAGCGAGCGCATTGCCTATCGACGGCCCATTGCCCCCGTGCACCGTCCCCCACAATGTGTCGCCGGTTTGGGCCGGCAGGACGTCGCAAAGCAGCTGCATCGCCACGGGTGCGAGGCCGCGACCGCGGGCATTGTCGTCGAGGAGAAACTCGTAGACCTGGAAACCGCGCATTCCGTTTGCATCGTCGCGGGCCGCCGCAATGATGCCCGCGCGCTCCCCGTCTACCTCGATCGCGCACAGCGCACCGGTCTCCGCGCAGCTTTGCAGTTGTTCCGGGGTCGCGGCCTCCGTCCAGGTGCGTACTTCGGGCCGTTGCTTTGCGACGTTGCCGAGCACCTCATCGGCATATGGTGCCGTCTCCGAGGGGTCTGCTGGGGTGAGGCGGACGCGTTCGTGCTGCGGGCGGCGCGGTTTCCGCCGCAGCTCGGAGACGAGCCCGGCGATAATCCACTGGTCAACGTCCGCGTCCTCGGGCGGGTTCGGCAGCTCGAAGCGGATGGCCAGCGGGCCGAAGTCCGCGAACTCGCAGTGCAGCTGTGTGGCGTACGTGCCTAGGCCGTCGTGCCGCGGCGGCAAGGAGGTCGCGACAACGTGCACGAACGGCTTTTCCGGGTCCAGCCCCAGGAAGCGGATTCCGGCGACGCACCAGTTACCATCCGCAAACTCCACGCGCCGGTTCGCCCACGCCAGCGGGTCGGGCACGTCCGGGCCGCCGAGAGGTTGCAGATGGTCGCGGAAGCCGGCGCCGAACTCCGCGTCTGCTGTGTGCTCGGCCTGCGGGCGCATCTCCTGCACCGCGAGCCCACGCCGCTCGTCTGCGGTGTACCACTCGCGAAGCTGAAGTGGCATCCACGTCTCGTACGCGCGAGCCATCTGTTCAAGCAGCGTCATCTCAGCGATGCTACTGCAGGGGCGGTACATATAGCTGCACACTGCGAATGAGAGAGCAGTTCCCTATAGTGTCTCCAAGTGAAATACCCCGATTTTTCTGACAGAAATACCCGCACCGGCACCATAGGGCTCGTGGCGGCCGGCGCTTTGCTCCTGGCGGCCCCGTTCATGGCCCAGGCGGCAACGCAAAGCGACGAGCCCGAAGCCCCCGAAGTCACGGAGGTGGCTGCGGGTGGCGCCACACTGCGCAACGCAGACGGCTCGGTGCTGCAGTGCCCCCAAACTGACGGCGGCTCCGACATGGTGAAATGGGATTGTGGCGACACGCGGATCCAGCTGCGCACCGAAGACTCTTTAGGCGATGAAGCCGAGCTCGCCAACGCCGTCACGCGCTTGTATTGGCTAGCGTCGAATGGCGAACGAATCACCCCGGACGAGCTCGATCACCCTGCCTCCGGTGTCTATGCGGTACACCGCGACGGCGTGTCTATCGCCGCCACCGAACGCGACAACCTGACGGTATACGTCGCGGCTTCTGATACCTACGGCCGCGAGATCGTCGACCGCTTCGTCGCTGAGGAGGCCCGTTGATGCGAACGAGCGTCGTACTCCAAGCCCTCGGCGGCCTGGCAATCCTCGCGGGTGTGGGACGGTTCGTCTACGCACTCACACAGGTGCCGTGGACGCCCGCGTTCGGCGCAGTGGCGGCCGCATTCGTCCTCATCGCCGTTGCGGCGCTGTGGCTCCTATCGCGCCGGCACCCTGGGCGGCCGGAAGCTTCGTGGTGGCTACCGGTTGGCGTAATCGCAGGAGTGGGCGTGTGCGGCGTGGTTCCACTCGTCAACTCCGCTTACCTCGCCGCGGCGCAGCAGCTTCCCGACGCAGTTACGTACCTGTTTTCCTCGATTCCGGAGGAGACTGCCAAACTGCTGGCTGCGTTGCTTGTCATCGCCGCTTTCGCGCCGGTGCGTCGACCCGTCGAGTCGGCCGTGGTCGGCATGGCCGTCGGCGCCGGCTTCTCAGTCGCCGAGATCGTAACCAATTCAGCGATTAAAGCGACGCTGGATCTGCACTCGGAGTACCGCGACGGCGCAATTTTTATGCTTGTGATGGTTGTCTTGGGACCATTTGCTCACGCGGTCTATACCGGGTTGGCCGCGTGGGGCCTCGGCGTATTTTTGTGCCGCACCGACCAGCCCCTCGGCTGGCGTCTCTCCCGGCTCGCAGGCTGGTTTGTGCTGGCCGCCGCGCTCCACGGTGCCTTTAACGGCTCCCGTGAGCTTCCCGACCCTTACGGAACTGTGGCTATGTTGGCAGTCTCTGTCCTGCTCTGGGTGCTGCTCATCTGGCTCTATCGCCGCTCCTGCCGCATCGGCCGTCAGGAGCCGGTCGCCTCCCACACCTCGCGGTAGCTCTCGGCGAGCGTGGCCACGGTCTCGTGCGCGTTGAGCCCGCTCGGGTTGCCTACCCCCCACACCGGCACTCCAGCGAGGGTTTCGGGTTGGAGGCCGCGGGTGGCCTTTGGTCGTCGATAAGCATCGCGGTACGCCCCGATACCTGCGAACATCACGGCTGTGGGCTGATGCTTTTCGACGACGCCCCGCACCACCTCCCCTCCCTCCACGAGTTCCGCCTTGGAGAGGTCGGACGCTTTCGGCGTCATGCGCCCCACCAGGTTGGTAAAGCCGATGCCGAGCTCGGCGAGCATGGCCGCGTCTTCTTCCGATAACCCCTCATTGGCGTGGACGCGGTACGGGGTGATGCCCGCGGCCTCCAGCGCCGGCCAGAAGCGGTTGCCCGGGTAGGCAAAGGGCGCGTCCACCTCCTCGGTGAGGCGGCCGGGGTTGATGCCGACGATGAGCAGGCGGCAGGGGTCGGGGATACGGTTTTTCATAGCGTGAACGTGCGGGCGCTACGTGAACATCGCCTTCGCGGTGGCGTAGCGACGCTCGGGCACGGTCTTAAGCTGTGCCACGGCGTCTTCGAGCGCGACCAGCTCGATGTCCTCGCCGTGCAGGGCCACGCACTGGCCGAAGTTGCCGTCGTGGGCTGCGCGGGCGGCGTGGACGCCGTAGCGGGTGGCCAGCACGCGGTCGTAAGCGGTGGGCGTTCCGCCGCGCTGGGTGTGGCCCAGCACGGTGGTGCGCACGTCGTAGCCCAGGCGCTTTTTCACCTCGTCGCCGATGATCTGGCCCATGCCGTTGAAGGTTTTGTGGCCGAACTCGTCCTCTTCGCCCAGGCCTGCGTCCATGGTGCCTTCTTTAGGTGTCGCGCCCTCGGCGACGACGATGATGCCGTACTTCTCCCCCATCTGGAACCGCCGCTCCATGGCCTTGCAGATATCGGCGATGTCGAACGGCTCCTCCGGGATCACGGTGTAGTGCGCGCCGCCGGCCATGCCAGCGTGGAGGGCGATCCAGCCGACGTGGCGGCCCATGACCTCGACGATGAGGATGCGGTTGTGGGACTCGGCGGTGGTGTGCAGCCGGTCGATCGCGTCGGTGGCCACGGACACCGCGGTGTCGAAGCCGAAGGTGTAGTCGGTGGCGGCGACGTCGTTGTCGATGGTCTTAGGCACGCCGACGACCGGGATGCCGTTGTCGGAGAGCCACTTTGCGCCTTTGAGCGTGCCCTCGCCGCCGATCGCGATTAAAGCGTCCACCCCGGCGTCGTCGATGTTGGCCTTAATCTGGTCCAGTCCCGCCTTGAACTTGTCCGGGTGCAGGCGGCCGGTGCCCAGCACGGTGCCGCCGCGAAGCAGGAGGGAGTCCATGTAGGCGTCGTCGTAAAGGTCGACGCGGCGATCCTCCATCAGCCCCACCCAGCCGTCGCGGTACCCCACGACGGTGGAGCCGTACTCCGTGTTGGCGGTACGGACGATGCCGCGGATGACGGCGTTGAGGCCGGGGCAGTCGCCGCCGGAGGTCAAAGTGGCAAGTCGCATACCTGCCAGGCTACCCGCGAAGCCGAAGCGACGACACCGCGCCGATCAGCATCGCAACGCATGGCAGCGCAAGCGCCCAACCGGCGGTGGATTCGATTGCGCCGGAAGCCAGCACCATGCCCACCAGCGCCACGCCGAGGACGGACCCGACCTGGCGGGCGGTGTTGTACAGCCCGGAAGCCGCGCCGGTTTCGTGCTCGGGGACACCGCGCATGGTCACCGCCGCGTTCGGCGCCCACACAAACGCCCCGCCGATGCCCAACAGTGAGGTCACGGCGGTAAACCACCACACGCCCGCCCCGGTGTGAATCAGAGCGATCGCAAGTGCCAGCCCCGCCGCGGAGATGCTAAAGCCCGCTGCGCACAGCTTGCCTGGGTCGCGACGGTCCGTCAGGTACCCGGCGACCGGGGTGAGCACGAGCGCGAACACGGACATGGGCGCGGTGACGGCACCGGATGCCGTCGGCGAGGCGCCTGCCACGTTTTGCAACCAGTACATCAACGGGATGAACATCGACGCCACGGTAAAGCCCATCGCGGCCACGCCCAGCGCGCCGAGCGCAAACGAGCGGTTGAGCATGAGCTCCACCGGCAGGAACCCGTCGTCGGTGCCGTTGCGAGCCGAGAGCACCAGCACGCCGATGAGCAGCGCACCGAAGAGGATCGAGGGCCACTGGCCGAACTGGATGCCATACACCAAAAGCCCCAGCCCGCCGAAAGACAGCAGCACCGGCAGCATGGTCACCCCCTCGCCGCTGCGCGGCAGCCGCGGCAGCGCGATCAGCCCAGCGACCAGCGCCACCGCACCAAGCGCGGCTTGCGCGAAAAACGCGGCACGCCAGCCGAAGCCGTCTGCCACCGCCCCGCCGACCACAGGGCCGATCAGCGACGCCACCGAGCCGATCACACCCCAGGCGGCAAACGCCCGGCCCTGCTTGTCCTCCTCAAACACGCGCGGGATCAGCCCGAACGCCTGCGGCAAGAAGACCGCAGCACCCACGCCCTGCAGGCCGCGGGCCACCACCAGGGAGCCGAAGGACCACGACGCGCCCGCGAAAACCAGGGCGGTCACATAGATGGCCAAGCCGATGAGGAAGACGCGGCGTTGCCCGAAGGCGTCGCCGAGTTTGCCCGTGGCCGGCATCGGGGCCACCGTGCACAGCAGGTAGATGCTGGTCAGCCACACGGCGGAGCCGACGTCGAAAGGCAAAAGAGGCGTGATCACGGGCATGAAGCCCTGATCGATCAGGACAAGAAAATACCCCGCAGCCAGGGCTGCGAGGGTATTCCAGGGATTAACGACCGGCTTCAAAAGCGGCACCCACGCGGTACAGGCGCGCGTCCTCGAAGGCCGGGGCGATCAGCTGCAAGCCCACCGGCAGGTTGGTGTCAGAGGCCTCGCCCGCCGGCACCGACATGCCGGGCAGGCCGGCCAGGTTCAGCGGCAGGGTGAACAGGTCGAAGTTGTACATCGCCAGCGGGTCATCCACCTTGTCGCCCAGCTTGAACGCGGTGGTGGGAGCGGCCGGGGCGGCGATGACGTCGCAAAGCACGAATGCCTTGGCAAAGTCCTGCGCTACCAGGGTGCGCACGCGCTGCGCCTGCAGGTAGTAGGCGTCGTAGTAGCCCACGGACAGCGCGTAGGTGCCCAGGATGATGCGGCGCTTGACCTCCGCGCCGAAGCCCTCGCCGCGGGTGGCGGCCATGACTTCCTCGGCGGAGCGGCTGCCGTCGTCGCCGACGCGCTGGCCGTAGCGCATGCCGTCGAAGCGCGCGAGGTTGGAGCTGACCTCGGAGGTCTGGATCAGGTAGTACGCGCCCATGACGTCCTCGAAGCTCGGGCAGTCCACCTCGACGATCTCCGCGCCCTGCGCCTCAAGCTGCGCGTAAGCCTTGTCAATGGCGTCCTTCACGCCGTCCTGCGTTCCGGGGCGCTCGAACTGCTTCACGCGGCCGATCTTCACACCCTTGAGGTCGCCCTTCGCGCCCTCGCGTGCGGCGTCGGCACACGCCGGCACCTCGCGGTCCACGGAGGTGGCGTCGAACTCGTCGTGGCCGCCGATAATCTCGTGCAACAGCGCGGTATCCAGCACGTTGTTCGCGCACGGGCCCACCTGGTCGAGCGATGACGCACAGGCGATCACGCCGTAGCGCGAGACGCCGCCGTAGGTCGGCTTCACGCCAACCGTGCCGGTCAGGGATGCCGGCTGGCGGATGGAACCGCCGGTGTCGGTGCCGATGCCCAGCGGGGCCTCACCGGACGCGAGCGCCGCCGCGGTGCCGCCGCCGGAACCACCCGGGACACGCTCGAGGTCGTGCGGGTTCTTCGTCTGCTTGTAGGCGGAGTTCTCCGTGGACGAGCCCATGGCGAACTCGTCCAGGTTGGTCTTGCCCAGAATCGGGATGCCAGCCGCACGCAGCTTCGCCACCACGGTGGCGTCGTACGGGCTCATGTAGCCCTCGAGCATCTTGGACGCGGCGGTGGTCGGCGCGTCGGTGGTCACCAGCAGGTCTTTCAACGCCAGCGGCACACCCGCGAGCGCGGAAGCCGGCTCATCGCCGTTTTTGACCTGCTCGTCCACCTTGTCCGCCGCGGCGAGCGCCTCCTCGGCGCCGACGTGCAGGAAGGCGCCGAGCTCGCCGTCGACCTCAGCGATGCGGTCCAAAAACGCCTGCGTAACTTCGCGGGAGGTGACCTCGCCGGACTGGATCATTGCTGCGAGCTCGTGCGCTGGCTTTGCGACGAGACCTTCGGCCGGAATCGTGTACTGCGTCATAAGTCTCTAGTCTCCCTCTCCGAGAATCTGCGGCACCACGAAGCGGTCGTCTTCCACGGCCGGAGCCTGGTCCAGCGCCTCTGCCTGCGTCAGCGTCTTCTTCTCCACGTCGGCGCGCATACCCGCGTCGATGGAGTGCGGGTGGCTCATCGGCGTGACACCCTCAGTGTCCACACTCTGCACCTTCGAGACCGCGTCCACGATCGTGTCCAGCTGCTGGGCGATGTCGTCCAGCTCCTCGTCTTTCAGCGCGATTCGCGCCAGGCGTGCGATGCGCGACACCTCGTCGCGTGAAATCTCAGCCACAGTCCCATCCCTTCGTCCATCACGTGGGTTGCGATTAACGCGCCTTATCTTACGTCACGGCAATTCGCTTACCCGCGGGCGGTAAGGCGCACCGGCAACGACGCCCAGCCACCGACCGGGTGAACCTCACGCTCACCCTCGCCAGCGCTGGCGACCCCCGCGGCCGCGAGCAACTCCTCGAAGAACGCCTGCAACTCGACGATCGACAGCGCCTTGCCGGGGCACGCGTGAGGGCCTGCGCCCCAGACCAGGTTGTCGTCCGCGTGAGCATCCGGCTCGAACCCATCCGGGTCTGCGAACACATCCGGATCCCGGTTCGCTGCGGTCCAGTGAATGCGCACACGCTGCCCCTCCGGCAGCTCGTGCCCGCCGAACGAGACGGGGCACGTGGTCACGCGCCGGTTGCTCACAAACGGCGAATCGGCGCGGAGAATCTCGTCGGCAATCGCGGTGAACTCCTTCTGCGACACGCCGCCCGCGAGGCGGTCTTGCAGCTCCGGGTGACGGATGAGAGCGTCGAGCACCACGCCGATGCAGTACGCCATTGAGCTCAGATCGCCCGCGGTCCAGTTGCGCAGCACGGACACAATTTCTTCGAACTCCAGACGACGTCCGAGGCTGTCGTCGTGGACGAGCCGAGAGGTGACCGAATCGTCCGGGTTGTCGTGCAGCGGTTCGACCACAGAGCGGATGATGTCGTCGAAACGCTCCGCGACGGCTGCGGTGCGCTCGAGTTCGCCGGACCGGGTGGCCGCGTTGTTGTCCGCCACCCATTCCACAAGGGTGTCGTTGAGCTCGCTTGGCCATCCGAGCCACGCGGTCATCGCCCGAACCGCGTACTGGGCGCCCAAGTCGCCGACGGCGTCGACTTCACCGGCCGAGACCGCCTTTTCAGCCAGCTCCCGCGCGATTTCGCGGAACATCGGATCGAGCTGCCCGACCTCCTCCGCAGTGAGGTAGCGGTCGATCAACGCACGCATTTCGGTGTGCTTCTCGCCGTCGAGGCCGTTGGGCAACTGCAGAAAACGCGACACACCCGACGAGAACTGTTCCGGGTTTTCCGCCACTTCGCGCGCAAGAGCGTTGCCAGTGACGACGACCTCTTTGCCGTCACGAGCCAACCTCGCGCCGTCGCGAAGCAACGCGTCCCCGACAGCGCGCGGTTCGGCGCCGGCGAGTGTGGTCTGCGGAATGTCGGTGCGGTCCATTCTGGTTCTCCTCCGTTCGAAAATTGTCCGGTTTTCGAATGTACACCCGCTCGCGATGTGCCGAATTGCTATAAATAAGGCCATGTCGTACCTCATCCGCGTATCTCTCCCCGACGTCCCGGGCAGCCTCGGCCAGCTTGCTGAGGCCTTCGGCATGGTGGATGCCGACATCAACTCCGTGGACATCGTGGAATCCTCCACCGACGGCACGGTGACCGACGACATTGTGGTCACCCTGCCCACCGGCGTGATGGTGGACACCCTGATCACCGCCGTGGCATCCGTCGACGGCGCCGAGGTGGATTCGATCCGCCCGTTCACCGGCCGGGTGGACCGCCGCGGGCAGATCCAGATGCTCGCGCAGATTGCGGCGCAGTCCGACAGCATCGACGACCGGCTCAGCGAGCTGGTGGGCGTCATGCCGAGCGCCGTGACCTCCTCCTGGGCCGTGGTACTGCACACCTCCGACGAGGGTCTCACCCGCGCAGCCGCCTCCCCCGCCGCACCGGAAGACGACGGTTCAACCCCGCAGATGCCGCCCGTCGAGGCCGCGCGCATCCTCCAGCCCGACTTCGACGACTGGGCCCCGGAGTCCTGGTTCCAGCTCGGCACCTCGCTGACGATTACCCCCCTGCACGGCACCGACATGGTGCTGGTGGTCGGCCGCGTCGGCGGGCCGGACTTCCTGGCGTCCGAGGTGCGCGAGATCGGCGACCTCGGCTGCATCGCCGGCGCGATGCTGCGCTAGCGCAAACTTCAACCGTTGCATAATTTCTGGATTTCTGTAATTCTAGAAATTATGCAGTCGATTGAAGCACGCCTATCTGACCTAGAAGCGCGCGTCGCCGCGCTCGAACAGACCTCCTCGCCCGAGCCCTCCCCGCTCCCCGCTTCCGTCAACGGGGCGGACCAAGGCACAGTGTCCTTCACCGGCGACATCACGCTGCCGACCGGCACGTACACCTACGCGTGGGCTCGCCCGACAGCCTGGATTACGGACCAGCCGTGGGATGCCGCGATTGCCCGCATCGCCGCGCTCGCGCACCCGGTACGCGGCGCGATCCTGCGTCACCTGCTGGCAGCGCCCGCGTCGGTGACGGAGCTTGTGGAGTCGGACTTGGTCTCCTCCACCGGCACCGCCTACCACCATCTGAAGGAGCTGCAGGGCGCCGGCTGGGTGCGCAAGCAGGGCGGGATGTTCGAGATTCCCCCGGCCCGCGTCATCCCGCTCATGGCGATCGTGATCGCCGGAGAGGACCACTGATGCGCGCTACCACCATTGCCGCCGGCGGAATCTCCGCCGTCCTCGCCGCCGCGTTGATGCTCTCCACTGGACCCCGGGACATTTCGGTGGCCACCGAGCATACGGGCGATCCCGAAATTTCCTCCGCCCTCGAGCATCTCGCGGAGAACGGCCACCACAACCTCGCCGCGTTCTCCTACGACGGCGGCGAGACACGCTTCGGCGGCCTCGGCGCGGACGAGCACACCGAGTTCGAAATCGGCTCGATCACCAAAACCTTCAACGCGGAACTTGTCCGGCAGTTCATTGAGGAAGGAGAGCTCAGCCTGGACACCCAGGTGCAGGAGCTTATCAACGTCCCGTCCGCCCCCGTCGCCGATGTGACTATCGAGGAGCTGCTCAACCACACCTCCGGGCTCGCCACCACCGAAAGTCTCAGCCTCGCGGACATGTTCGTGGCCAACATCCGAGACGGCGGCAACCCCTACCGGCGCGACACACCGCAGGACATCCTCGACGCCGCCGGCGCCGCTGAGCTGAACAACCGCGGCGAAGAACAGTACTCGAACTACGGCCACGCACTGCTCGGCCAACTACTGGCCACACACGCCGGCGTGCCCTACGACGAACTGCTGCGCACCCGCATCTTCGAGCCCGCTGGCATGACCTCGACCTATGTGGCGCTGCCAGGCACCATCGACGGTGCCCCTACCGGGTTGTCGGCCAACGGGCACCCCGCCGGCCCGTGGGACATGGACGGCTGGGCGCCAGCCGGTGCAATCCGCTCCACGGCGGCTGACATGGCGAAGTACGTGGAATGGGTCTCCTTGCACGGTGTGCCCGATTACGGCTGGGCCAGCCTCGAAGATAGTGGCCAGGAAGTCACGTTCCACAACGGCGGCACGGGCGGATTCCGGACCATGCTGGTCTGGGACCCCGACAATAACCACCGCGCAGCGTTCGTCGCGGGCGATACCGAAGCTTGGGTGGACGCGCTCGGCATCGATCTGCTGAAGGAGACCCGATGATTGCCCTCACCATGATTCTGCTGTTGCTCGTGTCTCCGACCTTCAGCGCCGTGCGGAACACCAAGGGCCCCATCTACGCCGTCATCAATGCGGTCATCTCCGCAGCTGTGGTGTGGATGCTCTCATTTGGCGTGAACTGGAACGGCCAGTTCCCTATCTGGCTGTGGTGGGCCATCGCCGTGTGGGCGGCGGCCCTAGTGGGGCTGAGCGCCGCTCGGCTTATGCGAGCGCGTCTGGGCCGCCCTCGAGCAGCTGCACAAACTGCTCCTCGTTAAGGATCGGCCGGCCCAGCTCCTCCGCCTTCGCGGCCTTGGAGCCGGCGTTTTCGCCGACGACCACGTAGTCGGTCTTCTTCGACACCGAACCGGCAGCCTTGCCGCCGCGAGACAGGATCGCTTCTTTGATCTCGTCGCGGGTGAAGCCCTCCAACGTGCCCGTGGCGACGATGGTCAGGCCCTCCAGCGTCTGCGGGGCGCGGTCCTCCTCGTCCGCTTCCATGGTCACCCCGGCCGCGGCCCAGGTGTCCACGATGTTTTGGTGCCAGTCCACGGTGAACCACTCTTTGAAGCTCTCGGCGATCACGCCGCCGACACCGTCGGTTTCGGCGAGGTCGGCCGTTGGTGCGTCGATAAGCGAACGCATCGAGTGGAAGCGCGACGCGAGCGCGCGCGCCGCGGTGGGGCCGACGTGGCGGATGGACAGCGCCACGATGACGCGCCACAGGTCTGCGTTTTTGGCCGTTTCCAGGTTGGCAAGAAGCTTCTTGCCGGAGGCGTTGACCTCGCCGTCCTTGCGGGTGTACACGCTGGACTTTTTCAGGTCGCCCTCGGTGAGGTCGAACAGTTTCGCCTCGTCTTCGAGCACGCCGGAGGCGATGAGGTCTTGCGCGCCCTTCTCTCCGAGCGCTTCAATGTCGAACGCGCCGCGCGAGGCGATGTACTCCAAACGGGTAGCCAGCTGCGCCGGGCAGGAGCGGGTGTTTGGGCAGCGCCAGTCCGCGTCGCCCTCCTTCGCGGGGGCGAGCTTCGTACCGCAGGCCGGGCAGTTTTCGGGGTAGACGAACTCGCGCTCTGTGCCGTCGCGAAGATCCGCGACCGGGCCCAACACCTCCGGGATGATCTCGCCGGCCTTGCGCACCACGACGGTGTCGCCGATCATCACACCCTTGCGTTTGACCTCGTGCTGGTTGTGCAGCGTGGCCATGGACACCGTCGAGCCGGAGACGAACACCGGCTCGAGCACTGCGAACGGGGTGGCGCGGCCGGTGCGGCCGACGGAGACCTCGATGTCGAGCAGCTTCGTGGTCACTTCCTGCGGCGGGTACTTGTACGCGATGGCCCAGCGCGGCGCGCGGGAGGTCGCACCCAGGGCGCGCTGCTCGGCAACCGAGTCGACCTTGACCACCAGGCCGTCCATCTCGTGAATGGCGTCGTTGCGGTGCTCGCCCCAGTAGTTGACGGCCTCGATGACCTCGTCGGCGGTCTCCGCCCGGCGCGTGTACTCGCTGACCGGCAGGCCCCACTCGGCGAGCTTCTCGTAGGCCTCCCACTGCGTTTCGGGGGTGAAGCCCTCGCGTGCGCCGATGCCGTGGCAGATCATGCGGAGCTTGCGCTTCTTCACGTCCTCCGGGTTCTTCTGCCGCAGACCCCCAGCCGCCGTGTTGCGCGGGTTGGCAAACGGCTTGCCGCCCTCCTTCTGGCGCAACTCGTTGAGCTCCGGGAAGTCCTCGGGGCGGATGAACACCTCGCCGCGGACCTCGAGGAACGCCGGAGCGTCGCCGGTGAGCTTCTGCGGGATGTCCTCGATCACCCGCGCGTTGGCGGTGATGTCCTCGCCGGTGGTGCCGTCGCCGCGGGTGGCGGCGCGGGTCAGCTCGCCGTTTTCGTAGACGAGGTCGATGGACAGCCCGTCGATCTTCAGCTCGGTTAAGTACGGGCCGGGCGCTTTGGCGAGCCACTCGCGCATCTCGTCTTCGTTGAAGACGTTGTCCAGGCTCATCATGCGCTGTGGGTGGGTGACGTCCGCGAACGCGGTGTCGGTGGCGGGCGCGCCGACCTCCTTGGTAGGCGAGTCCGGCACGGCCAGCTCCGGGTGCTCCTCCTCCAGCTTCTGAAGGCTGCGGAACAGCTCGTCGAACTCGCCGTCGGTGATCACCGGCTGGCCGTTGTAGTACAGGTCCCGGTGCTTGCGCACCTTCGCGGCCAGTTCGTCCCATTCACGGTGCAGATCAGCGGAAATTTCACTCACGGGTGACGAGTCTAGCGCCGTCACTCACGTCCGCTCTGCCCGTGTCGGCGCGCTAGTTACAATGTCGCTCATGGCCACTTTCGATGCCTCCCGCATGCTCTCCTTCGACCTGGAGACCACCTCCGCCAACCCGCGCGAGGCCCGTGTGGTCACCTCTGCGCTCGTGCGTATCGACGGCTCCGAGGTCGACGCCAACGAAACCCTCGCCGACCCCGGGGTGGAGATCCCTGAGGAGGCCGCGAAGGTGCACGGCATCACCACGGAGAAGGCCCGCGCGGAGGGACGCGACCACGACGAGGTGGTGCGCGAGACCGTCGAGGCGATCAAGAAAGGCTGGGAGGACGGCCTGACCCTGGTGGTGTTCAACGCCCCCTACGACCTGACGGTGCTGCGCCAGCTCACCGGTGACTTCACGGTCACCGGCCCAGTGTTCGACCCCCTGCTGATCGACCGCGCGAAGGACCGCTACCGCAAAGGCCCGCGCAACCTGACGTCGATGTGCGAGCACTACGGGGTGCGGCTGGACAACGCGCATGAGGCCACCGCGGACGCGTTCGCTGCGGCCCGCGTGGCGTGGATGCAGGTGCGCAAGCTCTACCCGGATCTTGCCCAGATGGACACCGGCGAGCTCATGGAGTACCAGGCGGTGGAGTACTTCACGCTGCAGGAGGACCGGAAGCGCTACTTCGAGTCCCAGGGCCGCGACGCCTCGAACGTGCTGCCCGGCTGGCCCATGCTGGGCTAGCTCTGGGCTAGTTGAGCGCCAGCTCCGCGCGCAGTTTCTCCGCGAAGTTGTGCAACCCCCGGTTGTCGCCTTCGGATTCGACCGAGTACCTCTCCCCCGACTTGGTCTTCACCACCATCGCGCCCGATTCGCTGATAACCACATCGGCGATGCTGGCGGCGTCGAGCTCTGTGGTTTCCTTCTTGTCCACGAGGCGCAGCGTCTGCCCGTCGAAATCGGCTTCTCGCTTTTCCGACAAGAGCCCAAACGCGGCGAAGAACGCAATGCCGATCCCGGCGCCCAACAGCATGTCATCCATCATCAGGCCGAACACGACAAAGAACATCACGCCAAAAACGATTCCCATCGAGAAGTCAGCCTTTTTCTTGTCCCAGTGCAGCGGCGTAGTCATACCTCCACTGTAAGCGCCTCGGCCATCTCCCGGGCCGCCCGGTAGTTCGCTGCCGTGCCCGCCAGAGTGGCGGCTGGCTCGGCGTAGACGTCCACGGTCGTTTCGGCCGGGTCGATCTGCAGCTCGTCGAAGAGGTTGTACAGCTCGCGCGGGGCCATTACCGGGATCGCGATGCGCGCGCCGGCGTCCAACAGTTTCGCCAGCGCATCCTTGTCGGCGCGGCGCGGCGCGGGTCGCAGGTCAGCCACGGGACGTCGACAAGCTTCGGCGTATGCAGCAAGTGCTCGCCGAAGCGTGCAAGCGTTTCCTCCGGCTCGGGGATCGCGCGGATGGTCTCGAAGTCTGTGGCACCTTGCAGCGTGCCAGCGACGACCTCGGGCAGGCGCGGCTCGTCCAGCTGCAGCACACTTTTGCCAAATCGCTTCTCGACGTCCCTCCGGTGCCCCACGCACACCTCCAACAGCGCGTCCGTGAGGTCGCGAAGCGCGCCGGGGTCGGTGATCATGCGGTGGCCGTTGGCCATCTCGATCTCTGCGGCGAGCGTGAACGGGCCCGCGAGCTGCACCTTCACGGTGTCTACCTTGCCGTGCCAGAGCTCTTCGAGGTGGTCCAGATCGCGCTCCATGCGGTCGGCATCCGCGCGCCTCCGGGCGGCCACGCGCCAGCCGCGGGGTCCGCGCGCGACGGGGATTTCCAGCATGGCGGCGGTGCGGCCGATCAGGTCCGAGCCGACGCCGCGGTCCGGCAGCTGCGGGATGTGCGGCAGGGGCGACTCTGAAATCACCACGTCCGCGGCCTGCGCGAGGTCAGTGCCGGGCAGAGGCCCGAGGCCGAACGCGGTTGGGGGGAGTGTTGTCACGGCGCTGATGTTACGCGGTGGCGCAGATGGTGCCGGAGCCGAGGACGATGTCGCCCAAACCATCCGGGTCCGGCAGGTAGAGCACCGCCGCCTGGCCGCGGGCCACGCCTTCGAGCGGCTCGTGCAGGGCAAGCGTCATCTGATCGCCCTCAACGCGTGCGGTGCAGGGCACGACCCCGCCGTGAGCGCGGATCTGCACGTTGGCCTCGAACTCGCCTTCCATCGCCGGGTGCAGCACTTTCAGGCGGTCGGCGGTGATCTCGTGGACTTTCAGCGCCTCGCGCGGGCCGACGGTGACCGTGCCGGTGGCGGTGTCCACGTCCGTGACGTAGCGCGGCTTGCCGTCGGCGGCGGGCACGCGGATGTTCAGTCCCTTGCGCTGGCCGATCGTGTACTGGAACGCGCCGTCGTGCTCCTTCAGCTCGTGGCCGTCGGTGTCCTTGATCATGCCGGGGCGCATGCCGATGGAACGGCCCAGAAACGCCTGGGTGTTGCCGTCCGGGATGAAGCAGATGTCGTAGGAGTCCGGCTTGGACGCGGTGGCGAACCCGTGGCGGGCCGCCTCCTCGCGGATCTGCGGCTTCTCGGTGTCGCCCACCGGGAAAATGCAGCGGTCCAGCTCCTCGCGCGTGAGCACACCGAGAACGTAAGACTGGTCTTTCTTCGGGTCGGTGGATCGGCGGAGGTTGCCTTGGTCGTCGATAATTGCGTAATGCCCGGTGGCGATCGCGTCGAAGCCCAAGGTCACCGCGCGGTCCAGCAACGCTGCGAACTTGATCTTTTCGTTGCAGCGCAGGCACGGGTTGGGGGTCTCGCCGTGTTCGTAGGACCATACGAAGTTGTCGATGACCTCTTCTTTGAAGCGGTCGGAGAAGTCCCACACGTAAAACGGGATGCCCAGGTGGTCGCACACGCGGCGCGCGTCGGCGGAGTCCTCCAGCGAACAGCACCCGCGGGCGGACTCGCGCGTCTGCTGCGCGTCCTTGCTCAGCGCAAGGTGCACACCGACGACGTCGTGGCCCGCCTCCACCAGGCGCGCAGCAGCGACAGAAGAGTCCACTCCCCCGCTCATGGCCGCCAATACTCGCATGTCGGCGCAGTGTAGTCCCGCGGATGCGAAAGGTGAAACGTCCGGCTGAATGCATGGAAACACCCCCTCGACATATACCCCCATAGGGTATTAACGTGGGGGACGGCCGTCGTGCCAGGCCCCGGCACGGCCGAACCGACCACAACGATGAACTGCAACGAGAGGACAGAACCATGAACGACAGACACGCCCACTCCGGCACCCGACCCGGTGGGCACGCCAGCCATCACGAGCACAGCAACCACGGAGGCCATGCCGGCCACCACCACACAGACCACGCGGGCCACGGAGAACATGGAGGCCATGGCCACGCGGGCCACGCGGGCCACGCAGGGCACGGAGACCACGTTGCCCAGTTCCGCAGGCTCTTCTGGATCATGCTGGTTCTCGCGATCCCGGTCGTCGGATTTAACGAAACCTTCGCCCATCTCATCGGCTACCAGCTGCCTGACGCGGACTGGGCTCGGTGGATCTCGCCGCTTTTGGGCACGGTCATTTACTTCTGGGGAGGTCGCCCGTTCTTGACGGGTGCTGTCTCCGAGATCCGCTCCCGCAAACCCGGCATGATGCTGCTGATCGCGCTCGCGATCACGGTCGCCTTCGTCTCCTCTTGGGGTGCGAGCCTGAACTTGCTGGACCGCGGGCTGAATTTCTGGTGGGAACTGGCGCTGCTGGTGGTCATCATGCTGCTGGGGCACTGGATCGAGATGCGCTCCCTCGCCCAGACCACCTCGGCCCTGGATTCGCTCGCCGCACTTCTGCCCGACGAGGCCGAGAAGATCGACGGCGACGAAGTGGTGAAGGTCACCCCGGCGGATCTTGAGGTCGGCGATGTCGTGATCGTGCGGCCCGGCGCGTCCGTGCCTGCCGACGGCACAATTGTCGACGGCAGCGCCAGCATGGACGAGTCGATGGTCACCGGTGAGTCGAAAACGGTGCGCCGCGGTGAAAGCGAGCACGTGGTCGCTGGCACCATCGCGACAGACTCGGGCCTGCGCATCAAGGTCACAGCCACGGGTGGCGACACCGCGTTGGCCGGCATTCAAAAGCTCGTCACCGATGCGCAAGAATCGTCATCGCGGGCGCAGCGCCTCGCAGACAAGGCCGCCGCGTGGTTGTTCTGGTTCACCCTCGGCGCCGCCATTCTGACCGCAGTGGTCTGGACCGTCGTCGGCATGCCAAACGACGCCGTGGTGCGCACCATCACGGTGCTCGTCATCGCCTGCCCTCACGCCCTAGGCCTCGCAATCCCGCTGGTCGTCTCGATTGCGACTGAGCGCGCCGCCCGCGGCGGGGTGCTGATCAAGGATCGGCTCGCACTCGAATCCATGCGCACCGTCGACGCGGTACTGTTCGACAAGACCGGCACTCTCACCAAGGGCGAACCCACCGTCACCGCGATCGACACCGCCGGAGGGCGTGATAAAGAAGACGTGCTTGCCCTTGCGGCGGCCGCCGAAGCAGACAGCGAGCACCCGCTCGCACGCGCCATCATCGGGGCTGCTCAGGCCCGTGGCGTAACCGTCCCGCAGGCAATCGACTTTACTTCGTCCCCAGCAGTGGGCGTGAAGGCAACTGTTGACGGTGAGGTAATCGAGGTCGGTGGCCCCTACCTGCTTGAGAAGCATTCCGCCGGGGAGCTCCCGGTCGCCGACGAGTGGCGAAAGGAGGGCGCGATCATTCTCCACGTCCTCGCCGACGGCGAAGTGATCGGAGCGCTGCGGCTTGCCGACGAGATCCGCCCCGAGTCCCGCGACGCCGTCGACGCACTGCACTCTGCGGGCGCCCAGGTCGTCATGATCACCGGCGATGCGCAGGCCGTCGCGGACACCGTAGCCAAGGACCTGGGCATTGACCGGGTCTTCGCGGGTGTGCGTCCCGAGCACAAGGCCGCGAAAGTCAAGGAACTGCAAGGCGAGGGCCACAAGGTCGCCATGGTCGGCGACGGCGTCAACGACGCCCCCGCGCTGGCCCAGGCCGATGTCGGCATCGCGATCGGTGCCGGCACAGACGTGGCGATCGGCTCGGCGGGCGTCGTCCTGGCAAGCTCCGACCCGCGATCGGTGCTTTCGGTCATCGAGCTCTCCCGTGCGACCTACCGGAAGATGAAGCAGAACCTGTGGTGGGCGGCCGGCTACAACCTGCTGTCCGTTCCGCTGGCTGCCGGTATCCTCGCCCCAATCGGGTTCGTGATGCCGATGAGCGTCGGCGCAATCCTGATGTCGGCCTCGACTGTCGTCGTGGCGCTGAATGCGCAGCTGCTCCGCCGCCTCGACCTCACCCCACAGAGCAGCACCGACCGGATGCTTAACAGGTCCAAGTGACCCGACACCGTCCACACCATCCAGGAGACCAATGATGAACACCCCCACCCACGGCTACATCAGCGAGAAAGACCGTTACCTCGCTCGGCTCAAACGTATCGAGGGTCAGACCCGCGGTATTCACCGCATGATCGACGAAAACGCCTATTGCATTGACATCCTCACCCAGATCAGTGCGGTCAACGCGGCGCTGAAGGGCGTAGCGCTGGGTTTGCTGGACGACCACTTGAAGCACTGTGTTGCCGATGCGATCAGCGACGGGCAGGAGGCCGACGTAAAGATCGAAGAAGCGTCCGCAGCTATCGCGCGGCTGGTGAAGTCCTAATCGTCATACCGCAGTACGACGCGGCTGCCCGCGGCAGCAAGTAGCGTGGACGGCCATGAACTTTTCCACTACCCGTTTAGTGCGGATCCGCAATGCGGGCATGGCAGCGTTCATGCTGGTCGCCTGCCTAGTTGGGCTGCTGCCGGATTCGCGGCAGTTGGTCGTCGGGCTCGCACTGCTGGCCTGCGCCATTGCGGCTCCGTTTACCCGCTGGCGCTGGCCGCTGGAAACGTTCGCTGCGATCCTTACGGTGCTCATTCCCGCGGCGTTCTGCAGCACGCTCCCCGTAGGCACAATCGCCGTGGCACCGTTCGCTGCCTACATCGCTAGGCGCCACCTGCCCGCCCCGCACCGCGACATCGCCACGGGTGCACTGCTGCTTGGCGACGCCGCAGCCACCGCGTTCGTCATCCCCGCGCTCACCGCGCTCAAGCCTGCCGAGCGACTCCCCTACATCTTCTGGAGCATCATTCTGCTGACCGTGGCGCTGCTGTTCGGCGAGCTGCGCCGCCGTGCCGAGGAGACCGCGGAGAAGGATCTGGCCCGACAGCGTGAGCAGTTCGAGCGCGATGCCCAGGAGCAGCGCGCCCACCTCGCGCGAGAGATCCACGACATTGTCACCCACTCGCTGACCGTCATCGTCGCGCAGGCCGACGGCGCGCGCTTTGCCGCCGCCCCGGAGGCGAAGGACGAGGCGCTGCGCACCATCGGCAATGTCGGCCGCGACTCGCTGCGCCAGATGCGCGGCGTGGTGGAGCTGCTCCGCGACGCTGAACAGCGTCCCCTTGAACCAGCAACGCAACTGGACATCGACGGCCTGGTCGCCACCAGCCGCGCGGGCGGGCTTAACGTCGCATACACCGCCGAGGGCACCCCTCCCGAGCACCTGGCCCCGGCCACCGCGCTTACCGTCCAGCGCATCGTGCAGGAGTCCCTGACCAACGCCATGAAGCACGGCACCGGCCGCGCCGAGCTCGCGGTGTGCTGGGGCGCAGATAACGTCGTGGTAGAAACGACGAACCCGGTCGCTCCCGGCGCGACCAGTCGTCCGGGCCACGGAGTGGAGGGCATGCGGCAGCGCGCGGCGCTTTCCGGCGGCACGGTGACCGCATCCGCAA
Source organism: Corynebacterium pilbarense (assembly GCF_026930265.1). Taxonomy (NCBI): domain Bacteria; kingdom Bacillati; phylum Actinomycetota; class Actinomycetes; order Mycobacteriales; family Corynebacteriaceae; genus Corynebacterium; species Corynebacterium pilbarense. The sequence goes on from NZ_JANRML010000003.1 coordinate 42,653, forward strand.
CCCCCGCCGGATCCTGGACCACAACGGCAAGGATCCCGCTGAACTCATGATCACTCTCGGACTCGCAGACGACCAAGCGTTGTTTCTCCACGGCATCCGCAACGTGCTGGACTCCCAGCCGGACATGGAGGTCCGCTGGCTCGCCGCGAACGGCGAGGAGGCAGTGCAGGCGTGCGACAGCGATCCGGTGGGCATTGTGCTCATGGACGTGCAAATGCCCGTCCTCGACGGCATCGCCGCCACCCGGCGTATCACCCAACACCATCCGGACATCAAGGTGATCGTGCTGACCACGTTCGACGACGAGGACTACGTGCTCGGCGGGATTGGCGCGGGCGCGAGCGGGTTCCTGCTCAAGGACGCGGAACCGGAGGCGCTGCTGGACGCGATCCGCACGGTTGCAGGCGGTGACGCGGTGATTTCGCCGAGGGCGACGAACCGGATCGTCGCAAAGCTTGCTGCTCCGACAGAGGAGGCTGTGGCCCTGTCCCCCGCGGACCGCTTCGCGCTGGGTGAGCTCACCGAGCGCGAGCGCGAAGTACTCATCGCGATTGCCCGGGGCTGGAGCAACGGCGAGATCGCCGAGCGGATGTTCATCTCCATGCCCACGGTGAAGACCCACGTGGGCCGGGTGCTGGCGAAGACGCAGTCGCGCGACCGGGTGCACGCGGCACTTTTCGCGTACCGGACCGGGTTGGTTTCGCGGGCGGACTTGCTGGATTCCTAAGCCGCGTCATACCTGGGTATCACGCCCAAAATCGTGCCCCGCGCCGACGCGGAAGGCCCGTGCCATGCGCGAACCTTGAACGCATGGAAACACCGACCATTCACACCCGGGGTCTGACCAAGACCTACGGAAACACAGACGTTGTCCACGACCTCAACCTCGAAGTCCAGCCGGGCGTGGTGCACGGGTTGCTCGGGCCGAACGGCTCCGGCAAGTCCACCACCATGAAGATGCTGCTCGGGCTGATCGCGCCGACCGGCGGCGAGATCACGATGCTGGGCCAGCCGATCACCCGCGCCAACCGGGCGAAGGTGCTCTCCGGCGTCGGTTCGCTCATTGAGGCACCGGCCGCCTACCCGCACCTGACCGGCGGGGAGAACATGCGCATCGTCACCCGCCTGCTCGGCGCCGACAAAGAACGGGCGCGCCGCGCGGTACGGCTTGTGCGCCTTGAAAACCACATGGACAAGCTGGTGAAGAACTACTCGCTGGGCATGAAGCAGCGTCTCGGCATCGCGATGGCGCTGGCACGTGACCCGCAGCTTCTGATCCTGGACGAGCCCACCAACGGCCTCGACCCTGCCGGCATCGAGGAGATCCGCGAGCTGATCATCAGCCTCGCCCGCGACCACGGCCGCACCGTGCTGGTGTCCAGCCACCTGTTGTCCGAGATTGAGAAGATGGCCTCGGATCTGACCATCATCAACCACGGCGAGCTGGTGTTTCAGGGCTCGCAGGACGACCTCTACAGCGCGCAGCTGCCGGACGTGTTCATCCAAACCCCTCACCCGGATGCGGCCGCCGAGGTGCTGCGGGCGCTTCACCCCACCTTCGTCGAGGGCGGCCTGGCGCTTTCCGGGCTTAGCGACGCCCAGGTCGCCGAGACTTGCGCTCACCTCGTCTCCCACGGCGTTCCGCTGCACCAGGTGGTGCGCAAGCGGCGCACCCTGGAAGACGTCTTCATCGGCCTGACGGGCAAGGAGGCGATGGACGCATGATGGTCGAGTTTGCGAAGCTCAAGCGCACCAAGATTGTCTGGCTGTGCCTGCTCATGTGCACCGGCATCGTGCTGTTTTCCAACATGAACCTGTTCGCGGGCGATCCCATCGCAGATTTCCAGGCCGACCCGCACACCCAGTGGGCCAGCCACCTCGTCGGGCTGGGCATGGCCCTGGCGTTTCTTGCTCCCCTACAGCTGGCGCTGGTGGCCAGCCGCATCGTCGACGCGGAACACGCAAGCGGCGGGTGGCGGCTCAACGCCATTGCCGGCACGAGGCCGGGGACGCTGCTTTCCCGGAAGTTCGCCGTGGCCAGCCTGATCGTGGTCGTGTTCACCGCGCTCGAATTCGCCGCAACCCTCGCCCTGCCCGTCGCTTTGGGCGCGCCCGCGCCTAGCGGGGCAATGGTTTCCACATGGCTGCGCTTCGGGCTCGGGGCCCTGGGCACCAGCATCGCCCTGCTGGCCGTGATGCTGCTGCTCGCGGCGGTGGTCGATTCACAGATCGTCGTGTTGGGCGTCGGCATCGTCGGCGGGTTCTTGGGCATCGCCGCGCTACTGTCCCCCGCCTGGCTCGCAGCGCTGAACCCCTTCGGCTACTACGCCGTGCTGCTGCCGTTCGGATTCACCGAGTCGGGCGTCGCTCCAACCCAGCCCGGCTGGTGGCTGTGGGCCGCATACCTTGTCCTCGCCGCCGCAGTGTTCATCGCAGGTTCGAGGGCCCTGGACCGGAAGGAAATCTAAACCATGCACCTGATCACAAACGACCTGCTGAAGTTCAAGCGCTCCCACATGTGGGCGGTGGTGGTCCTCGTGCCGCTTATCGCCGTCGGCTTCGGCGCCGGCAACTACTCCGCCAATGCCGAGACTCTGTCCGCGGGCTGGGACAGCTACTTCTCTCAGATCATGCTCTTCTACGGCATGCTGTTCTGCACCGCCGGCATCGCGGTGCTGGCCGCCTATGCCTGGCGCGTGGAGCACCGGGGACACAACTGGTTGACCATGCTCACCTCCACCCGCAGCGCCGGCAGCCTGGTGGCCGCAAAGATTGCGGCGATCAGCATCGCGGCCGCGACGATGCACGCGGTTCTGGTGATTCTCGCTCTCGTTATCGGTTTCGCCCTGGGCGTCCAGGGCGCGTTTCCCGTCCACCTCCTCGCCGCGGCTGCGCTGTCGCTGGCGCCGATGGTGGCGGTGGCGGCCTGGCAGTCGCTTTTCTCCATGGTCCTCCGCAGCTTCGCTGCCCCCATCGGCATCGCCGTGATAGCCAGCCTCATCTCCTTCGGCGCGCTCGCCTCCGGCATGCCCGGCGTGCGGTTCGTGCTCGCGCCGGCGCTGCTGTCGGAAACGCTGTGGATGGGAAGCACCGCCGTCGCCGATGCCGGCGCACTCGACTTCGGGACTGTCCTGAGCGTGATCCTCGCCTCGGCCGCGCTCGCGGCAGCCGCGTGGGCCGCCTCTGCGGCCTACCTGCGAGGGACAGACGCGCGCCTCTAGTACCCTCACCAGCCATGGCCGCAAAAAGCGAGTTTTACGAGATCGACACCGGCGTCGCCGAGGTGCTCCACGAGCCGGACGGCTCCATGGTGCTGCTCGTCAACGGGGTACCCAGCTCCCACATCGTGCCGGGCGAGCCGACCCGGCTGGATTTCGAGTACATGCGCTGGATGGCGGACTTCCTCGACTCCGCCTACCCAGAGACAAAGCGGGCGAAGTCGCGCCTGACGCACCTCGGCGGCGGCGCGTGCACGCTCGCCCGCTACTTCGCCGCCGCGTGGCCCGGCTCGCGCAGCACGGTCGTCGAGATCGACTCGGAGCTTGCGGTGCTTGCGCGCGAGCTTTTCGACGTCCCCCGGTCCCCCACCGTGAAAATCCGCGTCGGCGACGCCCGCGAGGTCACCGACGCGTTCAAACCGGCGACCCGCGACGTGATCATCCGCGACGTGTTTACCTCCGCCACCACGCCGCGCGATCTCACCACGGTGGAGTTCTACCGCGCGGCGTGGGCGTCGTTAAGCGAAGGCGGCTTCTACGTGGCCAACTGCGGCTCGCACGCGGATCTCAAGGAGGCCAAGGAGGAGCTGGCGGGGATGTTAGAGGTGTTTCCGCACGTCGCGGCGATCGCGGACCCGCCGATGCTCAAGGGCCGCCGCTACGGCAACATCGTCCTCATCGGCGCTGACCACCCCCTGGAGGCGAGCGATACGCTTACCCGCAACCTGCTCAAAGGCGGGGTGCCGGCGCAGTTCAAAGACGAAAAATGGTGCCGCCGCTTAGCGACGACACCGCGGCACGACTAAGCCGCTTTCGCGGCATTGTCCAGCAGGATGAGCAAGTCGCCGATCTGGTAGTCGCCGGTCATCATCTTCTGCAGGTCCTCGATCGGCAGCTCGCCCTGGCCCGCGAGCGCGCGGACGAGGCCCGCGATGTTGTCCGCGTCGGTCGGGTCGAAGCCGGCGAGGCGGGCGGCGTCGATAAGCTGCTGCGCACCCAGGCCGCCAGCGGCGAGCGCAAGGATCGCGACGACGAGCTTGGTGCTGTCCTGCTCAAGCACCTTCAGCTCCCCGGAGTCCGGCGCCTGGAACGCCTCCAGCACACCACCGCCGGCACGCAGGTCGCCCGCGGCGAACTGGTTCAGCTGTGCGGCGTTGCCGTTGTAGATGTTCATGTCCACCGGGGTGTTGATGCCCACCACGCGACCGGACTCGCTGCGCTGCCAGAAGCTCAGCTTGTCCCAACCACCGACCGGAGCCGGCGGACGGTTCTGAAACGCCGCCAGCCACAGCGGATACGAGGTAAACGCGCTGGTGTCGTTCATACGCTCGTACCAGAAGTAGCGGTAGGTGTAGATCATCGGGCGCTTGCCGGTGCGCGCCTCCAGCTCGGAGAGGAACGCCTGCGTCCAGCCCGCCAGCTGCACCGGCCCCAGCCCTTCGTCGACCTCCAGGTCCAGCACGGGCGGCAGCTGGGTGGCCGGGCCGTCGTTGACCACGGAGGCGAAGTAGCGCGCCTGCGCCACCGGATCCTCGGCGGGGCGCGCGTAGTGGTAGGCGCCCACCTTCAGGCCGGCATCGGCCGCGGCCTTGGCGTCCTCGTCGTAGAAGTCGTTTTTCCAGCCGTCGCCCTCGGAGGCCTTCACGTAGGCGAAGTCCTGGCCGCCGATGGTGTGCACGGAGCGCCAGTCGATGGCGGCGCCGCCCGGGCGCTGGTGGCCCGCCACGTCCACGCCGGAAACAACGCCCGGGATGGGCTGGGCGTCTGCGGGCCCGGTCACCGGGTTGATCACGCTCAGGCCTAAGGCGAGCGCGGTCACGGCGGCGGCTGCGGTACGGATGCGGCGAGAAATCTGCATGTCCGACACACTAAACCACTCAAGTCACACGCACCACACACGACACGCGTGTTACAGCGCGCCAGCGGCTCTAGCTCGCTCCACCACCTCCGGGATCGCCGCCAAAAACTGCTGCACGTCCTCGCGCGTGTTCGTCCGCCCCACCGTCACACGCAGCGCCCCCATCGCTTCGCGCTCGGAGTACCCCATCGCCTCGAGCACGTGACTCATCCGCAGCACACCGCTGGCGCACGCCGACCCGGCCGAGACTTGGATGCCCTGGGCGTCCAAAAGCATGATCAGCGCGTCCGCGTTCGCCCCCGGGAACATGAAGTGCGCGTGCCCGGGCAGGCGAGGCTCCTGCGCTACAGCGATCACCTCCGGCACAGCTGCCTTAACCCCGGCAATCACCGCGTCGCGCAGGCCCGCGATCCGTTGCCGCTCCTGCCCCATCTCGGCGACCGCCTCCTCCAGTGCCGCCGCCGTTGCCGCCGCCGAGGCCACGTCCACCGTGCCGGAGCGGATGCCGCGCTCCTGCCCGCCGCCCAAGATCACCGGTTTTGGCGCCGGCGAGCGCCGCGCCAACAGAATCCCCATCCCGCGCGGCCCGCCGAACTTGTGCGCGCTGGCCGCCAGCGTGGCCGCGCCGAGCTCGTGGAAGTCCACCGGAATGTGCCCGACCGCCTGCACCGCGTCCACGTGCACCGACGTGCCCGCCGCCCCGGCCCGCGCAACCGACTCGCGCACCGGCTGGATCGCGCCGGTTTCGTTGTTCGCCCACATCACCGCCGCCACCGCGGCCGGGGCATCTAGCGCTGAAAGGTTCGAGACCACGCCGTCGCGCCCCACCGGCAGCCACTCAGTCTGCCCCAGAGACTTGACTACCTCGAGCACAGCCGGGTGCTCGATCGGGGTAGACACCACACGGCCGCCTCCGGAAGCGCTCCAAAGCCCGCGCACCCCGATGTTGTTCGCCTCGGTGCCGGAGCCGGTGAACACCACCTCCACCGGATCCGCGCCAAGGGCTGCGGCGATGCGCTCGCGGGCGTCGGCGAGCACCGCGTTGGCCTTGCGCCCGGCGGCGTGCTGGCTGCCGGCGTTCAAGACACCTGCGTGCTCTACCCACGCGTCGATGGCGCTTTGGCGCATGGGAGTGGTGGCTGCGTGATCGAGGTAGACCATGCCCCACAGGTTAGGCGTGCACGCGCGCGTGGCACACATGCGCCACCGCGTCGTCGCCGATGCGCGCGATCACCACACCCATCTGCTTGTCCCCGCGCAGCTTGAGCTTCTTGCGCAGCTGGTCCGGGTCCACGTCCACCCCGCGCACGAGGATCTCCGCGGCCCCAGCGCCATGGCCGGCGAGCGTTTTCTTCAGCGCGCGCAGCGGCACCGCCTCGATGAACTCGAAGCCGCTATAGCCCGCTGGCACAGCGTCGCCGGTGGTGTAGGCGATGTGCTCATCGAGCATGCTCAGCCCGTGGCGCGCGGCCCACTGCCGCACCAGCCCCGCACGCACGACCGCGCCGTCCGGCTCGATGATCCACTTGCGCGGCGCGGTGACCTCCACCTCGTCCGGCTCGTCGTCGGTGACGCGTTCCTCGAAGTCGCGCAACACCACTGCTTCTCGACGAGCTCCGCCCGCCAACCCCGGCGTGTACAGGCACGCCTCTTTTACGCTCCCGTCCACCGAGACCACGCTGACCAGGCCATCCCACCCGGAGTAGTCGATGCCCGGCGCGCACTTGACCGCCATCTCGCGGCCGGCATGCGCGGAAAGCAGGTCCGGCAGCGGCGGCAGGAGCTTCGCCGGGTCGGTGATCCGCTTGCCGCCGGCCCGGCGCGCGGGGTCAGCCACCACCGCCCCGCCGGAGCTCACCGGCGCGAGCGCGTCGGCGCGAGCCAGCCAGGCGCCTGCGCCGAGGTTGTGCCGCGCCATGACCAGGCGCGCGGCGTCCAGGTCCGAGCCGAGCCAGGCAACGCCGGCATCAAGAAACGCCGGCGCCTCGGAGCCCACCGAACAGGTCACGTCGTGGACGAACTCCACCCCGGCTGAGGCGATGCGCCTGGCCCGCACGCTCGCCACGCGCGTCGGGGTGGCTTGCTGCACTGCGTCAGCGTCGGTGAGCCAGTGCTCCGGAAACTTCCCTGCTGCCGCGCGCTGGGAGGAGATGAGCACGCTGACCGCGCGGGCGTACTCGCCGAAACGGGCATCGAGGACCGCGCGGTCCGCGAACACGGATTGCTTGGTCAGCGCCACCTGCGGCGCAACCTCCGCGATCTCCCTGGCGTGCTCCGACAAAAAGCGGGCTTCTACAACGCTAAATCCCACCGCGGCGTCCAATCCTGTCTATGGGCGTGAAAGAGAAGAAGTCGTGGTAGCGCACGTCGTCCACCGGGTCACCCACCACCGGGGACAGGTCTGCGCGCCAGGCGGCGGCCAGCGCCTCTTCCGTGTCGCTGAAGCGCGCTACCTCGTTCAGCTGCGCCCACGTCGAGGGCGCCAGGCGCACCAGGCCGTGGCGCCAGCCGTCCAAGATCAGCTTGGGAGGAAACCAGTTGGCGTCGTCCGCCTCCTCGGTGTTGGAATCCGGCTCCTGGCCCTCCGGGTTGGCGGCGACGAAGGTGAAGGTGTCGAACCAGTTGCCGCTTTCAGACTTGCCCACCCACCTCGCGAGTGGCTTGACCAGGTCGGCGCAGACGTTGAGGTTGGACTCGCGGAGCACGTCGGTAAGCGAAAGCTCATGCGACGCCAACTTCAGGCGGTGCTCGTGGAAGGGGCGCGCGTCATCGAGCAGCACCCCGTCGTCGTCCACGGCGAGCAGCGTGCCGGTTTCCTCGAACAGCTCGCGCACCGCCGCAAACAGCAACGCATGCGCCTTGTACTTGGTCACGCCCAGCTGGCGGGCCAGGGAAATCGCGGAGCGGCCGAGCCACAGCTCGCCGTCGTCCCACGCGCGCGGCGGGAAATCGCGCGAATCCACCCCACCGCCGGGAAAGACAGTGATGCCGGGGTAATTCGGCATGGAAAGCACGCGCTCCTGCATCCACACCTCGAGACCGTCCGCACCGTCGCGCAGCAGCATCACCGTCGCGGACAGCCGGGCACCTTGAAACCCGCTGCGCTCGTGGACGTCGATGGTGTCGCCGACGTCGTGCGTCAGCACGCCCTGGGTGCGATTCCTTCTCGTGGGCATTGCCGAAATCCCCCGGGCCTACGCCCGGTGCGCACCACCGCGCTTGGCGCGAGCTCGGCGGGCGGTGTAGCGGCCCTCGTCCACTGTGACCTCGATGGGCTGGTGGTAGGCGCGCGAAACGTTTTCAGAGGTCAGCACGTCGTTGATGAGGCCCTGGGCGACCACTTCGCCCTCGTCCAACAGCATGGCGTGGGTAAAGCCCGCCGGGATCTCCTCCAAGTGGTGGGTGATCATGACAATCGCCGGGGCGTCCGGGTCCATGGCCAGATCGCCCAGGTAGGCCAGCAGGTCCTCGCGCCCGCCCAGGTCCATGCCGGCGGCCGGCTCGTCCAGGATCAAAAGCTCCGGGTTGGTCATCACCGCACGCGCAACCAGCACGCGCTTCTTCTCGCCGTCGGACAGGGTGCCCCAGGTGCGGTCGATCAGGTGGATCGCGCCGACCTGCTCGAGCACCTCGAGGGCCTGCTCGTAGTCCATTTCGTCGTAGTCTTCGCGCCAGCGCCCCAAAATGGCATAGCCGGCGGAGACGACCAGGTCGCCCACCTTCTCGTTGTCCGGCACGCGCTGGGCCACCGCCGAGGACGTCACGCCGATCGCCGCACGCAAGTCGCGCATGTCGGTGGCGCCGACGCGCTCTCCGAGGATGAACACGGTGCCCTTGGACGGGAACTCCTGGGCCGAGGCCATGCGGATCAAGGTGGTCTTGCCGGCGCCGTTGGGGCCGATGACCACCCAGCGCTCGTCCAGCTCCACCTGCCATGTCACGGGCCCCACAAGGGTGTTGCCGCCGCGGATGAATTCCACGTCGCGCATGTCCACCAGCAGGTCCGGGTCTGTCACCAATTCCTCACTCGCATTCACGCATCCATCTTTACCTATTTCGGCCCGCGTGTGTGGGAGGCCCGCGCTACCCTGGCTGATGGAATGCAGGCAGGTTGAGAGGGTCAGTAAAAATGGTTGCTCGCTTTGGCATCGACGATGTGCGCCCCCAGGTTTCCGGTCGCACGCTGCCCGCGAAGGCGGTGGTCGGCGAGGTCGTGCCTATTTCGGCGCTGGTGTGGCGCGAAGGCCACGACGCGATCGCTGCGACACTGGTGCTGGTGTCGCCTACCGGCGAGCAGTTTACGGTGCCGATGCATCAGGAGTTCTACCGCCCGGATTACGTCCACGCCGTGTTTATCCCCCGCGAAAAGGGGCTGTGGCGCTACCGCGTGGATGCGTGGAGCGACGTGATGGCCACCTGGCGCAATGCGGTGGAGAAGAAGCTCGCCGCCGGCCAGACCGAAAAAGAGCTGGCCAACGACATCGCCCACGGCGCGGACCTGTTCGCCGCGGCCATCGCCCAAACTCCCTCCCCGCAGGTGCTGAAGAACGCCCGCACAACGCTTCTCGACGACACGCTCCCGCTCGCCGACCGCATCGCGCCGTGCGTGTCAAGCAAGGTGCGCGACGTGCTTGCCGAGTACCCGCTGCGTGAGCTGGTCACCCGCGGACCGGTGGCCGACATCCTGGTGGAGCGCCGCGAGGCGCTGGTGAACTCCTGGTACGAGCTGTTCCCCCGCTCCACCGGCGGCGTGGACGCTATGGGCAACCCCGTCCACGGCACGTGGGAAACCACCGCGGCGCAGCTCCAGCGCGTGGCGGACATGGGCTTCGACACCGTGTACTTCCCGCCGATCCACCCCATCGGCGAGGTCAACCGCAAGGGCCGGAACAACACGCTGACCCCGGAAGACGGAGACGTCGGCTCACCGTGGGCGATCGGTTCCAAGCACGGCGGCCACGACGCCTTCGACCCGAACCTGGGCGGCGAGGACGAATTCCTCGACATGATGGACCATGCCAACGAGCTGGGCCTGGAAATCGCCCTCGACTTTGCCCTCCAAGCAGCCCCCGACCACCCGTGGGCCAAAGAGCACCCGGAGTTTTTCACCGTGCTCGCGGACGGCACCATTGCTTATGCCGAAAATCCGCCGAAGAAGTACCAGGACATCTACCCGCTCAACTTCGACAACGCCCCGGAAAAGCTCTACGCGGAGATCTACCGCGTGCTCATGTACTGGGTGGACCTGGGCGTGACCACCTTCCGTGTGGACAACCCCCACACCAAGCCGGTGGATTTTTGGCACTGGCTGATTGCGAAGGTGCACGAGACCGACCCGGACGTGATCTTCCTGGCGGAGGCGTTTACGCGCCCGCCGCGCATGTACGGGCTGTCCAAGGCCGGGTTCTCGCAGTCGTACACCCACTTCACGTGGAAGACCACTAAGGCGGAGCTGACCGATTTCGCCCAGCTGCTCGTGGACGTCGCCGATGTCTCCCGCCCCAACCTCTTCGTCAACACCCCCGACATCCTGCACGCCACGCTGCAACAGGGCGGCCCGGCGGCCTTCGCGCTGCGCGCCACCCTGGCTGCCACCATGAGTCCGCTGTGGGGTGTCTACTCCGGCTACGAGCTCTACGAGGACCGCCCTGTGGCCGAAGGCAGCGAGGAGTACCACGACAGCGAGAAGTACCAACTGCGCCACCGCGACTTCGACGCCGCGCTGGAAAAGGGCGCGTCGCTCGAGCCGTACCTGACCCTGCTCAACCAGATCCGCCGTGACAACCCGGCACTGCAGCAGCTGCGTCAGATCCGCTTCCACGACATCGCCAACGACCAGATCATCGCCTACTCCAAGGTGGATGCCGAGACCGGCAACGCGGTGCTTGTGGTGATCAACTTAAACCCCTCCTCCACCCAGGAGGGCATGCTGCGTGTCGACGCCTCCGCGGTAGGACTCAACGACGGAGAAACCTTCAAGGTGCACGACCAGATCACCGGCGAGCGCTACACCTGGACCACCGCCGAGACCGGCAACTTCATCCGTCTCGCGCCGGAGAAGAACGTCGCGCATATTTTCCGGTTGCCGGAGGTGCCTTCGGCTCGTCGAGAAGCACTTGCGTACCGTCAGATTTCAGACCACGACTACCGTCCCTAAGGAAGCCAATGAACACCGACCTGCTCATCCCCGAAGGCGACCGCCAGCGCCTCATCGAGTGCAAGCACCACGCGCCCCACGATTTCTACGGCTGGCACCGCGTGGGCGCAGGATCCGTCGTGCGCACTCGCTTCCTCGGCGCGGAGCGCGTGGAGCTGCTCATCCACAACGGCGCACGTGCCATGGAACCCATCGGCGACGACATCTGGGCAATCTCGCTTGACGACGAGCATGCGCCCGACTACCGCTTCCGCGTCACCTACCCGGGTGCAGAGCCTGCCATCGTGGCGGATGCGTACCACTTTTTGCCCACCTTGGGCTCGCTGGATCTGCACCTGATCAACGAGGGCCGACACGAACGCCTCTGGGAGGTCCTCGGCGCGAACGTGCGCTCCTACGAGACCTCCCTGGGCGAGGTCCGCGGCACCTCCTTTGCCGTGTGGGCGCCGAACGCCCAGGGAGTGGCCGTCATCGGCGACTTCTGCGGGTGGAACCCCAACCAGTACCCCATGCGCTCTCTGGGCTCTTCCGGCGTGTGGGAGATCTTCATCCCTGGCATCGGCGACGGCGCGACCTACAAATACGCGATCCAGACTGCCGACGGCACCCGCGTGGACAAGGCCGACCCACTGGCCAAGCGCACACTCACCCCGCCGGAGACCGTCTCCGTGGTGGCCGCGCCGAGCGAATTCGAGTGGACGGACAGCGAGTGGATGAACGCGCGCGCCGGTATCGACGCCACCAACTCCGCCATGAGCGTGTACGAATGCCACATCGGTTCCTGGAAGCAGGGCTCCAACTACGCCACCCTGACCGAGGAGCTCGTGCCCTACCTGGTGGAAAACGGCTTCACCCACGTGGAGTTTTTGCCCGTGGCCGAGCACCCCTTCGGCGGCTCCTGGGGCTACCAGGTCACCGGCTACTACGCCCCGACCGCGCGCTGGGGCACCCCGGACGAGTTCCGCAAACTCGTGGACACCCTGCACGCCAACGGCATCGGCGTGCTGGTGGACTGGGTGCCCGCCCACTTCCCCAAAGACGACTTCGCGCTCGCGCGTTTCGACGGCACCGCGCTCTACGAGCACCCCGACTGGCGCCGCGGCGAGCAGAAAGACTGGGGCACCTACGTCTTCGACTTCGGCCGCCGCGAGGTGCGCAACTTCCTGGTGGCCAACGCCCTGTACTGGTGCGAGGAGTTCCACCTGGACGGCCTGCGCGTGGACGCGGTGGCCTCCATGCTCTACCTGGATTACTCCCGTGAGCCCGGCGAGTGGCTGCCCAACCAGTACGGCGGGCGCGAGCACTGGGAGGCCGTGCAGTTTCTGCAGGAGATGAACGCCACCGTGCACCGCGAGCACCCGGGTGTGCTCACCATCGCCGAGGAATCCACCGCCTGGCCGGGCGTGACCGCGCAGACGGACGCTGACGGGCTGGGTTTCTCCCTGAAGTGGAACATGGGCTGGATGAACGACACCTTAGAGTACTTCTCCCTGGACCCCATCCACCGCTCCTACCACCACAACGAGATCACCTTCTCGCTGGTCTACGCGTTCTCCGAGCGCTACGTCCTGCCGTTTAGCCACGACGAGGTGGTCCACGGCAAGGGCTCGCTGTGGACCCGCATGCCCGGCGACGACTGGAACAAGGCCGCCGGCCTTCGCGCCCTCTACGGCTACATGTTCTCGCACCCCGGCAAGCAGCTGTTGTTCATGGGCTGCGAGTGGGGCCAGACCACCGAATGGGACGAGGCCCACTCCGTCAACTGGGACAACATCTCCGATAGCTGGGGCCACGGCTACCACCGCGGCGTGCAGCGCCTCGTGCGCGACCTCAACCGCGTCTACCGCGACACCCCGGCGCTGTACTCGCAGGACAACACCCCGATGGGCTTCCAGTGGGTCAAGGGTGACGACGCCGCGAACAACATCCTCGCCTACATCCGCTGGGGCGTGGACGCCACCCCGGTGCTCGCCGTGGTAAACCTTTCCGGTGCCTCCCAGCCCAACTACCGCCTGGGGCTTCCCGAGGCCGGCGAGTGGGAGCTGTTAGTCAACACCGACGACGCCGTCTACGGCGGCGCCGGCAACGACCTGCCGCAGGTACTCACCACCGAGCCGACCGAGTGGGACCGCTTCGAGCAGTCCGTTCAGCTGCATGTGCCGGCGATGAGCGCGCAGTACTACATCCTGCGCCGCTAGAACAGGGCGCTTGCGAGCCGGGTGCGCGCCGCGATCACGCGCGGGTCGCCCGGCTCGAGCAGCGTCAACAGCTCCAGCAATCGCTCCTTGGCGCGCGGCTCGGCCTTGACGTGCTCTAGCAGACGGTCGAAGGCCGCCTCCGGGTCGCCTGCGACAAACTCCTTGTCCGCGAGCCACAGCAGCTTCTCGACGTCATCCTCCGGCTCCCCCTGCCCCTGCACCCTCTTGAGCACAGCCACGGTCGCCTTGGCCTGTTTGATATCGGCGTTGGTGGGGTCGTCAGCGAGGATCTCGTCGTAGACCGCCGTGGCGGCGTCGAAGTCGCCCGCGTTGAGCGCCTCCGTCGCGCGGTCCAGGCGGGGGTCGACGTCTTCCTGCTCGGGCGCGTTGTCGTCGACAAGCCCCTGCAGCTGCGGGCCCACCTGGCTGACCAGTGCGCCCACCCACTGCTCGAGTTCGTCGGCCGGCTGGTTGCCCTCAAAGTTGGCCACCGGGCGCCCGCCCGCGAGCGCGACCACGGTGGGCAGCACACGCACGCCCATGGCCTGCGCGACCTGCGGGGTCGTGTCCGCGTTCACGTAGCCGACCATGAACGCGCGCTGGCCTGCCGAGAGCTTCTCAAACTGCGCCTTCAGGTTCTCCGAGTCTGGGCTGCGCGGCGTGCCGATGAGCAGCACCACGGGGATCTGCATGGAACGCTCGAACACGCCCTTTTCAACGTTGGCCTCAGTGACCGTGATGAACGACTCGAAGCCGGCCTGCGCCTCGTCGTTGCGCTCCGCGAGCGCTCCCAAGTCGATCGCGCCGCCGGTGAACTGCGGGTTGGTCATGTGCTCTTACGCCTCCAAGTGCTTGTTCAGGGATTCGACTTTCTGCTGCAGCATGTTCTCGTAGCCGGGGCGGATATCCGCCTTGACCACCAGCGACACGCGCGGGGAGACCTCCTCCACCGCCTGCGTCGCCCGCTTAATCACGTCCATGACCTCGTCCCACTCCCCCTCGATGGTGGTGAACATCGCCGTGGTCTCGTGCGGCAGGCCCGACTCGCGGACCACCTTCACCGCCCTGGCGACAACATCGGACATCTCCGCGTTGGAATTCTCGGTCATGGTCGGTGCCACAGAAAACGCTGCAATCATGCGGCCAATACTAGCGCCGCTGCCAGCAGTGCTTGTGCCAGTGCCGCCGGTCGTCCGCGCCGCGTCCGGTATCGCGCGGCCACGCCACCACATGCGCCACCCCGGGCGGGATGTTCTGGTTGCAGCCCGGGCAGATGTAGTACTTCGTCGCGGCCGCCGAGCCGATCTGGCGCACCTTGAAGATCTCCCCGTTGGTCCAGCTCGGCCCCTCCATCTCCTGCGTACCGATGAACGTGGAGCCATCTTTGGGCAGCACGTAGCGCGGCGCCTGGTTCCGGCGACGGTTCCTGCGCGGCATCAGAACAGGCGCAGCTCCGCGGACTCGATGCCGCGCAGCTCGTCGTAGTCCAGGGTCACGCACTCGAAGCCGCGGTCGCCCGCGAGCGTGCGCGCCTGCGGCTTGATCTCCTGCGCCGCGAAAACGCCGCGCACCGGGCGCAGCAGCTCGTCGCGGTTGAGCAGCTCCACGTAGCGGCTGAGCTGCTCCACGCCGTCGATGCCGCCGCGGCGCTTGACCTCCACCGCAAGCGTGCCGCCTTGCGGGTCGCGCGCCAGGATGTCCACCGGACCGATCGCAGTCGGGTACTCGCGGCGCACCAAGGTGACGCCGTCTCCGAGCGTGGTGATGTGCTCCGCTAGAAGCTCCTGCAGGTGCGATTCCACGCCGTCCTTAACCAAGCCGGGGTCCTGCCCAAGCTCCTTCGTCTCGTCCAACAGCACCTCGGAGATAGTGATGCGCAACTGCTCGCCCTTTGGATTCTCCACGATCCACAGCTCTTCACCGGTGTCCTCGCCGTCGACGTCCACCACCTGCTCCACACGGGTGGTGCACGGCGGCGTCATCCAGTTCAACGGCTTGTAGGCGCGGTCATCCGCGTGGATGGACACCGAACCGTCCGCCTTGAGCAAGATCAGGCGCTTCGCTTCCGGCAGGTGCGCATCCAGGCGGCCGACGTAATCCACAGAGCAACGGGCTATGACAAGACGCATGCCTGTCAGGGTACAGCCGGGCTTAGCGCTCGTTTGCATCGCGCTGCGCCGACTCGCGCTGCGCGCGTTGGGCCAGCGAATGCACGTCGATACGCTCCTTGCGCACATCCGGGGCCGCCTCCACCCACGACACCAGCCCCATCTCAGTGTGGCGGTCTGCAGCGAACTCGAAGTCCCCCTGCGGTCCAGAAAAGCGAAGGACGTGACCGATCTCAGGCATGAACTCTCGTTCACCCTCGGTCACGTCCCTGAAGCCCTCGAACTCCACACCGCGGCGATCCAGCTCCACATCGTGGTGGAACGTCAGAGATCGGAGCTTGAAAAACAGCAGCCGCTCCCCGTCGTAGCGCAGCACCCCGTGGCGCCAGCCGTGGATGCCCTGCGCCGGCAGCTCACGCATCATGGCGCGTGCGCCGGAGTTGCGCACCATTGCGAAGCGCCACGCAGCCGCCGCGGCGAGGACAGCCAGGACAAGCGCTGCGATACCCGCCACGACCACCATCCCGGCCCAACCTCCTCGACTCCGCTGGATAGACATTTGCCTGTGATCATATCGCACAAATGCGAAACACCCCCTCCCGGTTTCCCAGGAAGGGGTGCATTCGTGGCGGTCGGCGTTTATGCCTTCCAGACCAGTTACTGGTTCAAGCGGCGAACCGCGGCGAGCTCCGCCTCGGAGCGAGCCTTGACAACGCGATCTTCGTCGTGGAGGTGCGACTCCGCGTCGGCGGTGTCGACCTCGGAGGCGAAAACGGCGTAGTCGGCCAGGATGGTCACCTTCTCGCCCACAACGGACAGGAAGCCACCCTGGACGGCGGCTACGATGCGCTCGCCGTCGGTCGGGCGGATGGTCACCACACCGTTGTCCTTGAGCTGGCCAAGGATCGGCTCGTGGCCAGGAAGGATGCCGATCTCACCCTCCGTGGTCTGGGCGGTGACAATGCTTGCCTGGCCTTTCCAGAGCATGCGGTCAACCGCGACCAGTTGAGCGGTAAGTTCAGCCATGTTCTACCCTCCTACGCCTGCAGCTTCTTGTACGCAGCCTCGACGTCGTCCAGACCGCCGAGACCGTTGAAGGCCTGCTCCGGGTAGTGGTCGAACTCGCCCTCGCAGATACGGTCGAACGCGTCGATCGTCTCCTCGAGCGGGACGTAGGAGCCCTCGTCGCCGGTGAACTTCTTCGCCACGAAGAAGTTCTGGCCCAGGAAGCGCTGGAGCTTACGTGCGCGCTGCACGGTGATCTTGTCTTCCTCGGACAGCTCGTCCATACCGAGAATGGCGATGATGTCCTGCAGCTCCTTGTTCTTCTGCAGAATACCGATCACCCGCTGAGCGACCGCGTAGTGGCGCTCGCCGACGATGCCCGGCTCGAGAATACGGGACGTGGAGGTCAGCGGATCCACGGCCGGGTAGATGCCCTTCGACGCGATCGAACGGGAAAGCTCGGTGGTCGCATCGAGGTGAGCGAAGGTGGTGGCCGGAGCCGGGTCGGTGTAGTCGTCCGCCGGCACGTAGACGGCCTGCAGCGACGTAATCGAACGGCCCTTGGTCGAGGTAATGCGCTCCTGGAGCACACCCATCTCGTCGGCCAGGGTCGGCTGGTAACCCACAGCGGAAGGCATGCGGCCCAGCAGGGTCGACACCTCGGAGCCCGCCTGGGTGAAGCGGAAGATGTTGTCGATGAACAGCAGCACGTCCTGGTTCTGCACATCGCGGAAGTACTCCGCCATGGTCAGGCCGGACAGGGCCACGCGCATACGGACCCCCGGCGGCTCATCCATCTGGCCGAAGACAAGCGCGGTATCCTGCAGCACGCCCATATCCTCCATCTCGAGGAACAGGTCGGTGCCCTCACGGGTGCGCTCGCCCACGCCGGCGAAGACCGAGGTACCGGAGAACTCGCGTGCAATACGCGTAATCATCTCCTGGATCAGCACGGTCTTGCCCACGCCAGCGCCGCCGAACAGGCCGATCTTGCCGCCCTTGACGTACGGGGTGAGCAGGTCGATGACCTTAATACCGGTCTCCAGGATCTCGGTCTTACCCTCGAGGTCCTTGAATGCCGGCGGCTCGCGGTGGATGCCCCAGCGCTCGCCGGTCTCGCCCACCGACGGGTCGTCCAGGCACTGGCCGAGCGCGTTGAACACGTGGCCCTTCACCTGGTCGCCTACCGGCACGGAGATCGGGTTGCCGGAGTCCGCCACCTTGGCACCGC
The DNA here is from genome assembly GCF_026930265.1 of Corynebacterium pilbarense. Classification (NCBI taxonomy): domain Bacteria; kingdom Bacillati; phylum Actinomycetota; class Actinomycetes; order Mycobacteriales; family Corynebacteriaceae; genus Corynebacterium; species Corynebacterium pilbarense. The sequence goes on from NZ_JANRML010000003.1 coordinate 60,428, forward strand.
GGACAAGTCCGTCGGTCGGCGCCATGGCGATGGTGCGCACGAGGTTGTCGCCCAGGAACTGGGCGACCTCGAGCACGATCGTGCGGGACATGTCGCCGAGGTCGATGTCGACCTCGAGCGCGTTGTACAGAGCGGGCAGCTCGCCACGCGGGAACTCCACGTCGACGACTGCGCCAATGACGCGAACGACACGGCCGTTCTCAGAACCGCGCGGGTTCTGAGTGTTCTCGACCTGAGCCGGGGCGGTGTCGGTCTCAGAAGCCGCACCCGCCAGCTCGTCGTTGCGCTCATCAAAAGAGTGAGCAGTAGTCATGATTTAGTCACTTTCTCCACTACCGGACAGCGCGCCAGCGCCGCCGATAATCTCGGTGATTTCCTGGGTGATCTTTGCCTGACGGGCTTGGTTAGCTTCACGGGACAGGTCGTTAGCCAGCTCCGTAGCGTTGTCCGTCGCGTTCTTCATAGCCGTACGGCGCGATGCCGACTCCGCTGCAGCGGACTCCAGGAAGATCGAGTAGAGCAACCTGGAGACGTACACCGGGAGCAGCTCTTCCATCAGCGTGTCAGCATCGGGCTCGAAGTTCATGTCCGGGCGCACGTCGCCGGAAGTAGTCAGCATGTCCTGCTGCTCATACTTGAACTCCTCCAGCACCGGCTCAATCGGCAGGAGCTGGGTGACTCGAGCCTCCTGCGACAGCATGGAGACGAACTCGGTGTAGACAACGTGCACGACATCGAAGCCGCGCACGGTGCCACCTTCGGCACCGTCGACACGCAGTGGCACCGAGGACTCGGAGCCTGCCATGTAGCCGTCGATGATCTGGTGGCGCACGCCGTGGGTGTCATCCCACGACGGCTGCTGCGAGAACCCGGTCCAAGAACCTTGAACGTCCATGTCGCGGAACTTGAAGTGCGTGACACCCTTGTTGCCGGTGACGTAGCGGACTACCTCGTACCCGGCATCGGTGAGCATGCGCTCCAGCTGCGCCGCCTTCTTCAGGACGTTGTGGTTGTAACCGCCGGCCATACCGCGGTCAGAGGTGACCACGAGGATTGCCGCGACCCGGCCGTTCTCACGCTCATGGAGCATGGGGTGGGCCAGGGAGCTCGCGGACGCGAGGCGTTCCATGACGTCTTTCAGCTCGTCGGCGTACGGCTTAGCCGCCTCGACGCGCTGCTGGGCCTTGGTGATCTGCGCGGTGGCGATCAGTTCCTGGGCCTTCGTGATCTTCTTCGTTGAGTTGACGGACCTGATGCGGTCGCGCAATTCGCGAAGCGTTGCCATGGTGTTTCCTCCCTTCCTTTAAGTAGTTGTCCTAGTCGCGATTCACGCGGCCTAGGAGCGGCTGACGTTGAGCTGGTTCTTGGCTACCTGCTTGGAGTCGAGCGGCTCTGCCTCGGCCTCGCGGACGATGCGCTCGCCGGAGGAAGCCTGGAAGTTGCGTGCCAGGTCCTCGTTGACGCGCAGGATCGCGGCCTTCGAGTCGTCGTCAAGCTGCTTACCGCCCGCAATCTGGTCGTAGACCTGCGGAGCGTTGGCGCGGATGGACTCGTGCAGCTCTGCCTCGTAGCGGCGGACGTCCTCGACGGGAACGACGTCGAAAACGCCCTCGTTTGCGGACCAGATCGAGATGATCTGGTACTCGACGGGCTGCGGCGCGTGCTCGGACTGCTTCAGCAGCTCCACCAGACGCTGGCCGCGCTCGAGCTGCTTCTTGGAAGCTGCGTCGAGGTCGGACGCGAAGGCCGCGAAGGCCTCCAGGTCGCGGTATGCGGCGAGGTCCAGACGGAGGTTACCGGCAACCTTCTTCATGCCCTTGGTCTGCGCGGCGCCACCAACACGGGACACGGAGATACCCACGTCGATAGCCGGGCGCACGCCCTGGTTGAAGAGGTCGGACTGCAGGAAGACCTGGCCGTCGGTAATCGAGATGACGTTGGTCGGAATGAAGGCGCCCACGTCGTTCGCCTTCGTCTCGATGATCGGCAGTGCGGTCAGGGAGCCTGCGCCGAGCTCGTCGTTAAGCTTGGCGGCACGCTCCAGCAGGCGGGAGTGCAGGTAGAACACGTCGCCCGGGTATGCCTCGCGGCCCGGCGGGCGGCGCAGCAGCAGGGAGATCGCACGGTATGCCTCAGCCTGCTTGGTCAGGTCATCGTAGATCACCAGGACGTGCTTGCCCTGGTACATCCAGTGCTGGCCCAGGGCTGCACCGGAGAACGGTGCGAGCCACTTGAAGCCAGCGGAGTCGGATGCCGGAGCCGCCACGATGGTGGTGTACTCCAGCGCACCGGCCTCCTCCAGAGTCTGGCGCACACCAGCAATGGTGGAGCCCTTCTGGCCGACGGCGACGTAGATGCAGCGCACCTGCTTCGACGGGTCACCGGTCTCCCAGAATTCCTTCTGGTTGAGGATGGTGTCGATGCAGACTGCGGTCTTGCCGGTCTTGCGGTCGCCAATGATGAGCTGGCGCTGGCCGCGGCCGATCGGGGTCATGGCGTCGATCGCCTTCATGCCAGTCTGCAGCGGCTCCTCGACCGGCTGGCGGTCGAGAACGCCTGCGGCCTGGAGCTCCAGGGCGCGCTCTTCGTTGGACTCGATGGGGCCCAGGCCGTCGATCGGCTGGCCCAGGGGGTTAATCACGCGGCCGAGGAAGTTCTCGCCGACCGGGATCGAGAGAACCTCGCCCGTTCGCTTGACTTCGTCGCCCTCGGAAAGGGTCTCAAAATTACCCAGCACCACGACACCGATGGAGTCGGTCTCGAGGTTCTGTGCGACGCCAATGACGCCGTTCGGGAACTCGAGCAGCTCATTCGTCATGCAACCTGGCAGCCCGGAAACCTGGGCAATACCATCTGCAGCCGAAGTCACCACGCCGACCTCCTCACGGGAGGCCTCCGCGGAGTAGCTCGAGGTGTAGTTCGCTATCGCGCTACGGATCTCATCGGAGGAGATCGTCAGCTCCGCCATGTTCTTCCTGCTCTCGGTAGTTTCTTCCAGCATGTTGTTTTCTATTTGGCCGCCTGGGCTGCCATGTCGGTGCGAAGGCGGTTAATCTTCCCGCGCGTCGAACCGTCGATGACCTCATCTCCCACACGGACAACCATTCCGCCGAGGAGGCTGGGGTCAACCTCAGAGTGGATGGCCATCTCGCGACCGTAAATCTGCTCCAGCTTGCGGGCCAGTGCATCGCGCTGGGTGTCGCTGAGTGCCTCAGCGGCCTTCACGCGTGCGACAGCCTTGCCACGCAGCTCCGCGACGCCTGCGGCCAGCTCGGCCAAGTCGTCGACGGGGTTGTGGTGGGGGCGGCCGATAACCTGCAATGCCAGTGCCTCGGTGAACATCGTCACCTTGCCGTAAATCACGCTAGCCAACAGTCCGCGCTTCTGCGCCGGGGTCGCGGTGCGGTCGGAGAGCAGCTGGGTCAGCTCCTTCTCCCCTTCGAGCAGCGTGGAGAGCTGGTACAGCTCGTTTTCCACCTGCTCCAGCTGGCCCTGTTCCTTGGCACCCAGCTCCAGCGCGCGACGGCCGAGGTTGACCAGACCAGCGCGGAACTCGCGCGGGGTCGACCACTCCTGCTGCGCTGCAGCGGTGAGGATGTTCAAGGTGGGCTCCGCAACCTTGTTACCGAAGACGTCGCGGATGATGCCCTCGCGCTGCGAGGAATCCAGCGACGTGTCGGCCACGGCGATACGCAGTGCGCGCTCGGTGTCGAGCTGGTCCACGGTGAGGAACAGCTCGGTACCGATCTGCGCAGCCACGGCGACGGAATTGTCGGCGTTCCGGATCAGCTCTTCGAGCTTGCCCGTAACGTGCGACTGTGCTTCGCGACTAGCTGCCTTCATCTCGCCTACTTCCTCGTCGACACGTGGTCGAGCTCGCTTAAGAACTCGTCGATCGTGTTCGAGCGGCGGGTCGAATCCGACAGCTCGGTGCCCAGCAGACGCTCAGCCAGCGAGATGGAGTTCTGGCCCATCTCGTTGCGCAGCTCAGCGACAACCTCCTCGCGGGAGGCCTGCAGCTGCTTCTCGCCGGAGGCGATGATGCGGCGGGCCTCTTCCTCGGCGCGGGCACGAGACTCAGCCTCGATTTCCTTGCCGCGGGTGCGGGCGGCTTCACGGATTTCAGCGGCCTCGTGGCGCGCCTCCGCAAGCTCGGCGTTGTTCTTCTCCAGGGCAGCCTTGGCTTCCTTTTGGGCGACCTCAGCACGCTCGATGCCACCCTTGATTCGGTCTTCGCGCTCCGCCAGCACTTCCTGGAACTTCGGAATGACGTACTTCGCAAAAAGTAGGCCGACGATGATGAAAACGACAAGAGACCAAACCACGTCGTAGCCGGCCGGCAGAAGAATGGAAGGTTCATTCTCCCCCGGCAGCTTCTCGCTGGCCTCTGCAGCAGCGAGGAATGCAGTGACGTTAGTCATTGGTTGCTCCTGATCTAAAAAATGTACGGGTTACTGGTTCGCGTTTTTTAGAACAGGAAGCCGGCGACGAGGCCGATCAGGGCAAGCGCCTCAACGAAGGCGATACCCAGGAACATGGTGGTGCGCAGCTGGCCAGCCATCTCCGGCTGGCGAGCCATGCCCTCGACGGTCTTGCCGACGAGCATGCCGATGCCGATGCCCGGGCCGATGGTTGCAAGGCCGTAGCCGATGGTGCCGAGACCCTCGTAGCGGTTCACGGTCTCCGCTGCCTGAGCAAGAATGATGTCGTTCATGTGAAAGTCGTTCCCTTTCTAAGTGCTCTCCCGCGGGTTGCGGGTGAGCGAGTGACAGATTGTGGGGTTATTCAGTTGGCCGTGTGGTCGCGCTTTGTTAATGCGCATCCGCGTGCAGCGACAGCTCGATGTACACCGCAGTCAGCAGAGCGAAGATGTACGCCTGCAGGAAGATGATGATCAACTCGTATGCGGTGAACAGCAGTGCTGCGATGAGGGTCAGGCCACTCACTGCCGTCCATGCGTTCAGCTGCCAGAAGAAGAAGTTCGTGGCGGAGTACAGCAGGACGAGAATGATGTGACCAGCCAGGAAGTTCGCCATAAGACGAAGAGCCAGGGTGACCGGACGCAGAATAAACGTCGAGAAGAACTCGATCGGCACCACCAGAAGGTGGAGCAGCGGCGGAAGGCCGGGAATCACGGTCGAGTGCTTGAAGAATGCGATGCCGTAGCGCTTCACGCCGGCGTAGATCATCGCGATGTAGGCCGCAACCGCCATGACGATCGGCATGCCGATACGTGCGTTAGGCGAGATGTTCAGGCCCGGGATGATCGTTGCGACGTTCATGAACAGCGTGGTGAAGAAGATGGTGCACAGCAGCGGCAGGAACCGCTTGCCGTCCTTCTTCCCCAGCGTGTCCTCCGCGATGTTGACGCGGACGAAATCGACACCGATCTCGGCGACATTCTGCAGCCCCTTAGGAACCAGCTTCGGGTTCCGGAAGGCAATAACAAAGAGGAGCACCAAAACCGCCGCCATGAAGAGGCGGACGAGCATGATGCGATCGAGTGCGAACCACCCATTAGCGAAGTCTTCGCCAATGAGCTGGCCGTACGTCTGCCCCGGGAAAAATTCTGGACCAAGCGAAGGTGCGTGGAATTCACCCTTCATGGCCAAAGTTGTAACGCTCAGCGTTCTCTCCCGTTCTCGGGCCGCGCTCCGATACGCTCGGCGCGCGGTGCGATGGACGTCTTCAACAAAGACTGCCTCCGCGGCGGACTCCGTCGCACATCTGCTTCCGCGGGGGCAGGGGATGTCGTTCTTCTGCCGGTTTCCCCTGCTTACGAGGGTTAATATCGACTCGGAACAAACCCAGCGGTAATCCTAACAGGCCATCCGCGCAAAGTAGGTTTTACCTGTGCGATTGTCCCCCCGACGCACCACCCCGGACCCCCAAAACCAGCAACTGCGCTGCTACAACGTGTTTTCGAGGGGCTGTTAGGTCTGTCACAGGCCGCGCCTACCCCTAATCCAGGTAGGTAGTGCGGGTGGTGATCAAACCCCATGTTTCGGCCCCCAAGGCCACAACTAGAGCGGCCATAGTGGTGATGCCGAACGCCTGGTGGTCGTAGAAGTCGTAACCCCGGATCCACAGGAAAAACAGCACCAGCACGCCCATCTTGAGCAGCCAGCCGCCGAGCACGATTGCCATGGTCGCGTTCGGAGAGGAGTTCGAGGTGGCAAGCACGGTGACCGCCGTCAGCAGCACGAAGCTCCCGCCAACGGCCACGCCCATCAGCGCGGCCCATATGCCGGGCAGGTCGCGCGCTGCGCCCCACCCCATAAGGGCAACCACGGTCAGCACCACGAGCGCCCAGCTCCCCACCTTCAGGGCGCGCACAAGGGGCTTGCGGTGGTCGGACATGGCATTAGCGTCGTTGACTTCAAGCGGTTTCACGGTGGTTCATCCTACCTGCCGGGCCAATTTTCCCCTTGGCCAAGGGCACCAGCGTGAGCAAGAACGCAACCAATAGCGCCGCCACGCTTAGCGACGCCGCGACCTTGAACGGCACCACGGAGAAACTCACCGCACCAAGGGCCACCGCGGAAACCCACATGTAGAGCACCAGCACGGTGCGCCGGTGGGTGTGCCCCAGCCGCAGCAGGCGGTGGTGGATGTGCCCGGCGTCCGCGGCGAACGGGCTCTGCCCCCTCGCGGTGCGGCGGATCACCGCCCACGCTAAGTCCAGCACCGGCAGGGCGATCGCTGCTAGCACCACGATGATCGGGCTGACCAGCGCGACTAGGTCGGCCGCGCCGTAGAGGGACATGTTGATCTTGCCCGAAGCAGAAATGGACGCAGCTGCGAGCAACAGCCCGATCAGCATCGCCCCGGAGTCGCCCATGAAGATGCGCGCCGGCTCGAAGTTGTGAGGCAAAAACCCGGCGCAGATGCCCACCAGGATCGCGCAGATGATCGCCGGTGGGTATGCGGAGACTGCCCCACCCTGGTCGTGCAGCACCGCCAGCGAGTAGATCAGGATCGCGGACCCCGCGATCATGCCCAGGCCCGCGGCGAGCCCGTCGATGCCGTCGACAAAGTTCACGGCGTTGATCAGCAGCACCGTAAACAGCGCGCTCAAGACCATGCCCTGGACTTGGTCCAGAATGAGCGTGGTGCCCTCCCCGAACGGCACATAAAACACGGTAAAGACGATGCCCAGAGCCGTCATGATCACCGCGGCCGCAAACTGGCCGATCAGCTTGGTCAACGCGCTCAGCTCATACAGGTCGTCCACCACACCGACGAGCACGATGGCGAGCCCGCCCACCAGCACCGCGGTCATCTCCGGCGTCACAGGTGCGAACCCGCGGGTCAGCGCGGGCAGCTGCTGTGCGAGCGCGTAGGCGGCTAAGAACCCGGTGAACATGGCCAGCCCGCCTAACGACGGGGTCGGCTGCGTATGCACGTCGCGCTGGCGGATCTCAGCCACTCTGCCCGTACGCACGAGCATGGACCGCACCGGCCCGGTGGCCAGGTACGTGACTGCGGCCGCCACGAGCAGGACAAGGCCCAGCTCACGCAGCGGAACACCGGAGGCGTTCATCGGCGGCTACTTCCTCCGCAAGCTCTCTGGGTCAAGCCCTAAGACCTGACCAATGCGTTCGGCGGAAATCGCCCCCTCGCGCAGAATCCGTGGCGCGGGGCCAGAAAGATCAATGATCGTGGAGGGCTCCCCGATTTCCGCGGTGCCTCCGTCGAGGTAAATCGGCACCGCGTCGCCGAACTGCTGGCGCGCCTCGGTGGCGGTGGTCGCCGGCGGGTTGCCGGAGATGTTCGCAGACGACACCGCCATCGGCCCGGTCTCCTGCAGAAGCTGGAGCGCCAGCGGCTGGTTCGGCATGCGCAACAGCACGGTGCCGCGCGTGTCGCCGAGATTCCACGGCAGGCTGGGTGCCTCAGGCACGACGATGGACAGCCCACCCGGCCAAAATGCCTCCACCAACGTCTTCGCGGTCTCCGTGAACTCGCGCACGAGTCCCTGGATGGTCACCCAGGAGCCCACGAGCACCGGCACCGGCATGTCCGGCCCGCGGCGCTTGGTGGCCAAGAGCGTGTCCACGGCGTCGTTGTTGAAGGCGTCGCAGCCGATGCCGTAGACGGTGTCCGTCGGCAGCACCACGCAGCGGCCAGCCCGGACGGCGTCGGCGGCCGCGCGTACACCTTCGATGCGCTTTTGCGGGTCGAGGCAGTTGTACGTTTCCCTCAATGTTCGCTCCTTGGCCGTCGGGCAGTTACCGGGCTAGCTTACTCGCCGTGACAAACCGGGCCCGCCCAGTCATGTCCTCCAGCGCGCGCACATCCGCAAAACCGCCGGCGCGCAGCTCATCCTGCGCAGCCTCGGAGGTCGTGTCGTCGTGCTCGATGCCCACAACTCCCCCATCTTTGAGCATTTGCTTGACGACGGGCACGATCCCGCGAATCGCAGCCATCCCATCAGCGCCCGAAAAGACCGCCTCGTGCGGGTCCGCGTAAACCTCCTGCTGCAGCTCCGGCGTTTCCGGGACATATGGCGGGTTGGACACGACAACGTCCGCGCGGATCCCGGCGAGCAGCTGCGGGTCGGTCATGTCGCCCGCCACCACGTTGACCTGGGGCGCGAGCGTATCGACGTTGCGCCGCAGGTAGGCACGCGCGGCCTCCGACCGCTCCACCGCGTACACCGTCGCGTCCGGCCTGGCCCGGGCGATCGCAATGGCCAAAGCTCCGGTGCCGGAGCCGAGGTCGACGACGGTGGGGGCCGAAGGTGCGTCGATAAGCTTGTGCACCGCCCACTCGGCGAGGATCTCGGTTTCGGGCCTGGGGATGAACACGCCGGGGCCGACGGCGAGGTCGACGCCGTAAAACGGCGCGGTGCCGATGATGTGCTGCAGCGGCTCGCGCTTGGTGCGGCGGGCGACGAGTTCGGAGTAGCGCTGCCCGAAATCCGCCGGCACATCGGCGAACATCAGCTGCATCGGCGCGACGCCGAGCACGTGCGCGGCGAGCAGGCGCGCGTCCACCTCCGGAGAGTCGACGCCCGCCTTCCGGAGGGCATTCACCGCTTCCGGGATGAACGAGCGGACGCTACTCGGCTTCAAGTCGCTCCTGGCGCTCGTGCGTCTGCAGCGCCGTGATCAGGTCGTCCATGTTGCCGTCGAGCACCGAGTCCAGGTTGTTGGACTTGTAGTTGATGCGGTGGTCCGAAATGCGGTTCTCCGGCCAGTTGTAGGTGCGGATGCGCTCGGAGCGGTCCATAGTGCGCACCTGGGATGCGCGGCCCTCGGCCTCCTCGGCCTCGAGCTTCTCGCGCTCCAGCTGCTCCAGGCGGGCCTGCAGCACCTGCATGGCGCGGGCGCGGTTCTGAATCTGGGAACGCTCGTTCTGGCAGGTCACCACAATGCCGGTGGGCAGGTGGGTGATGCGCACGGCCGAGTCGGTCGTGTTCACGCCCTGGCCGCCCTTGCCGGAGGAGCGGTACACGTCGACGCGGATGTCCTTGTCGTCGATGTTGACGCTCTCAATCTCGTCGGCCTCCGGGAAGACGTAGACACCTGCGGCCGAAGTCTGGATGCGGCCCTGGGACTCCGTGACGGGCACGCGCTGCACACGGTGCACTCCGCCCTCGAACTTCAGCTTGGACCAGGCGCCGTCGCGCGAGGGGTTCTTGGCCTTGACAGCAACAGTCATGTCCTTCACGCCGCCCAGGTCAGACTCGGCGACGTCGAGCACCTCCCAGGTCAGGGCATGCTTCTCGCAGTACTTCTGGTACATGCGCGCAAGGTCGCCGGCGAACAGCGCAGCCTCCTCGCCGCCGGCGCCGGCCTTGAGCTCCATGATGATGTCGTCGCCGTCGTGCTCGTCGCGCGGGGCGAGCAGGTCGGCCAGCTCCTCCTCCAGGCGGACAATCTCGCCCTCAAGGCGCTTGGCCTCCTCGGCGAACTCCTTGTCCTCGTTGGCCATCTCGGCCGCGGCCTCGTGGTCCTCCTGCGCCTGGGTCAGGTCGTTGTAGACGTTGATGATCGGCTGCAGCTCCGCGTAGCGCTTTGACAGCTTGCGGAACTGGTCCTGGTCGCCCGCGACCTCCGGGTCGCCCATCTGGGCCTGGATGCCCTGGTATTCGGCGACGTAGTCGTCGACAAGCGAAACCTGCGATTTCTCTGCCATTAGGAGTAATCCTCCTCGTCGTTTTCCGTCTGCGCCATCGGTGCAGAGTTGGCCACGCCGATCAGGAACTCGCCGTTGGTCTTCGTCTTCTTCAGCTGCTTAATCAGCATGTCAATAGACTGCTGCGGATCCAGCGCGGAGAGGATACGGCGCAGCTTGTGCATCACGCGGGCCTCCTCCGGGCTCATCAGCAGCTCGTCCTTGCGGGTGCCGGAGGGGTTGACGTCCACAGCCGGGAACACGCGACGCTCCGCGATCTTGCGGTCCAGCTTCAGCTCGGCGTTGCCGGTGCCCTTGAACTCCTCGAAGATCACGGTGTCGCCAGCCGAGCCGGTCTCCACCATCGCGGTGGCGATGATCGTCAGCGAACCGCCCTCCTCGATGTTGCGGGCAGCGCCCAGGAAGCGCTTCGGCGGGTACAGCGCGTTGGAATCCACACCACCGGAGAGGATGCGGCCGGACGCCGGCGAGGAGTTGTTGTAGGCACGGCCCAGGCGGGTGATGGAATCCAGCAGGACCACCACGTCCTGGCCCATTTCCACCAGGCGCTTCGCACGCTCGATGGCAAGCTCGGCCACAGCGGTGTGCTCTGACGGCGGACGGTCGAACGTGGAAGCAATGACCTCGCCGTTGACGCTGCGCTGCATGTCCGTGACTTCCTCCGGACGCTCATCCACCAGCACCACCATGAGGTAGCACTCCGGGTTGTTGGTGGCGATCGCGTTGGCGATGTTCTGCAGGATCGTCGTCTTACCGGCCTTCGGCGGGGAGACGATCAGCGCGCGCTGGCCTTTACCAATCGGCATGACCAGGTCGATCACGCGGGTGGTGAGGATCTTCGGCTCAGTTTCCAGGCGCAGACGGCGGTTCGGGTACAGCGGAGTGAGCTTGTGGAACTCCTTGCGGCCCTTCGCCGCCTCCGTGGTCTGGCCGTTGATGGAATCGACCCGCACAACCTGGTTGTAGCTGCGACGGTTACGGCCGTTGCCCTGCGAGTGGGACTGCCCGTTCGCGCGGACCTGACCCGTCACCGCGTCTCCGGAGCGCAGGCCCGACTGGCGCACGAGCTTCTGCGGCACATAGACGTCCGCGTTGGACTGGCGGTAGCCGGTTGTGCGGATGAACGCCGACCCGTTGTCCTGCACGTCCGCGATACCGGCGACCTCCTGCAGGTCCTCCGGGTTGAAGTTCTGGTTGTCGTTGTTGCCGTTGTTTCCGCCGCCGTGGTTGTGGTCCCGGTTGCGGTTACGGTTACGGCGCCCGCGACGGCCGCGGCGACCCCCGCCGTGGTGGTCGTCGTTGTTGCCGCCGTGGTTGCCGTGGTTGTTGCGGCCGCCCCGGTCGTTGCCACGGTCGTTGTTGCCGTGGTTCTGCTCGTGGTCGCCCTCGGCGTTGTTATCACGGTTATCACGGTTGTCGCCGCCCTGCTGCTCGTCGTGCTGCGAGCGTGCGCGGTTGCGGCGGGCGCGACGTGCGGCGGAGCGCGATGCCCCGCGGGACTCGTCGTCATCGCTAGGCTGCTGCTTCTCGGCCTGGCTCGGCTTCTCGGCCTTCTCCGCCGGCGCTGCCTTCTCCGCTGGCGCAGCCTTCTCGGCGGCGGCCTTGCGCGGCACCTGCCCGGTGACGATGGCCTGGATGAGTTCCCCCTTGCGGAGCCCGGAGATCCCCTTAAGTCCCTTTTCGGCGGCGAGCTTTCGCAGCTCCGGAATCTTCATTGCGGCGAGGTCGGCCGCGGTGCCGGTTTCGGTCACGTGTGTCCTTTCGTCGCTAAGCCAGCTGCTTAATCGCGCAGATATTCGCGTTTGCATGCACCGGTAGCGGTCGTGTGCGGTCTTACGGATCTCGCGGGCCCGGGGAAACGTTCCTCCCGGTAGCGCCGCCAGCACCCTCAACCGGAGAAGTTCCGGGACGGGTGCAATTCGCACGATCCACGCAGAAGTGTAGCGCATAGAAGGCCCTGCGCTAATCAGGCCCGCGCTAACATGGCCTGCATGCTTTCAACGATGCAGGAGGTGCCGTTCTCCGTCGCGAGGATTTTGGAGTTCGGCACCACCGCCCACGCCAACACAAAGTGCACGACGTGGCGCGCATCCGGCGCGGAGGAAACCACGTTCGCCGAGATTGGCGCGCGCGCCGCGGCCTTCGCGCATGCTCTGCACAACGACCTGGGCATCGACGGCGACCAGCGCGTGTCCACGCTGCTGTACAACTGCGCGGAGCACATCGAGGTGATGTTCGCCGTCGCCGCGAAGGGCGCGGTGTTCAATCCGCTAAACGTGCAGCTCATGGCGGATCAGATCGCGTACGTTGTCAACCACTCCGAGTCCGAAGTCGTGGTCGCGGACCCGCGGCTGGCAAAGAAGCTGGGCACAATTTTGCAGGACTGCCCGAGCGTGCGCGCGGTGGCGTTTACGGGCGTCGAACCGCTTGACGACGCAGCTTCGCACCTCCCTGACGCAGTCAAGGTATACAGCTACGAGCAGCTTCTCGACGGCCGACCGACGTCCTACCCGTGGCCCGAACTGCCCGAAAACACCGCGGCCGCGCTGGTGTACTCCACCGCCACCACCGGCGCACCGAAGGGCGTGGCCTATTCGCACCGCTCCCTGTGGCTGGAGGCGACGGGCCTGCGCGCCACCGACTCGTTGGCCGTGACCCACGGTGAGACGTTTTTGTGCTGCATCCCCATCTACCACGTGCTCAGCTGGGGCGTGCCGCTCGCCGCGTTTTTGGCTGGCACGCCGCTGGTGCTGCCGGATTCGGACATGTCCGCCCCCACCTTGGCCAAGCTCATCGCGGGCACCCACCCGCGCGTCGCCCACGGGGTGCCCACCCTGTGGATCCAGCTGATGGTGCACTACCTGCACAACCCGCCCGAACGCATGAGCCTGCAGGAGATTTTCGTCGGCGGCTCGCCGGCCCCGCCCGCCCTGATCAAGATGTGGGAGGAGCGCTACGGCGTGGACGTGGTGCACGTGTGGGGTATGACGGAGACTTCCACCGTCGGTACCGTCGCCAGGCCGCCGTCGGGCTCGTCCGGCGAGGCCCGCTGGGCCTACCGCATCTCCCAGGGCCGTTTCGCCCCCACCCTGCAATACCGCGTGGTTAACGACGGCCAGGTCATGGCCCCCACCGACCTCACCCAGGGCGAAATCCAGGTGCGGGGCAACATGGTCGCCGCCAGCTACTACCACTCGCCCACCCAGGAGCCCGGCGAGATCGCCTCGCGCTTCCGCGGCGAAGACGTCGACGACGTGCGCGATCACTTCACTGCCGACGGCTGGCTGCGCACCGGCGACGTGGGCACCGTAACCAATGCCGGCTTCCTCACCCTCTACGACCGCGCCCGCGACGTCATCCGCTCCGGCGGTGAGTGGATCTACTCCGCCCAGGTGGAAAACCTGATCATGGAGTCAGAAGAGGTCATCGAGTGCGCCGTCATCGGCATCCCCGACAACAAGTGGGGTGAACGGCCGCTGGCAGTGACCAAGCTGACCGCGGAGGTGGCCCCCACCGCAGAGACCGCCGCGCGCCTGCGAGCCGGGCTCGCCGACGTGCTGCCGAAGTGGATGGCGCCCGAGTACTGGACTTTCGTCGACACCATCGACAAGACGTCCGTGGGCAAGTTCGACAAAAAGGACCTGCGCAAGCACCTCGCCCGGGACGAGTTCGACATCATCGCCTTGCCCGGCCCGGGCAGCCGGCCGAAGGCGACGTCGTAAAGCACACCGCTCTTATGCGCGGTTGCGGTTGAGCAGGAAGACCACCGCACCGATCACGGCCAGTAGCAGCACGCCGAGACCGCCCAGCAACGGCAAGGACAACCCGCCCGACTTGTCCTCCGTGGCTTCGGTGCTCTCCGCTGCTTGTGTGGTTTCCTCCACCGTTTGCTCCTCATCTGAGCCGCTAGCACCGTCGAACTTGATCGGCTCATCCGACGGCTCGGGGCCGTTCTCATAAGTCGGGGTCCAGTCTGGGCCGCCGTCGACCGGCTCGCCGTCGAGCATCACCACAAACTCGTACGGTTGCTCCACTTCGGTGGCTTCGTCTTCGCTCTTCGCACCCATTCCCACGTGTAGGAAGTAGTAGCCCTGGTGCGGATTATCCCCGCCGTACATCGTGTGCTGCGCCGGCGAGACCGGGCCACTTTCCTCTTCCTCGTCATAGAAGCTGAAGTCTCTCGTTCCAACTTCAAGGCGTGTTGGGTCGAAAATCTTGATCTTCACCGAGTCTGCGTCGTTGGTGACTGACTCTTTGACCTTCATTTTCAGCACTGGACGCTGGCCCCAAGTCACCGGAATCTTGTAGAAGCGGTACTCGCCGGGGACGATCTTGTCGGAATAGGTGCCCTCGCTGATTTCCACCGCGTCGTTGAAGCTGGTGCCGCCAGCGATTTCCTCGGCGGTGCCGAACGGGACCTCTCCGTCGTACTTCCCGGAGGAGATAACCTTGTCCGACCATTCCTTGGCCTGCTCTTTTTCCGGGATCGGCTCGTAGAACACGTTGACTTCGACGTTGACGTCGTCGACAAGCTCCGCGCCACCTTTGTAAATCTGCGTGGCTATCAGCCAGTTGCTCATGTCGCAGTCATCGGCTTGCTCCTCACGCGTCAACGAGACCCAGTAGGGTTCCATGGCGAACTGTGCGCTGCCTGCGATGCTGCTGGGAAATAGTTTCGTTCGAGCCTTGCCGCAGGTCGGGTCATTCTCGTTCGTTTGCGCAGAGGACTCGAGTTCTACCTGAGCATCTTGGAAGTGGCCGTCGGGCTGCCAGATCGGGGTCATAGTGATCAGCGCCTTGTGCCCCTCCGGCACGGAGACGCGGAAGTAGCGGTCGGTCTTCGCGTTCGAATCCGGGGTCACCTTGGTCTGGTACTGGCCCTGGCCAAGCCACTTGGCGTCCTCCGGCGAATCCGCAAACTCAAACGGCGTGCCCTCAACCTTGTACTTGCCAATGTCGCGCTGGGCCAGGAACTTCAGCGACGTCGCCAGGCTGCTCGCATCTTTGGCCTCGAGGAACTGGCCGTTGCCGGCCTCCGCGATGCACTGCAGCTCCTTGCGCGCCGCGTCGTCCACCTGGAAACCCACTGTGTGAATGGCCAGGTCAACGCCGTCTTCGGCCAGCTCCTTGGCCACCTCGCACACCGGCGGCGGGGCGCAGGAGTCGATACCGTCGGACACTAGAATGATCGAGCGCTCCCCCTCGCCGCCCAGCTCCTCAGCGGCCTTGCGCAGCGAATTGCCCATCGGGGTGTAGCCCTTCGGCTCCAGGCCGTCGATAGCCGACGTGAACTTCGCCTTGTCCACCCTGCCGACCGGGACGAGAGTGTCAATATCCTTACACCCCTGCTCCCGGTTATCCGGCGCATCCGACTCATTCGCGCCGTACACCGTCAGCCCCATTTTCGCCGTCTCCGGCAGCGACTCCACCAGCTCATTCGCCGCCTTTTTCGCCGATTCCATGCGTGTGCCCTCGGCGTCTGCCTCAACCATCGACGAGGATGCGTCCAAAATCAGCATCGCCTTGCTATCGTCCGAGCCTTCGGAAGCCGCGGATGTCTTCGTCGACGTCGTCGAGAACGACGAGGTCTCCGTCACTGTCGACACCGCCGTCGACGATTGCCCCCACGCCACCGGCGCCCATGCCAAGCAGCAACACACCGCAATCATCAGGGCGAGAACGACCCTCGCGCCTTTCTGCGAAACCGACCAACTCATTTTCACGCGCCCT
The DNA here is from genome assembly GCF_026930265.1 of Corynebacterium pilbarense. Lineage (NCBI taxonomy): Bacteria > Bacillati > Actinomycetota > Actinomycetes > Mycobacteriales > Corynebacteriaceae > Corynebacterium > Corynebacterium pilbarense. Next base: position 76,301 of record NZ_JANRML010000003.1, read on the forward strand.
TCTCCGTTGTGTGCAGAATCACTTTGGACAATAAAAGAACTTCACCACACCTGCACGCCTCGTTATCACTTTGTGAAACCCCGACCCTCATTCTGCAGCCGCAGAATCCGCGCGCCTCGAAAGTCTCATCTAACACTTGAGGGTGTTCTGCGGCCGCAGAATCGTTTGGCCCCCGACCGCCCAACCTTCAACCCGAGGTTGAAGGTATTCTGCGGCCGCAGAATCATTTTTCAATCGTCGAAAATATTTTTGAAGGACCCCTTTACATCGCACACATTTTCGCCTACCCTCGACCCCACAGCGACCATCCAGCCATCGCCCAGGGGGCTTTCCGTGACCACAGCCACCAGCAAAACACTGCAGCTTATAGACGATCTAAAGTTCCACCACTGCGAATCCCACACCCACCGAGCAGACATGCTCGACGCACTTGGCCAGCTCGACGAAGAAGGAATTGCCGAACAACGTGGCGAAATATCCACTGCCACATGGATCAAACGCGAGCTCAATCTCCCGCCATCCACCGCGTACGAGTATCTCCGCGTCGCCCGAGGCCTACGCCGGTTCCGCCTGTTATATGAGACGTTCCGTTCCGGCGTGATGCCGTACAACACGATGCGTTTCCTGCTGAAATTCATGCATGAGGAGAACGAGGAAGAACTGATCGACCTCGCACTCATCCATGCCTTTTCCGAGCTCGAACGCATCCTCGCCGGCACCGACACCGCCGATGAGAACGAACCCGAAGAACCGTTTGTGAAGGCCGATTTCCGCGCCGACGGAATGATGGATTTCCGCGCGCTCCTTCCCGCGGTACGCGGACAAGCACTGCTCACCGCGTTGAAGGTCGCTCAGCTGGCCAATTACTGCGCCGAGCTACCCAACTCAGAAGAGCTCGCGGACCCGGACAAGCTTGACGAGTTCATCGCGGCGGCCGAAGCAGAAGCAGAGTCTTGCCCGCCTGATTTCACTGCGGACGCCCCTAAACCGAGGAAGTCCAAACTCGATCTGGAGTCGATTCTGCGCCCGCCCTCACGCTTCGGCCCGCCGGAGAAGAAGGACCTCTACCCCGCCTTCATCGCCATGATGGACATGGTGCGCGACAGCCCCACTAGCCCGCTTCGATCTCCCGGCGCCCACGTCAACATCGTGCTCACAGAGGACGGCGGTGCGTGGATGCCGGAGAACACCTCGGCGAGATCCCAGGAAGTGCGAAGCTACATCGCGAACGCTACGTTGCGCCTGCACCTGCTGGACAAGAAGGGGTTGACCATCAACGTCGGCCGCGCGCAGCGCTTCGCCACAGACGCACAGGTCCTCGCACTATTGACGGCCTGGGGGCACCAGTGCGCGATGCCCGGATGCAGCCATCGCCGATTCATCGAGATCCACCACATCAAGGAATGGGAAGACGGGGGCGCCACCAACATGGACAACCTAATTCCGCTGTGTTCCAGCTGCCACTCCAAGATCAGCCACGGCCTAGCGCATATCCGGGCCCACGGTCCGGACTTGTACTTCCGTCTGAAGGACGGCACGCAGTACGTCTCCAGAAACCGCTCGCTGCCCAGGCGCACCCACAACCACCGGGGCCCGCTGCGAGACACGGTCACGCCGGGCGACAGCTTCGACGAGCCGGGTGCAGGCCAGCACCCGGGTCAGGCAGGCGCTTAGTCGTGCACTAGCTCCGCGGTGGCCGGGCCGGCGACGTCGAGTTCGATGACGCGGAGGCCGGCGGAGCGTGCTTCGTCGAGAAGCGAGGGCTCCACCTCACTGGTGGTGAGCACGAGCGCGGTCGGGCCGGCGCCGGAGAGGTAAGCGGCGTGGCCGCGGTTGCGCAGGCGATTGACCCACTCGGCTGTGACCGGCAAGACATCTGCGCGGTAAGGCTGATGGAGGCGGTCACGGGTGCCTTCGAAAAGCAGTTGAGGGTGGTGCTGCAGCGCCGCTGTCATCACCGCGGTGCGCGAGACGTTGAAACGCGCGTCCGTGTGGGTGACGTGGCTGGGCAGCACCTTGCGCACCGCGTTTGTGGAAGCGTGGAAGTCGGGCACGAGGGCGACGGCCTTGATGGACTCGTCGACCGGGATGCGCACGGCGCGGTAGGACGGCTTGGATTGGCCGTCGACGGGGATGTCGGTCCAAGACACCACTGCCCCGCCGAGCGCGGATGCGCCGGCGTTGTCCGGGTGACCTTCGAACTCGGAGGACAGCTGCACGACCGCGTCCTCGTCGAGCGGGGAGCCGGCCAGTGCGTTGGCGGCGAACACGCCAGCGACGGCGGCCGAGGCGGAGGAGCCGAGGCCACGGGACTGCGGGATGGTGTTGTGGCACACCACGCGCAGGCCGGGGGCGGACACGTCCGCGGCGGCAAGGCCGGACTGGATGGCCTTGACCACAAGGTTGGAGCTGTCGCGGGGCAGATCGTCGGCGCCCTCGCCGAAGATCTCCACCTCGAGGCCGGAGTCGGTGACCTCCACTTCCACGGTGTCGTAGATACTCAACGCGATGCCGAGGGTGTCGAAGCCGGGGCCCAGGTTTGCCGAGGAACCGGGGACGGTGACCTTGACTTTCAGGCCGGGCTGCAGATCGATTGCCATTGCGAAGGCCCCTTAGGAGTCGAGTCGGATGACGGAGTTGACCGCGAGCACGTCGTCGTGGCCGGAAAGCTGCTCCACGATAGCGTTGAGGTCCTGCTCGCGGGCGGCGTGGGTGACAACGATGAGGTGGGCCTCGTCGCCGGACTCCTCCTGGCGCACCGCGGACAGCGAAATGCCGGCCTTGGCGAAGCGGGCGGTGAGATCGGAGAGGACGCCGACGCGGTCGTTGACGGTCATGTTGATCGTGTAGCGGGTGGTTACCTCCTCGAACGAGACAACCGGGTAGTCCGCGTACGGGTTCTCGGCCGGGGCGCGGCCGCCGTGGACCTTGTTGCGTGCGGCGCCGACGAGGTCGCCGAGTACTGCCGATGCGGTGGGGGCGCCGCCGGCGCCGTTGCCGTAGAACATGAGTCGACCTGCTGCTTCTGCCTCGACGAAGATGGCGTTGTAGGACTTATCCACGGACGCGAGCGGGTGCTCGTTGGGCACCAGCGTCGGGTGGACTCGGGCGTTGACGCCGGTGGTGTTGCCGGCGTCGTCGACAAGCCGCTCGCAAATGGCAAGCAACTTGATGGTGTGGCCGGATTTCTTCGCGGCATCGATGTCGTCGGCGGTGATCTTCGTGATGCCTTCGCAGTGCACGTCATCGAAGGTCACGCGGGTGTGGAAGCCCATGGAGGCGAGGATGGCGGCCTTGGAGGCAGCGTCGTGGCCCTCCACGTCCGCGGTCGGGTCGGCCTCTGCGTAGCCGAGTCGGGTGGCCTCTGCCAGCGCCTCCTCATAGTCGGCGCCGGTGGATGCCATGGCGTCGAGAATGAAGTTGGTGGTGCCGTTGACAATGCCGGAGATGCGCTGCACCTGGTCGCCCGCAAGGGAGCGGCGCAGCATGCCCACCACGGGGATGGCGGCGGCGACGGCGGCTTCGTAGTAGAGGTCGACGCCGGCGGCGTTGGCGGCGTCTGCAAGCTCGGCGCTGTGGGCGGCCACCAGGGCCTTATTGGCGGTGACCACCGACTTTCCGGCCTTGAGCGCTTCGAGGACGAGCTCGCGCGGGTAGTCGATGCCGCCGATGAGCTCGACCACGATATCCACGTCGTCGCGGGTGACCAGTTCGCGCGCGTCCCCCGTCAAGTACAAACCCTGGACCTCGGGGGCATCTTTATGCTTCTCGACGTCCGACACCGCAACACCCCTCACCTCGATCGGGCCGCCAATACGGTGCTCCAGGTTGGAGGAGAATTCGGAGAGAAGGCGCAGCACCTCAGTACCGACGGTGCCCTTGCCCAGCACGGCAATGCCCACGGGGGTGCCGATGCCCTTGCCCGGGTAGTTGCCGTTATATCCCTCGGCTGTGGCGGAAGTCATGATGCGAGTAGCTCCTTCGTCGTACGTGACAGGGATCAGCGGTGAACCGCTTTGTCTACTATCGCGCAAAAGACACTGACGGTCAATTAATATTCGCGCGCAATCAGATCCTCGACAGTCTCCCGCCGCACCATGGGCGTGACCTCGCCGCCGCGCACGGACACGACTGCCGGGCGGCCAAACGCGTTGTAGTTCGAGGCCATTGAGTAGCAGTAGGCGCCAGTGGCGGCCAGCGCGATGAGATCGCCCGGGGCGATATCGTCGGGCCAGGAGGCCTCCTCCACCAGAATGTCGCCGGACTCGCAGTGGGAGCCGACCAGGCGCGTGTCGGTGGGGGCGCCGTCGGTGAAGCGGTTGACCACGCGGGCGTCGTAAAGCGCGCCGTAGAGCGAGGGGCGGATGTTGTCGCTCATGCCGCCGTCGACGGCGACGTAGCGCCGCGACGTGGTGTACGAGGTGTCCACGTCCTTGATCACGCCGGCGGTGTAGACGGTTACCGCGGACGGGCCGGCGATCGCGCGGCCGGGCTCGACCACCACGGTGGGCGCGGCGATGCCCAGCTCGTCGGCGACCTCCTGCACCGCGGTGAGCAGGTCGTGCGCCACAGCGTTGACGTCCAAAGGCGACTCGCCCGGCATGTACGCGATGCCGTAGCCGCCGCCGAGGTCGAGGTAGCCCAGCGCCACGCCCTGGGTCTTCCAGATCTCGGCGTACAGGCCCAGCACGCGCTCCGCGGCGAGCTTGAAGCCCTCGGCGTCGAAGACCTGGGAGCCGACGTGGCAGTGCAGGCCGGTCAGCTCCAACCAGTCGGAGGTGATGGCTGCGGCGGCGGCCGACAAGGCGTCGCCAGTAGCGAGCGAGATGCCGAACTTCTGATCCTCGTGGCTGGTGGCGATGAACTCGTGGGTGTGGGCGTCCACGCCGGGCTTCACGCGCACGAAGACGTCCTGCTTCACGCCCGCTTGCTTAGCCACGGCCTCCAGCTGCGCCAATTCCTGATGCGAGTCAATGACCACGTGGCCGACCTTTGACTCCACGCATAGACGCAGGAACTGGTCCGACTTGTTGTTCCCGTGCACGGTGATGCGCTCCGGCGGAAAGTCCGCGGCCAGGGCGATGCGCAGCTCATTCTCGCTGGCCACGTCCAGCGCGAGGCCCTCCTCGTCGACCCAGCGGGCCACGCGGCGGGTGAGAAACGCCTTGGACGCGTAGTGCACGTTTTCGGGCGCTAAAAACGCGGCGGCCATGTCGCGGCAGCGCGAACGGAAGTCGTCCTCGTCGATGACCACAACCGGGGTGCCGTACTCCGCGGCGATCTCCGGGAGCGGCACACCGGCGATGGTGACCACGCCGTCCTCTTCACGCTTGGCGCTGTGGGGCCAGACGTGGGCAGGCAGGTCGTTGAAGTCGCCGTTGTCTTTCTCGTAGGGCGTGGAGACGAAAACGGTCATTTACATCCGCTCCGGTGCGCTCACGCCGATCAGGCCGAGGGCGTTCGCAACAACCTGGCGCGAGGCCATCGCCAGGGCCAGGCGCGCGGTGTGGATCGGCTCCGCTTCCTCGCCGGTCTTGGGCAGGATCTGGCACGAGTCGTAGAACTTGTGGAACGCGCTGGCCAGTTCCTCGGTGTAGCGGGCGATGCGGTGCGGCTCGCGCAGCTCCGCGGCGGCGCGCACGACGGCCGGGTACTCGCCGAGGGTGCGGATGAGGTCGCCCTCCTTGTCGTGGGTGAGCAGCGCCAGGTCCGGGTCGGAGTGGGACACGCCGGCTTCAGCGGCCTTGCGTCCGATGGAGCACAGGCGGGCGTGGGCGTACTGCACGTAGTAGACGGGGTTGTCGGAGGACTGCTTCGTCCACAAGTCCAGGTCGATGTCCAGGGTAGAGTCCACCGAGGAACGCACCAGCGAGTAGCGCGCGCCGTCGACGCCGATCGCGTCCACGAGGTCTTCGAGCGTGATCACGGTGCCTGCGCGCTTGGACATCTTCACGGCCTGGCCGTCGCGTACGAGGTTGACCATCTGGCCGATGAGCACCTCAACGGCGTCCGCGTTGTAGCCCAGCGCCTGCGCCGCCGCCTTGAGACGCGCAATGTAGCCGTGGTGGTCCGCACCCAGCATGTAAATAGCCAGGGTGTGGCCGCGGTCGAACTTGTCGGCCACGTACGCGATGTCGCCGGCGATGTAGGCGGCGTCGCCGTCGGACTTGAGCACGACGCGGTCCTTGTCGTCGCCGAAGTCGGAGGAACGCAGCCACCACGCGCCATCGTTTTCGTACAGGTTGCCGTTGTCTTTCAGCGTCTGCACTGCCTTGTCCACCGCGCCTGATTCGAACAGGGAGTTCTCGTGGAAGTACACGTCGAAGTCCACGCCGAACTCGTGCAGGGACTGCTTGATCTGCGCGAACATCATCTCCACACCGGCCGCGCGGAAGGTCTCCTGCACCTCGGCGTCCGCGCCATCGAGGGCGCCGGGATGCTTATCGACGACCGCCCGGGAAATCTCGTGGATGTAATCGCCACCGTAACCGTCCTCCGGGGTGGGCTCGCCCTTCGCGGCGGCCACCAGCGAGCGGGAGAAGCGGTCGATCTGCCCGCCGTGGTCGTTGAAGTAATACTCGCGGGTGACTTCCGCGCCGGCGGCCTCGAGCACGCGGGCGAGCGAGTCGCCCACTGCAGCCCAGCGGGTGCCGCCCAGGTGGATCGGGCCGGTGGGGTTGGCGGAGACGAACTCGAGGTTGATCTTCTCGTCTGCGTAGAGGTCGCAGTGGCCGAACTTCTCCGCCTCGTCCAGGACCTTCGCCACGAGCTGGCCCTGCGCGCCGGCGGCCAGGCGCAGGTTAATAAAGCCTGGACCGGCGATCTCGGCGGAGTCGATTGCGGGGTTGTCCGACAGGTCGTCGGCAAGCCAGGTGGCGAGCTCGCGTGGGTTGGTGCCAGCTTTCTTGGCCACCTGGAGCGCGATGTTCGTGGCGTAATCGCCGTGCTCGGGATTGCGGGGGCGCTCCACGGTCACGGTGTCCGGGACGACGGAGGCGTCGAGGTCGTGGGCGGCGAGCACGCGCGTCGCGGCCTCTTTCACGGTGGTTGCGAGTTCAGCTGGCGTCATGGGGCACAAGTCTAAATCACCCGCCGACACTGCACGCAGCATGGCTACCGGCCGCGCGGTGCAATAGGTCACACCAAAGCGATGCCCCTCCATTCGTCACTAACAGGATTAGGGTGGCATATTGTTTTGCAGTCATTGCCCGTACTGACTCGAAAGAGCCTCCCATGGATCAATTCCAAGTGTTCACCGACGCGATCGGTGGCAGCGTGGGCCTCTCGGCGCTGGTGTCTACCCTGCCGTTGCTCACGTTCTTCATCATGCTGCTCGGATTCAAAGCCCGCGCGCACACCTCCGGCGCCGTCGCGCTCGTAGTTGCACTACTGGTAGCCATCTTGGGCTTCAACATGCCCACCACCATGGCTATCTCCTCCGCCTTCCGCGGCGGCTTGTTCGGCCTCTTCCCCATCGTCTTCGTGATCCTGACGGCCATCTGGTTCTACCAGATCACCGTCGCGTCCGGCCGCTTCGAGGACCTGCGCACCGTCTTCGACAAGATGGGCAACGGCGACGTGCGCATCCAGGCGATGCTCATCGCCTTCTGCTTCGGCGGCCTGCTTGAGGCGCTGGCCGGCTTCGGCGCGCCGGTGGCGATTACCGCAACCATGATCCTCGCACTGGGCATCCCGCCGCTGAAGGCCGCGACCGTTGTGCTGCTGGCCAACACCGCTCCGGTGGCGTTCGGCGCCGTGGGCATCCCGATCACCACCGCCGGCGAGGTCGGCGGCCGCACGGTCGAGCAGACCGAGAACATCGCGGCGATCATCGGTAACCAGACCCCGATCCTGGCGTTCTTCGTCCCCTTCATCATCGCCCTGATCATCGACGGCAAGCGCGGCGTGCGCGAGACCGCACCGGCAGCCTTCACCATCGGCCTCACCTTCGCGGTGGCCAAGTGGTGGACCTCCCACTACTTCGCTTACCAGCTCACCGACGTCGTCGCCTGCATCGTCGCGCTCGGTGCTGCGTTCCTGCTGCTGCGTTTCTGGCAGCCGAAGGGCCTCGATGAGATGCGTCAGCGCCTCGAGCTGCCGGCACACACCGAGGATGCGGAGCTTCCGGGCCACCGCGTCTGGATGGCACTCATGCCGTACGCCGTCGTTGTTGTCATCTTCGGTCTTGCCAACCTCGGCAGCACCATTCCGGAGTGGCTGAACAAGTTCCAGATCTCCTTCCCGTGGCCGGGCCTCGATGGCAAGCTTCTCGACGCATCTGGCCAGGCCGTCAACAGCGACTACAACTTCGCCTGGATCAACAACCCCGGCACGCTTCTCGTCATCTCCGCGCTCATTGTCTCCGTGGCCTACATGGTGTTCAACGAGAACGGCCGCTACAGCCTGACCTGGGGCCAGGTGGGCAAGGAATTCACCGACACTGTGTGGAAGATGCGCTGGTCCGCAGTCACTATCGTGCTCGTGCTGGCGCTGGCGTACGTGATGAACTACTCCGGCCAGACCGTGACCATCGGCGAGTTCTTCGCCAACCTCGGCCCGGCATTCGCCTTCTTCTCCCCGGTCCTCGGCTGGGTGGGCGTGGCCGTGACCGGCTCCGACACCTCCGCCAACGCGCTATTTGCCAACCTGCAGGTCACCGCGGCGAACAACTTGGGTCTCAACCCGGATCTGCTGCTCGCCGCCAACACCACCGGTGGTGTTGTGGGCAAGATGATCTCGCCGCAGTCCCTCGCCATTGCCGCGACCGCGGTGAACATGGAGGGCAAGGAATCCGAGATCTTCAAGAAGGTCGTCGGCTGGAGCTTCGGCTTCCTGGTTGCTGTGTGCGTGATAGTCTTCCTTCAGTCGAACGTTTTGAGTGCACTTGCGCCGGTCGTTCCGTAACTGACAACCGAATATCGGAGCCCTCGAGGTCATCACAGCCTGCGGGGGCTTTCATTATTTCCCTGTGATCTCATCTTTTAGGAGTCCGAACATGCGAGTAGCGCTGTTTTCTACTTGTATCGGCGACGCCCTCTTTCCCGACGCGCACAAGGCTTCTGCCATTGTGCTTTCCCGCTTGGGCTACGACGTTGTCTTTCCAGAACAGCAGACCTGCTGTGGCCAGATGCACGTGAACACCGGTTATAAAGAGCAGGCCATTCCGATCATCGAAACTTACGTTGACGCGTTTTCGGACCCCTCCATCGACTACGTCGTCGCCCCCTCCGGTTCCTGCGCGGGTGCTGTGCGCGAGCAGCACGTCGAGCTGGCGGAGCGTTTCGGTTCGAAGGCACTGGCGGACGGTGCTAGGACCGCTTCGAAGAAGACCTACGACCTCTCCGAGTTCATCGTGGACGTCGCAGGCACCTACGACGTGGGCGCGTTCTTCCCGCACCGCGTGACCTACCACTCCTCCTGCCACTCCCTGCGCTTCCTCAAGGTCGGCGACCGCCCGACCGAGCTGCTGCGCCACGTCGAGGGCCTGGAACTGGTGGACCTGCCCAACTCCGAGGAATGCTGCGGCTTCGGCGGCACCTTCTCCGTGAAGATGCCGGAGGTCTCCTCCGCCATGGTTTCGGACAAGGTCCGCCACATCAAGGACACGCAGGCCGAGTACGTCACCGCCGGTGACTCCTCCTGCCTGATGAACATCGCGGGCGCAATGTCCCGCCAGCACCAGGGTATCCGCGCTGTGCACATGGCGGAGATCCTCGCCTCCACCAAGGAGCACCCGCTGACCCCGACGTCCGCGGCATACAAGAAGGAGAAGATGCTGTGAAGGTCGCACTCGGTCAACCCACCATGCCGCCGTACGCCAGCGGCCCGTCCCACCTGCGCGGCAAGGAAAAGTTCCAGAAAGCTGCGCACCACGAGCTCAACGACGTAACCAAGCGCCGCAACTACCAGTACGCCACCACCACCATCCGTGTGAAGCGCCAGGCTGTTGTGGACGAGGTGGACGATTGGCAGGATCTGCGCGAAGCCGGCTCCACCATCAAGCGCGACGTCGCTGCGCGCATGCCCGAGCTGCTGGAGCAGTTCGAGCAGAACGTCACCGCCCGCGGCGGCCACGTCCACTGGGCGCGCGACTCCAAGGAAGCCAACGAGATCATCCAGGACCTGGTCCGCGCCACCGGCGAGGACAAGGTTGTCAAGATCAAGTCCATGGCCACTCAGGAAATCGCCCTGAACGACGAGCTGGAAAAGGCCGGCATCTTCGCGCAGGAGACCGACCTGGCAGAGCTCATCGTGCAGCTCGGCGAGGACTTCCCCTCCCACATCCTGGTCCCGGCGATCCACCGCAACCGCGCGGAGATCCGCGACATCTTCGCCGCGAAGATGCCGAACACGGACGAGACCCTGACCCAGGATCCGGCGGAGCTGGCGGAGGCCGCCCGCAAGTACCTGCGCCAGCAGTTCATGGAGGCCAAGGTGGCCATCTCCGGCGCCAACTTCGGCTGCGCGGATACCGGCACCGTCTCCATCGTGGAGTCCGAGGGCAACGGCCGTATGTGCCTGACCCTGCCGGAGACCCTGATCACCGTCATGGGCATTGAGAAGCTGCTGCCCAGCTTCGAGGACCTCGGCGTGTTCCTGCAGCTGCTGCCGCGCTCCTCCACCGGCGAGCGCATGAACCCGTACACCTCCCTGTGGTCCGGTGTGACGGAGGGCGACGGTCCGCAGAACTTCCACATCGTCCTCTTGGACAACGGCCGCACCGCCGCCCTGTCCAGCGAGATCGGCCGCGAGGCCCTGAAGTGCATCCGCTGCTCTGCCTGCCTGAATGTCTGCCCGGTCTACGAGCGTGCCGGCGGCCACTCCTACGGCTCCACCTACCCGGGCCCGATCGGCGCGATCATCACCCCGCAGCTGACCGGCATCGACTCCTCGGACGACCCGAACGGCTCCCTGCCGTACGCGTCTTCCCTGTGCGGCCGCTGCAACGAGGTCTGCCCGGTGAAGATCCCGATCACGGACATTCTGCTGGAGCTGCGCTACCAGAAGGCGAAGAACGAGCCGAGCCACATCGAGCGCGCGGCGTTCGCTTCCCTGGCCCAGGTCTGGGGTCGCAGCGGCGTGTGGGACAAGCTGGTGCGGATGGTGGCTCTGGGCCGCGTGCTCGGCGGCTTCAACGGCAAGATCGACCTCATGCCGCCGCCGATTTCCGGCTGGACCGAGTACCGCGACGTCGCGGTGCCGCCGAAGAAGTCCTTCCGCCAGTGGTGGGGCTCCGAGGAAGCCGAGCGCCTGCTGGCCGAAGCCCGCGAGCAGGGCGTCCCGGAGGGCCAGAAGGTCACCGGCGAACGTTTCGAGGAAGAGGACAAGTAAATGACTACTCGAGTAACCGGTAATTCTGCCCCGCGTGACACCCGCAACGAGGACGCGAAGCGCGAAATCCTCAAGCGCATCCGCGACGCGCAGCAGCTGTCCAACACGCCGGAGCAGGTGGAAGTGGTTCGCAACTACAACACCTCCTCCGACCTCAGCGCCGACGAGCTGCGCGAGATCCTCATCGACCGCCTCGTGGACTACAAGGCGGACGTTGTGGAAACCACCGAGGCGACCCTCGCCGAGGACATCGTCAAGGTGCTGGCGGACCGCAAGTGCAACGAGGTCGTCTACGCCCCCGGCCTCGACGCCTCGCTTTTCGACGGCTTCGCTGGCACCGCCCGCCCGGATTCCAACGACACCGATCCGCGCGAGCTTTCCGACGTCGACGCCGTGATCACCGACTCCCAGGTCACCTCCGCGCAGACCGGCTCCATCGTGCTGGAGTCCGGCGACGTGTGCGGCCGCCGCGCCCTGTCGCTGGTGCCGGATCGCCACATCTGCATCGTGCGCCCTGAGACCGTCGTCTTCGGCGTGCCGGAGATGATCTCCCGCATCAATCCGGAGCGCCCGGCGACCATGATCTCTGGTCCGTCCGCGACCTCCGACATCGAGCTCGTGCGCGTCGAAGGCGTGCACGGCCCGCGCGACCTCATCGTGATGGTTGTGAAGTAGCCGCTTTAGCGGGCATAACGAAACGGCCGGTCCCTTTCGGGGCCGGCCGTTTCGCTGTCATTGTTTCCCGTGTCACGCCGTTCCCGCGGCGCGCACCAATGATTATGCGACATGGGTGTTGCAAATCCATGGGGTGTAGCTGGGAGTCACCCTAGGGTTCGTTCCAATTTCGTTGGCTGTGATACCGGGTGCTAACCTATACGGCATTGTCTCCGTAGCTCAGTGGATTAGAGCATCGGTTTCCGGTACCGAAGGTCGCAGGTTCGAATCCTGTCGGGGACACCATTTGAGCAGGGGGTTTCACGAAACTGTTCCAATCTTTTCACGAAACCTCCTGCCAGCCGAAGGAAAACGGCCGCGAACACAAAAGTGACCCGCTCCGTTCGTTCGGAGGGGTCATTTTTCTTTATCTGAACGCCGTTTTGGGCCGAATTTCGGCACTCGCCCACGACCTCTAGGCCACGGGCTTCGTCCTCATTGTTTGAGGACCAGCCGGTGGCCTTGGTCGGGCTATGCCGCAAGCGGGGGCGCGTTGGGGAAAGCGTCGGTGCCAGTCTCGTCGCGGCCGCGGGTCATGCGACCGTCCGGAGGGGTCGTGGGAGGCGTGGGCTTCTTCGGGAAGCGTCAGCGGGACTCTGCCGACAGCAGACCTATGTTGGCCGCAACCGCGGACATGACAGCCGAAATGGCTTGCGCTGCCCAGCCACGCATAAGCCGCATGGTCGGGTCGCCGTGGCCCTGGTGGCGGGAGAACTTCACACGGTCATTGCGCGACTCAATGGTGTTGCGACGGTGGTACTGCTCCTGCCACTCCTTCGTGCCGTAGGGAGCGCCCTGGTTGAGGTACTTCGCGCCGTCTTCCGGCGTGTTCTGCACGGTAATAGAGGCCTGGGAGCAGACCGCACCGCACATGCCAGAGGTCAAGTCCCATCAGCAAGCGTTACACAACACTAAGGGACGCAACCGCCGTTGGAACACTGCTGCTATGTCAGAGCCCAAAAGCTCCGCCGCTGACGAGGATCACGATGCCGAGGCCGATGAGAACGATGGGAAAGAGGATGCCCTCCCAGCGTTCGAGCACTTCCGCGATCGGGGGGCGGGTGGCGACGAACTTTGCCAGGGCCACCAGGACCGCAACGAGCGCGAGGAAGCTAACGCAGTAGGCGACTACTGCGAGAGGTTCCACGCTGAGGAATACAGGGGTGTAGATACCGATGTTGTCGCCGCCATTGGCAAACGTGACGCCTGCAACTGTCCAAACGCCGACCTTCTTGCCGGCAACCTTGGCCTCGTCGTCATCGTCGTCATCGTCTCCGCGCCAGGCCTGCCATGCGGCCCAGAGGCCGATGCCCAGAGGGATGAGACCAAAGTATGGAATAGCTGCCGGGGGCAGAAATGCTCCGGCGCCGATAGTCACAAGGATCGCGGCGACGAGGATGCCGGCAAATCCGAGGTACTGGCCGGCCAAAATACGGGCGGTGGTGCCGCTCTGGCCTGCCCCTCGCGCGAAGAAGAGGGAGAGCACGATGATGTCGTCGATGTTGGTAGCTGCGAACAGGCCTATCGCTTGCAAGACTGTGGTGAGGATCATGCGCCCTCCCCAGCTACGTCGCATCCGGGAAGCGAGCAGGCGGGATCCATGCACGGGGCGTCTTCGTCTACTGCCAGGGTGGCATCGACCAGTGTCGTCAGCGCCTGCGCCAAGTGCGGATCGGCAATCTCGTATCGTGTCCGACGACCCTCGGGCTCGGAGACGACGATCCCACAATCGCGCAGGCATGCCAGGTGGTTGGACACATTCGGGCGTGTCAGGTCCAGATCTCGGGATAGTTCCGCCGGGTAGGCGGGATGGTCGAGCAGGGTCAAGATGATCCGGGATCGAGTGGGGTCGGCCAGTGCACGACCCAGGCGGTTCATCACGTCGAGACGCGAAGCAATAGTCAGCATTCACTGAACTATACAGCGAGCACTGAACTAGTCAAGTTCCGGGTAGCGGTGCAGCTGTGTGTGCTGCTCAAGAGACAGTGGAAGGAGCAGAGATGGCAGAGATTCCGGCAAGTTGCGAAAACAGCGTCGCCAGCTCGAGATTCAAGTTGCGCACGAGCCTGGCATAGTTCGGGAGATCGGTTTTCAGGCCCCAAGCAATGATCCGAACGGAACAAAACTCGATGGCCTCATCATCTTGAACCGGGAAGGCTCGAACAAACTTATCTAGCTTATCCGCAGCCTCGACTCGATTCCCGTTTGCAGAGGGGACACCTCGGGGTTCGACGACGGTTCGCGCCGCCAAGGAGAGTCTTGCCGGATGGATTGCCGAGAGGGACAACGAGGGAGACAACACTGGCGACGGTGCATACTTGCTTGAACCACGCTCGTTTTTGATGATCGGCCCATGTGCGATTTGTGCCGCGTCCAAGGCAAACCGAATTGGCTCGAAGCTCCGTAGCTTTGAAAGTTTCCGCTCGAACCGCAAGTCACCGGAGGTGCTCACCTTTGACGAGCTAGTCGAGCGTTCACGGTGGAGCGTGGAGCTTGCCGAGAGGCAGGAAGAGGCGGAAGCAGAATTTCCTGACTTCCCGTTCTAAAAAGCGCTCCTGCTCACGTCATATAATTGACTTCTGTCGTGTAACCGGAGTCGGAACCCGGTGTAACCGGGGTGTAGCCACGAACCCGCTACAACTGGTCAGGAGGTTTCGTGAAAGCCCCAAGCAGGGGTTTACCCCTAAGCTAACTCGTCCCATCCGGGTTCGACGAGCGCTCCGCTCCCCCTGCAACTACACTCTCAGCCTGTGCTGAGCAGAAAAACATTCATGTCCGCCACGGCAGTGGCGGGCTTTTCTGCGTTAGTGGGGTGCGCCGGCCCGCGGGGCACGACAGCAACGGAAACAGCCACCTCCACTGCCCGCGAAACAGTGACGGCGTATCCCGGCCCGGAGCACTACGCGGGCCGGGTGCCACAAACGTTTGGGACCTCCATGCGCGGCATTGTGGAGATGGTGCCTGTAACGCCGGGCAGGCGCACGATTGCGCTGACGTTCGACGCCTGCGGCGGACCCAGTGGCTCGGCAGTGGACCAGGGGTTGATAGACGCGCTGCGCAAATTCGCGGTACCCGCGACGCTGTTTTTGAGCGCCACCTGGATCGAGGCGAACCCGGATGCGACGCGCAAGCTTGCGGCCGACCCCCTGTTCCGCCTGGAAAATCACGGCACGCGCCACCTACCGCTGAGCGGCAACGGCGAGGCCGCCTACGGCATCGCGGGAACCGCAACGCCGGCGGAAGCCATCGCGGAAATCGACGGCAACCGGGCGCTGCTGGCGGACTACGGGGTGGAATCGACGTGGTTCCGCTCAGGCACGGCCCATTACGACGATGTCGCCGTGGACATCGCGCGCGACCGCGGCGTGGCTATCGCGGGCTACAGCGTCAACGGCGATTTTGGGGCGACTGCCGCGGCGGACCATGTGGCGTCGGCAATCATGCAAGCCCCTGACGGGGCAATCGTGCTGGCGCACATGAACCACCCCACCTCAGGCACCGGGCCGGGCGTGCGCCAGGCGCTGGAGCAATTGCCTAGCGACGAGGTCCGGTTCACGTTCCTCGACGGGAGCAGGCCCTAAAACTCAGCCGGCATAATTAGCCAGGCCACGCCGTAGGCGAGCAGGCCCGGGAACACGCCCATGAGGACGAGGAGGATAAAGACCACGCGCACCGCGGTGGCGTCGACGCCGAGGTACTGGGCGATGCCGCCGCAGACGCCGGCGATGTACTTGTCGGTCATGGAACGCTCGAGGCGCTTCGGGGAGTTACCCGGGTTGATGTGCTGCGGGTTGTACGGGCTGGACATCGTGGGGTCCTTTCATCCATGGGTTCGGTAAACCCCATCCAACCCCCGCCGGCGCAAACCCGCAAGGACAGTTGCTCACGAAACGGTTGTTAGAGCTGGTTAGTTGGCAGATCCTCGGCAGCGAGCACGTCGGTGAAGAACTCACTGATTTTGTCGGCACGGTCCGCGTCCAGGTGGTCGAAGATGAGGCGCCGCACGGTCTCCACGTGGTCCGGCGCCGCCTCCTCGAGGTGGGCCATGCCTTGGTCGGTCAGGGTCACCAGCACGCCGCGGGCATCGCCGGGGCACTTCTTTTTGGTGAGCAGGCCGCGCTTTTTCATGCGCGTGACCTGGTGGGAGGCGCGCGAGCGGTCCCAGCCGAGTTCTTCGCACAGCTCGCGCAGGCGCAGCGTGCGGTCTTGCGCCTCCGACAGCGCGACGAGCACGGAAAACTCCGGCGAAGAAATGTCGCCGCCTGCTTGGAGGCGATCGTCAAGCGTGCGCGAGATCTTGGTAAACCCCGCGAGCATCAGCCGCCACAGCTGCTGTTCTTCGTCGTCGAGCCACCGCGGTTGTGCATTCATACGGGCAGATCCTAGCCGATGGGTGCGGTCTTCAGCTCGTCCATGGAGTACGTGCGCGCCGCGGCGACACGGTCGAAGCGCTGCGGGAAACAGGTCAGTACCAACACCTGCGAGGACTTCCCTACCTGGGAAAACAGCGAGTTCATGCGGGCGAGACGTTCCGGGTCGGTGGCGCCGAGGGCGTCGTCGACCACCACGGGCACCGGGGTTGTCTCACCGGAGGCGGTGACCAGGTCCGCGATGGCGAACCGGGTGAGGATGGCCAACTGCTCTTTCGTGCCGCCGGAGAGCTGGTCCAGCGGCACGCTCACCCCGTCGACGGTGCGCTCGGTAACGGTGAGGTCCTCGCCGAAGTTGAAGTCAACGGTCGGGCCGAACAGCACGCGGGCGCGGTTGCGGATCGCGTCGTTGAACGGTGCGGTGTAGCGAGCGCGGGCGGCGTCGCGGTGGGCGTGCATCGTCTCGCGCAGCAAACGCACCGCGTCGGCGCGGCGGGTGGTGCGGGCCAGTTCTGTCTCTGCGGCGTCGAGCTCCGCGGCCGCGCGGTCGGCCTTCTCCGCGGCGCCGGCGGCGATCTCGATGCGGCCGGTTAGCTCAGTGATGCGGTTGTTGGCCTCTGCCTGTCGTTTTTCCAGGTTCTGCAGGCGCGCCTTCGCGCCCTCGAGCATCTGTTGGGCGATCTCCGGGTCGGCGGTCGCGAGTTCAGCGGAGAGCACGTCGTGCGCCTCCTTGGCCTCGCTCTCCTGCTCGCGGGCGGATTCGACGGTGTCCTCGAGCTCGGTTTTCGGTGCGGCGGTCTCCGCCCGCTCCAGCTCGTCGGCGGCGTGGCTGGCCTCGGCCTGCTTCGCCTCGAGGTTGGTTTTCACGACGGTCAGCTCGCTGGCGGCGGTGCGATCCGCGTAAGGCTTGAGTGCGGCGTCGGCGGCATCAACGTCCTTTTCTGCCTTATCCAGCGCCTTTTGAGCATCCTTCACTGCCAGCTCCGCGGCCTGCTCGGTGTCGGGCAGCTCGGCGGTGTCGATCGCCTCGGCGAGCTCCTCAATCTGGGTGGAAAGGCGGTCGCGCTCCGCAGCGAGCTCGTCGGCGTCGGTGCCGGCAAGCGCGTCGTCGCGGCGCTGACGGGCGGATTTCACCTCCGCGTCGTGTGCCTTGCACGCGTCGCGGGCGGCTCGTGCCTCGTCGACGTCCGCGCAGCCGAGCTTGGACAGCAGGCTGGCAAGGCGGTCCTCGGCCTTCTCCACAGCACGGCGGGGGTCTTCTGCGCCTTGCGCAGCGCGGAAGACAACGTCGAAGTCGTCGAGGGTGAGGCGCGTGCCCTCGTAGACGGCGACGGACTCGGTGCCGTCCACATCCACGCTCTCGCCGTCGACCTGGATAGTTTTGCCCTCGGCGGTGATCTCTAATTTGGCGGAGGCTGCCTCGCGCAGGCGGCGCTGCAGAGTCAGTTCGCTCTCGGCCTCCTCCAGTTTGCGCACGTCCGCGTCCGTGACCTGCAGGACCGGGGCGTTCTTGAGCAGGGTTGCGTAGGCCTGCTCAGCTTTGCCGATGAGGGAGAGTTGGTCGGTGACGACCGTGAGGCGTCGAGAAGCACGCACGTGATCGCGGACGTTTTCGGCGCCGCGCAGGGTGGTGCGAGCGGCGGCGAGGCGGGTTTTCGCATCCTCGACCTGGTGCGTTAGCTCCGTGACCTTCTCACGCTCTGCGTCGCGCGCCTCCTGCGCCGGAGCAAGCGCGGCCTGCAATTCCTTCTCCTCCTCGCGCAGCGCGGCGACGCGCGCGGTGAGCGCGGTGCGCTCGGCGAGGTCCTGCTCGGCACGCTTTCTGGCGACGGTGGCGCGATCGAACTGCTCGGCCGCGGTCTTGGCCTGCAAAGCGAGCTGGCTGGCCTGGGCGAACTCGGCCTCGCGTTCGGCGAGCTCGTCGTGGGCCTGCGGCAGCTCCGTGTCCACCGCGCCGATTTCGTCTTCGCGGCGGGCCACCTCGTCGACGAATGTGGCAAGTTGCTGCACCTCGGCCTCGGCGGCGCGCAGGGTTTCGCGGGCGGCGTCCACCGCGTCGGATTTCGCGGTGAAGGAGGCTTTGGGTTTCGGCGGGGTCGCGGCCGTCCAGTAGCGGGCGTACTCCGCCTCGATAGCGGCCATGAGCTCGGTGTCTTCCTCGCCCGAGCGCTCCGAGCCGTCTTCCGCGTCGAGCGCCTGCGAGATGGACGGGATGCCGGCCGCGGCGATGCCCGGGTCCAGCTCTCCCTGGCGCAGGAACAGGGTCTTGGCCAGGCTGGTGTCCATCTGCTCGGCGATAATGCGCGCGAGCTCGTCGTCCGCCTGGCGTCCGGTGAAGTTCTTGTGCACCGGCGAGAGGATCTCCAGCTCTGAGAGCTTGCCCTTCAACCAGCGCTTGTGGATCTTGAACGTGGTCTGCCCCACCGTCGCGGTCATGGTGACCTCGGGCGAGGCGTCGCGGCCGACCGGGGCGAAGATCTTGATCTTCTTGCCGCCGGCGGAATGGCGCTCCTGCAGCACGGTTCCGATGGCGTCCAGGATGGTGGACTTGCCGGCCTCGTTTGGGCCGTGGATAACAATCACGCCGGTATCCGGCAGGTCGCGCAACTCCAGGTGCTCGACGGCGCGGAAGTTGTCGATGACTAGGTCGTGGATGCGCATGGTCTAGCCCACCTCCTTGGACAGGCGAAACAGCAGGTTCACAGCGTCGCGGGCGGTGGCGTTTTCCCCGGCCGCCTGGCCGATCAGCTCACGCATGGCGCCCTCGGCGAAGCCGGTCAATGGCAGGTTTTCCATCTCTTCGTCGTCGGGCTCGAGGTGCAGGCTCATCAGCCGCTCGCGCGGGTACAGCGCCGCGAAGACCGGCTCTAACTCGGCAAGTTCGCGCTCCAAGGTGCGCGTGTCCTCCAAGCCAAGGGTGCCGGATAACGCGTACTTGATCACGGTGCGGTCCTTCTCCGGGTAAGCCTTCAGCTCCTCGATCACCTCGGCCACATCCTCACTGCTGGCCACCTCCCAGAAGCGGGCCTCGAACGTCCAGGCGCCAACCGGGACCTTCTCCACCGAGACGTCAGCGCGCCCGGCGTCCTTGTTCACGGTGACCACCAGTGCGTTGCCGGAATCCACCTCGCCGCCGGCCACGCCAGGGGTGCGGTCGAAGTAATCCGTGGTTTCCGGCGCGCCGGAGTACCAGATCCGCTCCGAGGCGGTCAGCGCCGCGGTGGAGTGAGTATCCCCCAGGGCGACGTAATCGATCGTGCCCTGGTCGATGGCGTTGTCGAGCGAAGCAACGTCGATAAGCGAATGCGCCTCTTCCTCCCCGAAGCCCTCCACGGCGCCGTGGCCGACGAGGATGCGGACCGCCTCCGTCGGTGCCAGGTGGCGGACGGCCTTGGCACACAGGTCCTCCGAGGCATGCTTAGTCAGCAGCGGGGCGCCCACCACCTCGACGCCCTCGCGCACGACCACAGGATTAGAGTCCGCGAGCACCTTGACACCTTCAATGCCCTCTGTGCGCTGAAAGATGCTGTCTGCCACCAGCGGGTCGTGATTGCCGGGCAAAAGGTAGACCGGCACGGGCAGTTTGCGCAGCGCCTCGAGCGCGCGGCCGAGTGTGGTGGGCTCGAGCGAGTTGTGCTCGAATACGTCGCCGGCGACCACGATGAATTCGGCGCCGCGCTCCGTTGCTATCTCCCCCAGGCGGGTGAGGGCGCGGAGCCGTGCATCGTCGAATCGCGACTGCGCCTCGGGCGACAAGAATTTTCGGCGCATGCCTAACTGCAGGTCGGAGGTGTGGATGAAGGTGGTGTGCGTCATGTCTTATACACCTACCACTGCGCCCGACACTCCAGCGCAAACATTCGAACACACGAGCTATCGGGTGAGCTCGTCGTAGAGATCTTCAATGTCCGCAACAGCGCGCAACTGGTCGATGTTGGTAAACGACACAGTTTGCATCGCGCGGTGGAGCAGGTCGATGTCCGAATCCTCGATCATCGGCGCCACCTTCGGACGCGGCAGCTCGGGCAACTGACGGCCGGACCAGAAGTACTCGGAGCCGGGCTCGGCATTCTCCTTAGCCAAGTCCTCCGCCTGGTTGCGCTTGCGGTTCTCTAGCTCCTCCAGGCGCAGCCCGCGCATGGTGAAGATGACGCTCGGGTCTTTGTCTATGAGCTCCGCGGTGCGCTGCGCCACGGCGACGGCATGCTTGCACACGGCCGCGCTATCCGGGCAGTCGCAGTAGAAGGTGACCTCCTGCGGCGTTTTGCACAGCAGGATCTCCAGCACTTCCTCGTCCAACGTGCCAGCTTTCGCCGCGGCAATGGAGCCCGGCGCGCGCACGATCGCGCCGGTGGCGCGGCGGATCTCCTCGGCATGGCGCTGCGGCAAGTACATAGCCACGCGGAACGGGTCGTTCTGGCTGCCCACAACCTCCGCGCGCACACCATGCGACACCGGGTGCAGCTCCACCACCTGCCCCCGGGCGGCGTACTCCGCGCCGCGCTTCGCCCGGCCCACGTCGGTCTGGCGCACCGCGGCGTTGAAGATGAGCATTGCCGCAGGCGAAAGCGACCGCGGACGGAACGCGGTGATATCCGCACCACCGGTCTCGGCCGCGCTGGAGACTCGTTTGCGGGCGCCGAAGTTGGCGTAGATGACGTTGTCTTCCTGCGGACGCTTCTTCTCAGTCATTTTGCCCCCTGTAGCTGATCAACTGGGCGAGCTCCTCGGTGCCCAGCTCGGTGATCCAGCCCTCACCCTGCCCCACAACGGCGCCGGCGAGCTGGGTCTTGCCGTCCAGAATGTCCTGGATGGACTCCTCCATCGTGCCGCGGGTGATGATCTTGTACACCGTGACGTTCTTCTCCTGCCCGATGCGGAACGCGCGGTCCGTGGCCTGGTTTTCCACGGCCGGGTTCCACCAGCGGTCCAGGTGGATGACCATGGATGCCGCGGTCAGGTTCAAACCGGTGCCGCCGGCTTTCAGGCTGAGGATCATCGCGCGGGGCCCGTCCGGCTGCTGGAAGCGCTCCACCATCGCGTCGCGCGCGGATTTGCCCACGCCACCGTGGAGGAACGGCACGTCCTCGCCCAGCCGCTCCGAAAGGTAGGGCTGCAAGATGTCGCCGAACGCCTTGTACTGCGTGAAAATCAGCACACGCTGCTCGGACGCGGCGGCTTCCTCTAACAGCTGCATGAGTTTTTCCACCTTGCCGGAGCGGTGGTGGCCTTTCTCGGTGACCGCGGAGCCGTCGCCAAGAAAGTGCGCCGGGTGGTTGCACACCTGCTTGATGCGGGTGATCGTGGCCAGCACGAGCCCCTTGCGTGCCATGCCCTTGCGCTCCTGAAGCTCTGCCTGCGTGCTGTCCACCAGTGCCTTGTACAACGCAGCCTGCTCCGGGGTCATATCCACGGCGATGACGTGCTCGGCTTTGTCCGGCAGGTCCGAAATGATCGCCGTGTCCGTTTTCAGGCGGCGCAGGATAAACGGCGCGGTGAGACGCTGCAGCCGCTCGCCCATCTCGTCCGCCAGCTCAGGATCTCTGCGCGACTCGATGGCTTTGGCGAAGTGGTTGCGGAAGAAACTCTGCGAGCCCAGCATGCCGGGGTTGACAAAATCCAGGATGCTGCGCAGCTCAGAGAGCTTATTTTCAATCGGCGTGCCGGTTAAGGCGATGCGGTGGCGTGCGGGAATTGCGCGCACGCTTTTCGACGACTGCGTGCCCGCGTTCTTGATCGCCTGCGCCTCATCCAACACCACGTGATCCCACTGCACCGCCGCCAGATCCTTGGCGTCGCGCGCGGCGGTGCCGTAGGAGGTGATGACGATGTCGGCGTTGTCGGCTGCCTCAAACAGGTCGTCGCCCTTGAGCCTGCCCGCGCCGTGGTGGACGCGCACGCGCATGCCCGGCACGAAGCGGTCCGCCTCGCGTGCCCAGTTGTTCACCACCGACGTAGGGGCGACGATCAGCGACGGGCCGCGCCTCATGCCCTCCGCCTGTTCCACCGCAAGCAGGGTGAGCATTTGTAGGGTCTTGCCCAGTCCCATGTCGTCCGCAAGCACCGCCCCCAAGTTGTTGCGGGACATAAAGTACAGCCAGTCCACGCCGCGGCGCTGGTACTCGCGCAGCTCGGCGTTGACGGTATCGGGGATGTCCACACGCTCCGGCGCCGGGCGGTCCGTGCCGCCGACCAGCGAGGTAAACCAGCGCGAGCCGGTGAACTCGATCGGGTTGTCCGCGCCCGCCTCCAGCGCGAGCTGGCGCAGCTCCGCGGCGGAGACCACGCCCTCGCCCTCGGCGGCCTTGAGCCGCTCGTACTCCGCCTGCGCCTCATCGGCGATGCGCTGCAGCTCCTCGGCATCATCGGAGCCGGCGGCCTGGGCGATTCGGGCGCGCTTAATGGCGGCCTCCGCCTCACGCATGGCGGTTTCCAGGGAGGTATCGTGCAGCTTCTCCAGGTACTTCGCGGTCTTGGCTACCTCGCGGCTATCCGCCAGGACCCACTCGCCGCGGAGCTTGATCAGGCCGGACTTGGATTTGACCAGCTGCGCCATCTCTTCGTCCGAAAGCTCCACGCCGCCGACGGACAGCCTCCAGTCGTACTTGACCAGGGTGTCGAAGCCCATCATGGTCACGGTGGAGGAATCGTGCGGGTCCTGGTGCTCGCTGACCTTCAGCTTCGAGGCCGTCTCCGCAGTCGCCCACGCGCGAGGCAAAAGCACCACAAAGCCGTGTGCCCGAAGGTACGAGGCGCTCTCGCGAACGAACTTCACAATTTCGTCGCCGTTTAAATACAGGTCCCAATCGCCCGCGTTCGGGTCGAAGCCGTGGTCCACCGCGGAACGGAACCGGCCATGCTTCGCCGGGTCCGCCAGCGAGGTCAACTCGATTGCGTGGTCGAGCTGACCGCGCAACACGTCCGCCGTATTCGAGTCGTAGTCCCCCAGCCGCACCGGCCGCGGCGAATCCGAGCTCGAGCGCACCTGCACGCGCACCGGCCACAGCGTGTCCGGGCCCGACTCCTCCGCCTCGCTCGGCGACTCCACGATGAACACCAGCTGCAGGTTTACCGCCGTGATCGTGCCGTTCCAATCCCCTATCTGCCGGGCCAGCACCGCCCCGCCGCGGCGCAACGGCATGCTGTAAAGCAGCGACTTCACAAAATCGTGCCACGGGTACGGCCTGGTCGGCGCCTTCGCCGCCGCGCCCTGCAGGCGCGCCGACGCGATCCAGTGCGTGAACGTCTGCGCGCAATCCTCGCTCAAGTTCGCGTTGTTCACCGTGAGCACGCCCGGCGAGGCAGCGATCATCTCCGCCAGCCAGCTGCGCTCCTCTAAACCGGTGCCCAGCTGCCACTGCGCGTACCACAGCCCGTCGTGGTACGGCACGTTGATGCTCACACGTCCCGCGCGCACGAACTGGGTCAGGCCCCTATACATGCGCAGAATCCAGTACATGTCCGGCGCCACCGCCTCGCGCTGAGCAGGTGTGGCCGCCGGCGACTCCTCGTCCAGGTGCGACAGGCTGTCCAAAAAGCGCACCGCGTCCTCGGGTGCAAACTGGGCCAAGGGCGCTTTCAACCGGACGTGGCGGCCCTTCGGGGTTTGCAGGATGAGGGTATGGAAGTGGTGGAACCTTTGGCCGTCTAAAAGCGAATGCACGATCGGCGGAAACGTGCCGGGCGGCACGTCTTCCATGGTCACAATCCGGTGGCCCTGTACGCGCTCAACCCACACCGAAAGCCCGGACTCGGGGAGCCACAGGCCATGGAGAAGGTATTCAGGCATACCCACCCTTATACCACCGACACCGACATCGCCCGCGCCGAGTGTTCGAACACATTTTTTCAGCGCCCGTTCAGGTAATTCTGCAGATCAAGACAGAAGCAAGAAAGTATGCGTTACAGTGTTGCGGAACTGTGACCGACATCTACAAAGACGCAAGGGAGTGCACATGTCCGATAGTTTCTGGCTAGTGCTTGCCATCGTCCTGTATTTCGGGGTGATGGTCGCCATCGGGTTCTACTCGTGGCGCAAGACAACAAAATACGACGACTACGTCCTCGGCGACCGCGGCCTCGGCCCACTCGTCGCCGGCATCTCCGCAGGCGCCTCAGACATGTCCGGCTGGCTGCTCATGGGCCTGCCCGGCGCCCTGTTCGTCGCCGGCATGAGTGAGCTGTGGATCGTCATCGGCTTGTTCATCGGCACCTGGGCCAACTGGAAGTGGATCGCGCCGAGGCTGCGCGGCTACACCGAGGTGGCCAAGAACTCGATCACGCTGCCCAGCTTCTTCGAGAACCGCACGCACGACACCTCGCGCGTGCTGCGCTTCACCTCCGCCGTGATCATCATCTTCTTCTTCACGTTCTACGTCTCCTCCGGCATGGTCTCCGGCGGCCGCTACTACGAATCCACCTTCGGCGGCGAATACATTCACGGCGTGCTCATCGTCGGCTCCATCACGGTGCTCTACACCTTCATCGGCGGCTTCCTCGCCGTGAGCTACACCGACGTGGTGCAGGGCGGCCTGATGTTCCTCGCCCTGATCACGGTGCCCATCATGGCGCTGATGTCCTTGGACAACCCGTCCGACATCTTCTCCTGGGCCACCTCCAACCCCTACGGCCCCTGGGAGGACGGCAACCCGAACTACTTCAACGTCGTCGCCGGCGTGTCCGCGGGCACCATCATCGGCAACATCGCCTGGGGCCTGGGCTACTTCGGCCAGCCCCACATCATCACCCGTTTTATGGCGCTGCGCTCCCCGTCTGAGGCGAAGGCAGCCCGCCGCACCGGCACCATCTGGGTGGCCATCTGCTACCTCGGCGGCATCTTCACCGCGATGGTGGCAACGGTCTACTTCGGCCAGAAGTCCGCGTCCGTGACCGACCAGTCCGGTTACGAGACCGTCTTCCTGGACCTGGCCCGCATCATGTTCCACCCGCTGATTGCCGGCATCGTGCTCACCGCCGTGCTCGCCGCGATCATGTCCACCATGTCCTCCCAGCTGCTGGTCACCTCGTCGGCGCTCATCGAGGACATCTACCGCATCTTCAAGAAGAACCCGAACAACACCACCCTGCTCGTGCTCTCCCGTGCCATGGTCATCGGCATTGCCCTGATTGGCATGCTGCTGGCGCTGAACCCGTCCGACACCATCCTCGGCCTCGTCGGCTTCGCGTGGGCCGGCTTCGGCTCCGCGTTCGGACCCGTGGTGGTGGCGTCGCTGTACTGGAAGCGCCTCACCTCCCAGGGCGCGATCGCCGGCATGATCGTCGGCGCCGTGACCTCGTTTGTCTGGGGCTCCGTGGACGCGCTGAACGGCATCATCTACGAGATCGTCCCGGGCGTCATCCTGGCCACCCTGGCCATGGTCATCGTCTCCCTGGCCACCCGCCCGAAGCAGGGTGTGGCAGAAGAGTTCGACACCGCCGCAGCCGCCACCGACTACGCTCTCGCCCACCCGGACGAGGACTTCTCCGCAGCCCTGCGGAACCGCGGAGGCTCCACCGCAGTCTAAGAAGGTATGCGCCGATACCTTCTTATTCTGTCTGCTCTTACTGTTCTGGTGGTGCCGTTTCCCACGGGGCAATTGCCTATCGACGTCCCAACGGTGCCCCACCGCACCACCATCCTCGGCTACGACAGAGCCGAGTTCGGCCCCGGCTGGGCCGCCGGCACCCGCGGCTGCGACACCCGCGCCGCGGTGATGGCTGCCGCCTTTGACGCCGATTGCGCCCAGCCCTGGCCGCAGTGGGATAATCCCCGAGTTGTAGACCCCTACACCGGGGATTTTCTTCTGCCGCATGACGTGGAAATCGACCACATCCTGCCCGTCTCCGCCGCGTGGGACCTAGGCGCCCACCGCTGGGACGGCGCCACCCGGGCCAGCTTTTACAACGACCCGCGAAACCTCGTCGCCGTCTCCTCCGCCGCTAACCAGGCCAAAGGCGACAAACTTCCCTCCGAATGGATGCCCTCAGACAGACGCTCGCGCTGTGCGTATGGGCGCAGGCTCGTGGACGTCGCGAAGCACTACGCCCTGCCGCTGCCCCGGGCAGACCTGCGGGAGGTGCGGCGCGCATGCTCCGGAGTCGCCGGGCTCCTGTCCCGCGGCGAGCTGTGAGGATTTTCCCACCATGCCGTAAGGTGTGGGCCCATGACTACATTCCTCATCTTCCTGCACGTGGCCGCGGCTATCCTGCTGCTCGGCCCCGTCGTCGTGTCGACCTCCATGTTCCCGCGCCAGGCCGCGGAATCCCGCGCCGGCGGCGAGGAGTCCACTGGCCGCGCGTCGGTGCTCTACAGCATCACCAAGACCTACGGCATGCTTTCCCTGCTCGTCCCCCTGCTCGGCGGCGCCGTGCTCGCGTTCGACTGGGAGGCTTACAAGTCCAACTACTGGTTCCACACCGCCATCGTGCTCTCTGTGATCGCCTGGGCCATCCTGCTGGCCATGGTCATCCCGCAGCAGCGCAAGATGATGGGCACCATCGGCGCGCTGCCGGCCGCTGATGCCGACCCGTCCGATGTGACCGACAACTTTGAAAAGTCCAAGGCAAAGGCAACCGCCGGCGCCGGCATCTTCAACCTGCTGTGGATGCTCACGCTGATCCTGATGTTCCTGCCGACCCCGGCGTAAGGAACGCGCGGGGGTTCCCGCTAGTAAGGCCCAGCTATTCCCGTTCGGCGAATGGCTGGGCCTTATTCGCTGGGCTAGTTCCGGCCCGCGCCCGGGGTCCTGGATGACACCCCCGCGCAGACCGCATCCGTGCCGACCCCGCCACCTACTTGTACCGCAGCGCAGGGGTGCCGCCGAGGCCCAGTCCGGCAAGCGCGCGGAAGATGCCGTCCACCGCCTTGCGCAGCACCTCCGCCACCGGCCCGGTTAGCCCGGTAAACAGCGCGTTTTGCCCCCATACGCCGACGAGGCGGGCTTCGGGGACGGCGGGACCGTCGTGGGGCACGATGCCGATGACGTAGTCACCGCCGCGCAGGAACGGCAGCGGGTTGGAGGTCCACATGCTGGAGACCACGCCGATGAAGCCGCGGCCGGGGACCCACATTGGCCCGCCAGAGTCACCGGGATGGCTCAGTGGCGCTGCGGCGAAGAAAGTGCCGTCGGCGGAGCCGGAGAAGCGCCCGCAGGTCTGTGCGCCGCGGGTGCGGGAGAAGTAGCAGACGGTCTCGCCGAGGCGCACGTCACCCGGGTGGACCCACGCGTCGCCGGTGAGCCGGTTGCCGCCGACGTGCACGCCCGGGTCCCATTGGATGGCGGCCCAGTCGTTGCTCAGGTGGCCGTCGTAGGCCTTGGAGCGAAACAGCGTGCCGGTGGCTCCGCCGGCGTTGACTCGGGCGCCTTCGGCTCCGCAGTGCGCGGCCACGAGGCTGCGGTGGCGGGCGGGGTCGTTGAAGCCGATGGTGCAGGTGCCGGTGCCGTCGACAAGCACGGGCGCGCCTTGTTCCACCCGCGTTTGCGCCTCGGCGGGTGCGGCCTGCATCCCCAGCGCGACGGCCGCTGCGAGGAGTGCCCTGGAAATTCGGTGCGTGCGCTGGGAAGACATGCGCATTAACCTAGCATTCTTGCGTATCGACGCCCTCCGGTCCCCCACCCAAACCCAAAGCAGTCGGCACGCTGCTTGTGAGCTGTGCCGGCTGCATCAGGTTGTGGGGGTTAATCCCAGCGGTCGCGGCCACGGCCTCGTCCGCCGCGGTAACCGCCGCGGTCGTCGCGTCCACGCCCGCCGCGGTAGCCTCCCCGGCCACCGCGTCCACGGCCGCGTCCGCCGCGATCACGCGGCGGTGCGCCGTGGTCGCGCTGGATGTTGATCAGCTGGCCGGAGATGCGGGTGTCCACCAGGCGATCCAGCACGGCTTGGTCCAGGTTCTTCGGCAGCTCCACCAGGGTGAAGTCGCCGCCGATGGTGATGCGGCCGAAGTCCTTGGAGTTCAGGCCGCCCTCGTTGGCCAGGGCACCGACGATCGCGCCCGGCCGGACGTGCTGGCGCTTGCCCACGTCCAGGCGGTAGGTGTCGAAGTTGCCGCTGTCGTCGAAGCGGCGGCCGCGGCCACCACGATCGTCTCGGTCGAAGCGGTCGCGTCCGCGCCCGCGGCGGTCGTCGCGGTCGAAACGGTCGCGGCGGTCGCGCTTGTCGCGCGGCGGCTCCTTCATCAGGAACTCGTCGCCGGCCAGGGCCTGGGTGGCCAGGGCGGCGGCGATGTCGTCCATAGGCACGTTGTTCGCGGCGGAGTACTCACGCACCATGGTCTTGAAGATCTGCAGGTCGGTGGCCTCAAGGGACTCAGTGATGGAGTCCATGAACTTGGCCTTGCGCGACTCGTTGACCTCGTCCACGGTGGGCAGGTCCATCTCTTCGATGGTCGCGTTGGTCACACGCTCGATGGAGCGCAGCATGCGGCGCTCGCGCGGGGTGACAAACAGGATCGCCTCACCGGAACGGCCCGCGCGCCCCGTGCGGCCGATGCGGTGGACGTAGGACTCCGTGTCGTTCGGGATGTCGTAGTTGAGCACGTGCGAGATCCGCTCGACGTCCAGGCCGCGGGCGGCGACATCGGTGGCCACGAGGATGTCCAGGCGGCCGTCGCGGAGCTGGTCCACGGTGCGCTCGCGCTGCTGCTGGGCAATGTCTCCGTTGATGGCGGCGGCGGAGAACCCGCGGGCGCGCAGCTTTTCAGCCAGCTCCTCGGTCTCATTCTTGGTGCGCACGAACACGATCATTGCCTCGAACTCGGTCACCTCAAGGATGCGGGTGATCGCGTCGAGCTTGTTGCGGTGCGCCGTGAACAGGTAGCGCTGCGTGATGTTGGTGTTTGTGCGCGTCTCCGACTTGACGGTGACCTCTTCCGGGTCGTTCAAGTAGTCGCGGGAGATGCGGCGGATCGCGTTCGGCATCGTCGCCGAGAACAGCGCCACCTGCTTGGAGTCCGGGGTGTCTTCCAGGATGCGCTCGACGTCTTCTTGGAAGCCCATGTTGAGCATCTCGTCGGCCTCGTCCAGAACGAGGAAGTCCAGGTTGGAGATGTCCAGTGACCCCTTCTCCAAGTGGTCGATGACTCGTCCCGGGGTGCCGACGATGACCTGGGCGCCACGGCGCAGCCCGGACAGCTGGATGCCGTAGGCCTGGCCGCCGTAGATCGGCAGGATGCTCACGCCGTCGATGTGGTCTGCGAACGACTGGAAGGAGTCGGACACCTGCAGCGCCAGCTCACGCGTCGGCGCGAGCACGAGCGCCTGCGGGTAGCGCTTGTCCGGATCGATCTGGGACAGCACCGGCAGCGCGAACGCCGCGGTCTTGCCGGTGCCCGTCTGCGCGAGGCCGACCACATCGCGGCCTTTCATCAGCAACGGGATGGTCTGCGCCTGAATCGGCGACGGCTGCTCAAAGCCGACGCGCTTGACTGCCTCAATGACCTGGTCGGGCAGGCCGAGGGTTTCGAAGCCATTCTCGGGCTTCTTGGGCTCGATGGCGGGTTCAGCCGAAGGTTCGTCGTTAAGCTTCAGCACATCATCTTCATTTTCAATGGCCACGGTGTCCGCGGCGCCGGTCTCCTCAGAAACCCCCGCATCCCTGGTGTCCTCTACTACGGCCTCAACGATCTCGGCCGCGACATCCTGCGGGTTGTTCTGATTTTCCGACTCATTCATGTCCGGCCCATTCTCGCCGCCGGTGGCGTTTTCGGAAATGCTCATCGTTGGCTCAGCGTACGCCATTGTGCGCCCCCGTAAGTATTCCTGCGGTTTCCCGGCGGGCGAAGTCACACACCCTCCCGTAAAGTTCGTGCTGCAGGTCACATTGCCTATCGACGACACCTCTGCCCCACACCTCGAAGGAGCACCGACGATGGACCCCAACACTGCAGCACGCAAGGCCCATGACATCGACATCGATTCCCTGCAAGCAGTCCCCGCAGAACCCTTCCTGCACGACAAGATGCATGCAATCGCGCTGCCCGGCACGGGCAGCAACGGCTGCGTGATCCCCGCAGCCGCGGACGCGCCGTTCCCGTTCGGCATCGACGCCGCGTACGGCGACGGCGGACACTTCACTTTGGAGTACGACCCCATCGTCGGTTTCGTGGACAACCAGAACCGGTCACTGCAGTTCGGCGACACATACACAGAGCTTCTGCCGGGGCAGAAGGTCACCATCGGCGGCTTCACCGTCGGCCGCCCGGACCACGACGTCGCAGTGATCGAACGTGGCACGCACGCCGCGGCGATCGTCGCCGGATCCGTGTTCAGCTTCAGCCCGATTGTCAGCTTCCAGCGCTACGGCGAGCAGCGCCCCAACACCATCATCCGCGGCCGCACCCCGGACCGCTACGACTACAACGCGGCGCCCGAAGGGTTCCTGTGCGGGTTCAAGCCCCTACCCAACGGCGGCGTGTCGGTTCCGGTGGCGCTGACCAACAACACCGACTGCAACGCGGCGCTTGCGGCGATCTCGCAGTACTTCCGGCAAGACCGCGCAACCCTTGGCGACGAGCACTCGCCCGTGGCCTGGAACTCCCCCGATGGCTGGCGCTGCGACATCTCGTTTTTCCCCATGCCCCACCAGGAATTTGGCGCCGGCACATTCCCGAACTGCTACCGCCAGGGCTCCGGTGGCGCCGTGGTGGTCGACCTGCCGCCGCGTGGCGCCGGACAGTAGACGCGAAGGAGCAGCCGACATGACCCACACGCACAACCGCCGTACTGCCTTTTCCGTCGCCGCCGCCTTCGCTGCGTCTGCGCTCGCCCTCACGTCCTGCACCTCTTCGGAGGACGCTGCGGAGGTCGCTCCACCGGATACTGCCGAAACTGGCGCCACCGAGGACACACCGAAGCAGAACAAGAGCCCGTTTAAGAAGCACTTCACCGCCGCAGACCTGGACACGCTCGAAGAGGCCCCAGCCGACGGTTTCACCGCTTCCCCTATGGTCTTTCAAGTGGCGTTGCCCGGGATTGGAACCTGCAACGTCCCCACTGAAAAAGCGGAGTCTACCTCTGCCGAGATGACCGATAACACGCTGTTCGGCTTCACCTGCGACGCTGGCGAGATAGACCCGGAGAGCATCCCACCAGAAAAGCGCACCCCCGGCATCGCGCTGCCCCACTCGTTTTTGAACTACAACCCCGCGGTTGGCTTCCACACCGAGGAAGACAAAGCCCCGGAAGACAAATACGTCGCAGACGCCGCCGAGTTGAAGACCGGCCAGAAGGTCACCCTCAACGGCTTCACCATCGGCCGCCCCGACGACGAGACGATGCTCCTTGTGCGCGGAGCTCACACCGCCACCGTGAGCGGAGGCGAGACGACGATTGAAAGCCCGTACCAGGATCTGCTCGCGGAAGGTGGGAATACGCTGCACAAGGAGCAGGAGGCGAAAGACTCCGCTGCCCCGGAAGGCACCGTTTGTGGCAGTTTCCCCTACTCGCAGGAAGGCAAAGAAGGCGCCTTCGTTGGTATTGCGGTGGCCCCGGACACCGACTGCGTCGGGGTGATGGAGGCAGCGAAGCCGTACATCGACTTCCTCGACGCAGGCGCTGAAACCGCCGACTGGACCTCCCCCGAGGGCTGGAACTGCACCGTCGGGTTCACGTTCCCAGATTCCGCCCCGGGAGGTGTGGGCGATCCGATCTGTGAGCGCGAAGGTGCCGGCGCCGCAACGTTAGCGCTGTTGTTCCCGGAGAAGGACGTGGAGCAGCAACCCTAAGCATGACCTGAAACACAGAACAGAGAGGTCTGTGATTTAGGATTTCTCCATGACTTCTCCCCTCGCGCTGACATTGCTCGGCCTGGCCATCATCGTGGTCACCGTCGGGCTGTTGCTGAAAGGCAAGACCCACCCAATCGTCGCGATGACGCTCATCCCCATCGTCGGCGCCATACTCACCGGCGCTGGCGTTGCCGAGATCTCGGATTTCTACATGGACGGGTTGGACCGGGTGATGAACGTCGTGGTGATGTTCATCTTCGCCATCATCTACTTCGGCATTCTCTCCGACGTGGGGCTGTTTGAACCAGTGATCAAGGCACTGATCAAGGCAACGCGCGGCACGCCGCTGTTGGTCACACTGGGCACGGCAGCCATCGCGATCGTCGCTCACCTGGACGGCTCCGGCTCCACGACGTTTCTGCTCACCATCCCGGCATTGCTCCCGCTGTACGAGGCGATGCGAATGTCTCGTTACGTGCTGCTGACTATCGTTGCGCTGTCCGCATCCGTGATGAACATGCTGCCGTGGGGTGGCCCCGTCGGCCGCGCCAGCTCAGTCATCGGCCCGTCACCGAACGAGATCTGGGCCCACCTGCTTCCTGTGCAGGGCGTCGCCATCGTGCTCGTATTCATCGTCGCCGCCATCTTTGGCGTGGTTGAAGGCCGCCGGGCCACCGCTGCAGGCCCAGCTGATGAGAAAGTCGACGTCAATGCCGTCGCGGAGGACTTTTCTAACCGTCAGCAGGAGGAACGCGCCAAGTTGGAGTTCACTCAACGCGGCGGCTCATGGGTGACGTGGGCGAACGCGCTGATCACTGTCGCGCTGATTGGTGTTCTCGTGTCTGGCCTTGCATCCCCGGCTCCGGCGTTTCTTGTGGGCACTGCACTGCTCCTTGTCATTAACTTTGCCCAGCTCGAGGACCAGAGCGACGCGCTGCGCCGTCATGCTCCCACCGCGTTGTCCATGGCCGGCGTGATTCTCGCCGCAGCGATGTTCCTGGGCATTCTCGACGGCACTGGCATGCTGGAGCAGATCGCGCTGTCGCTCATCGCTGTTCTGCCGGAGGCTGTCGGCCCGTACATCCACATCATCGTCGGCCTTTTGGGTGTGCCGCTGGACCTGGCGACGTCCACCGATGCCTACTACTTCTCCGTCCTTCCGATCGTGCAGCAAACCGCCGAGGCGTTCGGCGTCTCCGCTATGGGCGCAGCATCCGCGATGATCGTGGGCAACGTCATCGGCACGTTTGTCAGCCCATTCTCCCCCGCCCTCTGGCTGGCGCTCGGCCTTGCCCGAGGCGAAATGGGCAAGTACATCCGCCTCGCCTTCCCGGTGTGCTGGGTGTTCTCGGTCCTGCTGGTTCTCGGGTCCTGGGCATTCGGCGTGTTCGCGTAGTGCTACGCGCATTGCGGCAAATAGTTTCCGCAATCCGCTGCGGACATACCGCCCACCGTGCTACAGTCGCCGACATGATCAACAGCAGCGCATTTGTAACCGTGGCCGCGCAGGCCACGCGTTCTGCGTTGCTGAATACCCAGCCGACCCGCCTGCATCATCATCTGTAGCGCGGTGTCGGCCGACTCCAGCCCCCTGCGCTAACAGCCTCTGCTGCAAATCGCGCAGGGGTTTCTTGTTAGCGCGGACGCATCGAGGCTTATGTCGTTCACACCGCGCCCCCGGATCCGTCCGCGAGGTACACGGTTGCACTCGCCTATCGACGGCCAAACCGGGGAGACGCCGCCCCAACTTTTGGCACACCTCAATCCATTTCCCCGCGCCCCGATTCGCGCATTGCTTCCCGAAAGAGCACAGTGATGTCTGTTATGACTGCACCATCTGAATCCGCTAACAAGCCCAAACCGAAACGCCCCGGCCTGAACGCACGCCACATCCACTTCATCGCGCTCGGCTCCGCCATCGGCACCGGCCTGTTCTACGGCTCCGCAGGAGCCATCCAGGCGGCGGGTCCATCCGTGCTGCTGGTGTACCTGCTTGGCGGCGCGGTGGTGTATTTCATGCTCCGCGCGCTCGGCGAGATGAGCGTGCGCAACCCGGTGCGCGGCTCGTTCGCCGTGTACTGCCGCAAGTACCTGGGCGGCTGGGGCGGCTACATCACCGGTTGGATGTTCGCCTTCGAGATGATGATCGTGTGCCTGGCGGACTTAACCGCCATCACGATCTATATGAAGTTCTGGTTCCCGACAACACCCGCGTGGGTTTGGATTACGGTCACGCTCTTGATCATTAGCGCGGCGAACCTGGCTGCGGTCCGGCTCTTCGGCGAATTAGAGTTCCTGCTCACGCTGATCAAGGTCGGCGCTGTGATAGCCATGATCGTGGGCGGCGCCGCCATCCTCGCATTTAACCTCGGTTCGCAGCCTGAAACGATGGGTGTGAGCAATCTCTGGAGTGATGGCGGTTTCTTCGCAAACGGCATTTCAGGCATGGCGGCATCATTCATTCTCGTGCTGTTCGCGTTCGGCGGCACCGAAATCATCGGCGTCGCTGGCACCGAAGCCGAGAACCCGGACCGTTCCATCCCCAAGGCGGTGAACACCGTCCCGGCGCGCATCCTGATTTTCTATGTGCTGTCCATTCTGATCATCTTGATGATCAACCCGTGGCGCACCATCGACGGCGAGGACTCCCCCTTCGTCCAGATCTTCGACACTCTTGGTGTCAGCTGGGCGGCAGCACTTCTCAATGTTGTGGTGCTGAGTGCGTCGCTGTCCGCCATCAACGCTGACCTGTTCGGCACTGGCCGCGTGCTCGCGGGTTTGGCCAAGGAGAAGCTGGCGCCGCGGGCGATGGCGAAGACCTACCGCGATGTGCCCGTGATGACGGTGGTCATGCTGATCATCGCCCTGATCGTCGGTGTCTTCCTGAACCAGCGTTACCCCGACATCTTTGAAACCGTCGCAGCGTTGGCCACCTTCGCCACCATCTTTGTGTGGTTGATGATCCTCCTCGCGCACATTGCTTCTCGACGCAACATCTCCCCCGCCGAGGAGCAGAACCTGAAGTTCCCGGTACCACTCTGGCCGTTCGGTCAGTGGTTCTCCGTCGCGTTCATCCTGTTCACCTTTGGCACGATGGTGTGGATGGAGGAGTTCCACACTGCACTCATCGTCGGTGTCGCGTTCCTGATCCTGATGACGATCCTCTACTTCGTCACCGGTCGCCCGCAGGCGATTGCGGAGGATGAGGTCGAGTACGACGCGAAATAGATCCCGAAACGAGTAAAACCCAGCGCTGCGTCAGCGGCGCTGGGTTTTAGTCTTACCGCTCCTGTCTCACCCTGATTGCTTCGCCGTGGGCTGGCAACCTTTCAGCGTCTGAAAGCGTGACCACCGCGTCGGCCACTTCCGCTAGCGCATCCGCGGAGTACTCCACCACGTTGACTGGTTTGAGGAAGGTGTGGGTGCTCAGCCCTGGCGCGAAGCGCGCCGTGCCAGATGTCGGTAACACGTGGTTCGAGCCGGCGGAGTAGTCGCCGAGCGGCACAGGGGTATACGGCCCGACGAAGATCGCGCCGGCATTGGCAACCTGCGACACAACCTCGCGGGCGTTTTCGGTGTGGATTTCCAGGTGTTCGGGCGCGTACGCGTTGGTGATAGTGACGGCGGACCGGAGGTCGTCGACAAGCAGGATGCCTGATTGCGGTCCCTGCAGCGCCTCGCGCACGCGCTCCGCGTTCAGCGTGACGTGGTAGCGGTCCGCGATTTCGCGGTTAACGGCCTCTGCAAGCGCTGGCGAATCGGTAATCAGAATTGATGCCGCTTGTTCATCGTGCTCAGCTTGGGAGATGAGGTCGTACGCCAAGTACACCGGGTCGGCGGAGCCGTCAGCGATGATCGCGATCTCGCTTGGACCCGCTTCAGCGTCGATGCCCGCCACGCCATTGACCACGCGTTTCGCCGCGGCGACGAAGACGTTTCCGGGGCCTGTGACCATGTCCACCGGCTCTAGGTTCTCATCACCAAAGGCGAGCAGCGCGACTGCCTGGGCGCCGCCGACCGCCCACACCTCCTCGATCCCCAAAAGCGCACACGCTGCGAGGATTGTCGGGTGCGGCCACCCACCAAAGTCAGCCTGCGGCGGCGAGCACACCACCATTGATCCAACGCCAGCCTCTTGCGCGGGAATCGCGTTCATGAGCACGCTCGAGGGATACACGGCCTTCCCGCCCGGGACGTACAGCCCTACGCGCTGTACGGGCCGAAACACCTCCGTCACAGTCGCGCCCGGTGCGAGCTCGGTAGTGTGCTCGGCAGGTTTCTGGTCCGCATGTACAGCACGGATGCGCGCGATTGAGGTCTCGAGCGCCGCGCGCACGTCCGCGTCCAGTCCGTCCACGGCCTCCGCTAGCACCTCCGCGGGCACACGGACAGAGGCCGGGCGCACGCCGTCGAAACGCTCGCCGTACTCCAGCGCCGCCTGCGCGCCGTCGTGACGCACCGTGTCCACGATGGGAGTCACCTGCGACACCACCGCGTTTACGTCCGCACCTGCGCGAGGTAGCACTTTCCGGAGTTCGCGCACTGACAACGCGCGGCCTCTGAGATCAGTCACAGACAGCATGTCGCTCCCCTTCAGTTCTTGGGATTTCTTTCCTGAATGGTATCCACGCAACGTCGCCGCCGAGGCCGTTTTTCACACAACCCCACCGCGCACCATCCCGCTTGGTCTGACACACTTGGTCGTATGACCGTGACTCATGGCAACAAGATCGTCCTTATCGGCGCCGGTGCTGTCGGCACTGCCTTCGCATACGCAATTGCCAACCAGGGCCTGGCGGACCACCTGGCCATCATCGACCTCAACGAGGACCTTGTCTGGGCCCAGGTTGAGGATCTCAACCACGCTGTCCCGTTCTCGGGCCACCACACGGACGTCACGGTGGGCACCTACGAGGACTGCCGCGACGCCGCCATGGTGGTCAACTGCGCGGGCGTGGCGCAGCGCGACGGCGAGACCCGCATCGACCTGATCGCCCGCAACGCCAAGATTTTCCAGTCCATCAACTCCGAGGTCATGGCCAACGGCTTCAACGGCATCTACGTCGTGGCCACCAACCCTGTGGATGTGCTGTCCTACATCACCTGGAAGCAGACCGGCCTGCCGTCCAACCAGGTCATCGGCTCCGGCACCGTGCTGGACACCGCCCGCTGGCGCCACAACCTCGGCCTGCACTTCGACATCGCCCCGTCCGCGGTGCACACCCACATCATCGGCGAGCACGGCGACACCGAACTGCCCGTGTTCTCCTCCGGCTCCGTCGGCGGTGTGCCGCTGCGCGCCATGCTGGAGACCGAGGCCGAGACCAACCCGGACATCTACACCCAGATGGACGAGATGTTCATCCGCACCCGCGACGCCGCCTACGACATCATCAAGCGCAAGGGCAACACCGCCTTCGGCATCGGCAACGCGCTCGCCCGCATCACGCGCGCGATCCTGCGCAACGAGGACGTGGTCCTGCCCGTCTCTGCGCTACTCGAAGGCGAGTACGGGCTCGAGGACCTCTACATCGGCACCCCCACCGTCCTCAACCGCAGCGGCGTGCGCAACGTCGTGGAACTGCGCCTGGACTCCGACGAGCTGGAGAAGTTCCGCCACTCCGCCAAGGCCCTGCGCGAGGTCATCGACCACGCCGAGTTCTAGGGGCCTTTGCTTATCGACGGCAGCTTCGCCCGGCTGCCGTCTAGGATGTCTACATGGCCAGAAACATCGATGTGGTTGGAGCAGTGATCCTCGACGGCGACCTTGTGTTCGCCGCACAACGGGGGCCGGGCCGATCGATGAGCGGATTGTGGGAGTTTCCCGGCGGAAAGATTGAACCCGGCGAGACTCCGGAACAGGCGCTGAAGCGCGAGATCTTCGAGGAACTCAGCGTTGAGGTTGAAGTGTTGGATCGTATCGGAACGAGCCGGCACGAAACCGACTCTGTAGTCATCAACCTCACCACGTACTACTGCACGCTACGCTCCGGCGCCCCGGAGCTTTCCGAGCACCAGGAAATCCGCTGGGTTCCTAAAGCTGAGCTGCACCAACTTGAGTGGGCGCCGGCCGACATCGAGACTGTTGAACGCGTGCAGCAGCAATAATGGATCCTTCACTTTCCTCGCTGCGACGCGACCTTGAATACGGCTTCATCGACGAAGCCCTTCTTGCTAACAAGCAAGAGAACCCTGAGCTCATCACCAACAGTGACTCAAACACCATGTACGAGGCACTCAAGAACGAGCTTGAGTTCGCTGATAGTTACGTCTTCTCCGTTGCATTCGTGACGGTCGGTGGTATCGGTGCGCTCAAACAGCAACTCGTTGAGTTTCGAGGCAAAGGCACGATCATCACGTCCTCGTACCAAGATTTCAACGAGCCAGCTGCATTGCGTGAGCTACTAACTCTGGAAAACGTCGATGTCTACGTCATGTCTGAATACGCCCACCATGCCAAGGGCTACATCTTCAACCACGGCGATCATGTCACCGCGCTCGTCGGCAGCTCAAACCTCACGCGCTACGCGCTGATGGAAAACCACGAGTGGAACATCCGAGTTTCCTCGCACCGAAACGGCAATATCGCGTCACAGCTTCAAAGTGGGGTCGACAAGCACCTCGAAAAGGCAGTACCACTGACCGAGGAATGGATCAGCGAGTACGAGCACAATCGGGCCAACCGCACAATCGTTTTCACGGAAACTCAACCGATGGAGGTTTCTCCGGAAGGCGAGAAGATTCTTCCAAACCTGATGCAGGTGGAGGCCCTTGAGCAGCTGGAGAGCGTGGTCGACTCCGGCGAAAAACGCGCATTGATCATCTCAGCAACCGGCACGGGAAAGACTATTTTGGCAGCGTTGGCTACGCGCCAGATGAAGCCTTCAAAAACGCTTTTCATCGTTCACCGTGAGCAGATCTTGAAAAAGGCAGCTCAAGAGTTTGCCAAGGTGTTGGAAGTCGACGACTCACAAATCGGTTTCTTCGTGGGAGCGCGGCAAGAATTAGACAAAAATTTGGTGTTT
Organism: Corynebacterium pilbarense; assembly: GCF_026930265.1. Classification (NCBI taxonomy): domain Bacteria; kingdom Bacillati; phylum Actinomycetota; class Actinomycetes; order Mycobacteriales; family Corynebacteriaceae; genus Corynebacterium; species Corynebacterium pilbarense. The sequence goes on from NZ_JANRML010000003.1 coordinate 115,465, forward strand.
GCAACGGTTCAGTCTCTTTCACGGAGAGAGAATCTGGCGTCAATCTCGCCGCTCCAGTTCGATCTGATCATCATCGACGAAGTTCACCGTTCCGGGGCCAAGTCGTACCAGTCAATCCTGAACCACTTCCGCCCAAACTTCACGCTGGGTTTGACGGCCACCCCGGAGCGTACGGATGGGTTTAACGTCTTCGAACTCTTTGGATACAACGTTCCGTACGAGATCCGTCTTGAAGGCGCCCTTGAAAACCGGATGCTCGTCCCCTTCGACTACTACGGCATTGCCGACTACGAATCGGCGCGGGGATCAATTGGAGACAAGTCAAAGCTCCAAGATCTGGTTGCGGAAAGTCGCGTCGAGCACATCGTTGATGCACTGCAGAAATACTCGTTCGCAGAAGGTACGAAAGGCCTCGTGTTCTGCAGCAGTAACGAAGAATCCCGCATCCTCGCGGAAGCACTCTCCTCACGAACCGTTCACGGCCGTCCGTTGAGAACGAGGAGTCTCTCGGGAGCAGACACGATTGAACAGCGAGAGTCGGTCGTTTCGAAGCTGGAAAATGGCGAGCTCGATTACATCTTCACGGTGGATATTTTCAACGAGGGAATCGACATCCCCTCGGTGAACGTGATCGTCCTGCTCCGAAGCACTGAATCCTCGATTATTTTCACTCAGCAACTTGGACGGGGGTTGCGAAAGTCCGCCGACAAGCACTCGCTGCGCGTCATCGATTTTATTGGTAACTACGCGAACAACTACCTCATTGCTATTGCTCTCACCGGAAACAAGACTGGCCACAAGCCAAAGATCCTCGACGACGTCAACGACCCCCGCCCAAAAGCCGGGTCTTCCACTGTGAGCTTCGACAAGGTCTCCGCAGCCCGAGTAATCGAGTCCCTGCAAAAGGCCCGTATCACCGGAGTTAAAGCGAAGCGCGAAGCCATCGCCGAGTTGAAGTACCGGCTCGGCCGGATTCCGAGGCTCGTCGATTTCCTTTACCACGAGTCCATGGATCCGTCTGTGCTGTGCGCAACCGATCCAAAAACTCGAAACTACTGGTCGCTTTTGTACAAATTGAAGGAAGTTGACTGTGCACCCTCCCGCGAAGAAGAGGGCTTCCTTTCCCTCATTGCCGCGGAGCTGCTCCACGGAAAACGACCACAGGAACTTCTTCTTCTCTCCGAACTTGTGCGCCGCGGACCTCAAGGGACGCTCTCCACAAACGAATTCAAGACCGCAATTGAGCAGTACTCACCTGAGCTTGATTCCTCGGCCAACCTCATGAAGTCGGTAGAGCTCGTTTTGAACCTAGACTGGTTCACGAAGGCTGCTGCCCAACGTTATGGAGGCAATCCACTTGCTGTCCGCACAAGCAGCGGTTTTCAGCTCGGTGAACGGTTTTCAGAGTTGTACTTCTCCTACGACGATCAACACCCGACCCCGGAAGTCAGTTTCCGCTCCCACATCGATGACCTCATCGAAACTGGCCTCCTCGTAAACCGGCGCCAATACCGCCAGAGCGACATGTTCGTCCGAGGGAAAACGTACACCCGGAAAGACGCGGCGAGACTCCTCAATTGGCACGACAATAGGGAGTCCACGATCTACGGGTACGCGGTGGATTCAAACACCAACACATGCCCGATCTTCGTCACCTACCACAAGGACGCCGATGTCCTGGCGAGCCACCGATACGACGACACGTTCATTGACCAATCCACAATGCAATGGTTTTCCAAGAACAATCGGACGCTGAAAAGCAACGAACTCCAGCCCATATTGGATGGGTCCGCCGACCTCCACCTCTTTGTGAAGCGTGAAGACGCAGACGGCTTGGAGTTTTACTACCTCGGGCAAGCTGAAGTCAGGCACGCCGAAGAGCGGCAAATGACTGGAAACAAAGATGAATTGCTCGACGTGGTGGTCATGAGTTTGGGAATAGACGAACCTGTCCCTGCCCCGCTGTACAAGGCACTCACCACAAACAAGCGTTCGAGCATCCAGGATCCGCTTGATGACGGCTCGAAGGCGGGACTCCACCGAAACCCTGGCCACATGGTCAGAGAAGATTCGGAAGGCAAACGTCATTTGGAGCAGTAAGTCCCCCTCAAAGTCAGCTTCTCGTTGAAGAATCCGGCCGGTTCGCGGCGCTTGTTCTACTGAGGTCCCTCGGGCTGCTGCGGCTCAGCTGCAAGGTTGGGGTCGACGGAGTGCGCGTCCATGTCGCAGCCCTTCCGCTGTAAGCAGCCTCCCTTTTGGGTCACATTGGCCGTACACTGAGGATCTCGAAACGCTGTGTACTGCGGTTACTCCTTTGTCGTCGTGAGAAGAAGCTCGTCCACCGCCGCGTACTCCCCTATCTCCGCGGCGAAGCTCTCGTCGTGGCAGGTGAAGATCACCGCCTGGCCGCGGCGCAAGCCGTCGGCGATGAGGGCGTGGGCGCGGTCACGGGAGGGGGCGTCGAGGCCGACGTCGGGCTCGTCGAGAAGCACGAGCGAGCGGTTTTGGGCGAAGACTTGGGCGAGCTGGGCCAGGCGCAGGTGCGCGGCCGGCAGGTCCAGCGGGTGGGTTTCCGGATCGAGACCTAGCGCGGCAACGGCATCCGGGTCGTCGACGAACTCCCCCACCGTGGATTCGGCGAGCTGGTCGGCGGTGCGCTGCAGGGCGAGGGAGACGCCGTGAGCAAGCCCCGGGTTGCCGTCGAGGCCGGCCATCGCGCGCAGCAGCGTGGTCTTGCCGGTGCCGTTGTCGCCGCGCAGCCACACGGCCTGGCCGGGGCGCACGGTCAAGTGGATCGGGCCGACGGTGAATTCTGGATCCTCGTGTGCGCGGAACTGCCACCACTTGCGGGGTTTTCCGCCGCGGGTGGCGGTGATCTCACCGAGGTCGATCGGCTCACCGGTGGGCACCACGCGTGGGGGCAGGCTGGGCTCGTGGGTGGGAGGGGATGTGGGAGACAGGATGCCGTCGATAAGCGAGAGCTTGGCTGCATTGAGACGGGAGCGGTTGCCCAGGACCACGATGCGTGACGGTAGCGCCTCGAGCAGGCGGGTCACAGCGCGGGCGGAGGTGGGGTCGAGGCCGGCGAAGGGGTCGTCGAGAAGCAAAAGCTCCGGCTCGAGGGCCGCGACGGCCGCGATGGCGAGGCGGCGTGTTTGGCCGCCGGAGAGTTGTGCGGGGTGGCGCTCGGCGAGTTCGGTGAGGCCCGCGGCGCTGAGGACGCGCTCGCAGCGATGCCGCATCTCCGGGATGGGTGTGCCGCGCTGCTCCAGGCCGAGCGCGACCTCCTCGATGACCGTGTCGCGCAGGTAGGACACGTGCGCAGTGGCGTCCTGCTGGACCACGGCCGCGCCCGGCCACTCGTTGTGCGCCTGGGCGGCGAGTGTGGTCAGACCCGCGCCGGAATTGCCGACGACCTCGATGGTGCGGTGCTGGTCGAGTGCTTGGGTCAGCGGGGTTAGATCCATAGGACCACCGCCACGCAGGTCAGCGGGATAAGGATGCGGGTGGCGCGCTGGAGGATGCTGTCATGCACGGGGTAAAGGACGGTGCGGGGGCCGGTGAGGTCGTAGCCTGCGGTTTCCAACGCCTGGCCACGGGCGCCAGCCTGGGTGAGCAGCTCCGTGAGCACGGGCATGATCAGGTGCGGCACGACGGTTTTGGCTTTGATCGGTCGCTGTTTGAGTCGGTTAGCGTCGCTGGTGATGCGAGCCCGGTGCGCGCCCTGGGGGCCAAGCTGCAGCGTGGTGCCGGCGATGTAGCCGATGCGGTTGCCTCCTTTTGTGCTCTGCAGAGCCTTGGCCAGATCCGGCGTGCGCGTCCAGGCCACGGCCGCGAGCAGGCACGCGACGAGTGCGGTGAAGCGGGCGGTGAGGTGGACGGCGTCGGCGAGCCCGTCGGAGGTGATGAGCGGGGCGATTTTGTGCTCGCCGTAGGGCGCGTGGATGAGCACCATCGACGTGGCGACGGGGGCGGCGAGGAGTGCGGTCGCCGCCGCGACGGACGGGTTGCGGGTGCGCCAAGTGCCGGCTGTCAGAGCTGCCGCGATGATGGCCAGCGAGGCTATCGGGGTGTTGATCCCCAGCGCCAGAATCCAGCCGGACGCGCCGATGACCAGGGCGGTCAGCGGGTTCAGGCGTGTCTGAGGCTGGGGCATTTGGGTTGGCTACTTGGTGTGCTTGCTCTGCGGGGCGAAGGCCGCGACGGTTCGGTTCGGCAGCGCCTTGACCGTGAAGAACGCCACCAGCATGACAATGACCTTGTCCACCGGGTCCGAGATGAACGCCTGGGTAGTCACGGATGCGATGAGCGAGCTGCCCATCTCACGGAACAGGCTGACCAACGCGCCGGTGCCCACGCCGGCGGTGCCGCCGTAGACGTAGGCCGCGACCGGGGCAGCGACCATGCCGCCGACAAGGCCCAGCACCAGGCCGAAGCCGATCACGGTGGCGATATTGCGCAGGGCGTTGAAACGGTGGATGAACACGCCGGCCAGCCAACCGATCAGCGCTGCGCCCGCGGCGAACGGGAGCGCGGCCGGGTTGAGCAGTCCCCACACCACGTTGTTCAGCGCGCCGGTGGCCATGCCCGCTACCGGGCCCGCGAGCGCCGCGACGAGCACGGTGCCCACGGAGTCCAGGTACAGCGGCAGGCCGATGGAGCCGACGATCTCGCCGACGACAGAGTTGATGATGATCGCAATCGGGATCAGCCCCAGCGTGCGCGCGGGCAGCACCGGAATCACCGCGGCGAGCAGCAGCGCGGTGCCGATGCCGTAGCCGGCCAGCAGCGCGATGCCCTGCCCGGAACCGGTGACCTGGTCCCAGTCCGCCGGGTGGACCAACACGAAGTACAGCCAGGTGGCGGCGATGAGGACGGCGCCTGCGATGACGAGTGCGCGGCGGGCGGGGGTCCATTCGGCCTTCTGCGCGGTGTTCTCGGTGGGCGCGGCCTGGGTGGAAACGGTGTGTGACATGGAAACTCCGAGTGGTGTGCGGGGAGGAACGGGAAGTACAGCCCTCATCGCCTATGTCACCTCGGCTGGGCTATCGGTTCGGGAGTGTAGCAGGGGTGGTTTTGCCGGCCTAGTCGTCGGCACGCAGGTGGCGCAGCTCCACAATCTCGGCGTCGCCGGCGGCGACTTTGGCGTGCACCTCGCAGGCCCACGTGAACCAGCCCCAGGCCATCTCGATCTCAGCCCCGGTGACCAGGCGCGCGTTGGGTTCGCGCTCCCAGATCCCCCGCAGGTCCGCCACGGAGGTGCCGCGCATGAGCTGCGAGTCCGCCTCCACATCGACGGCTGCGTCCTTCCATGTGTATTCCACAAGCCCCAGCGCAATTAGCACGGTGAGCAGGTCGTGGATCTGGGCCTGATAGCCCTCGCCCACGTCCTCGTGGAATTCGAAGTAAAACCGCGTGATCGCCTCCAGGTGCTGTGCCACAGGGGCGCCGCCAAGCTTATCGACGAACTCCGCCAACGCCCCCGGAGTAAGCACCATCTTCTCCGTCACGCCGAGCGAGCACAGAGTGATCGGCACCGGTGTCATGGCGAACACGTCGGCGGCTGCGTGGGGGTCCACCCAGAAGTTCCACTCCGCGCTCGGGGTGGTGTTGCCCGGGTAGTGCACTGCCCCGCCCATCACGGTGATGTGTTTGAGCTTTCGGAAGTGCTCCGGGTGGGCGTGGGCGAAGGCGGCCAGGTTGGTCAACGGTCCGGTGACGATGAGGTGTAAATCGTCGGTGCCGCGTTCGATGGAGTCGATCCACAGGGCGTCCCAGTCGTGCTCCACGTGGCGCTCGGGCGAGGTGGCGTAACCCAGGCCGGTCTCGCCGTGGGTTTCCGGCGTGGTGGTCAGCTCCACCTCGAGAGGTTCGGGCAGGCCGGCGGCCAGCGAGATAATGGGCAGGCCGGAAAGTCCCAGGATCCAGGCACCGTTTTGGGCGCATTGGTCGGCGGGGGCGTTTCCGGAGGTCGTCGTTAGGCAATCGAGCTCGATGAGCCCCGCGTGGGCCGCGGCGGTGAGGAAGATGATTGCGTAGGTGTCGTCGATGCCGGGGTCGCAATCCAGAATGACTCTCACGGTTTTGTTTCCTTTCCGGCGACAAGCCAGATGATGAACGTGGTGGCGCACACCGCCCCGCACACGCCGAACGCGGCCTGGAAGCCGGCGGCCTCCGCGACGGCGCCGAGCAGCACCGGCGCGAGGATGGTGCCAGCATCCTGCGTCATTTGATACGTGGACAGCACTGTACCGCCGGAGCGCTCGTTGCCGATGATGTCCGCGAGCGTGGCCTGGGTGGCGGGGCTCATCAGGCCCGCGCCGATGCCTGCGGCGGCAGACAGCAGCACGAGCGGCCAGAAACTGGTCGCGCCGCCAAGGAGTGCCGTGAACACGCCTGAGGTGGCAAGACCCGCGGCGACCAGCGGGCGGCGGCCGAGACTGTCGGCGAGGCGGCCGGAGAACTGCAGGGTTACGGCCATGCCGAACGCGAAGGCGGTCAGCGCAAACCCGGCGGCCGCTCCCCCGCGCTCAAACACGGCCGCGGCGAACAACGGCAAGATGGCCACGCGCGAGCCCATGTTGACGAAGCCGTTGGTAAACCCGGCAGCCAGCAGCGCCTTGTAGGTGGAGCTCTGCCACGCCTGGCGCACGCGCATTTTCGGCTTCGCCGCGGGCAGCGGCTCGGAGCCGGGGCGCGGCTGGGTCAGCGCGCCGACGGCGACCGCCGCGCCCGCGACCGCGATGCCGTAAATGACAAATGGCGCGCGGAAGCCCAGGAAGGATAGCGCAGCGCCGATGATCGGGCCGACGACGTTGCCCACCAGAAACGCCGAGGCGTACAGTGCGTTGGCGCGCCCGCGGATGCTCGGGTGCGTCACGCGCACGATCAACGCCTGGGCCGACAGCGTGAACATGGTGGAGCCGAACCCGGCGATAAACCGCAGGGCGAGGATCTGCCAATATGCCTGCGCGAAGGCCACGAAGAACGTGGAGGCGGCGACGATAAGCAGGCCGGTGAGGTAAATCGGGCGGGAGCCAAGCCTATCGACGAGCCGGCCGGCCCCCGGTGCACCAATGAGCCGCGCGAACGCGAAGATCGAGATCACCGCGCCGGCGGCAGCCATGGACACGCCGAAACTGCCGGCGAACTGCGGGAGCACCGGGGCGATGAGCCCGTAGCCGAGGGCGATGATGAACGCGGCGCCGACAAGCACCCAGATCGTGCGCGGGATCTTCGGTTGGGTGCGGGGCGTCTTCTGTTGAGTTGGATTGTCGGCGTTCATTGCTGGCTAGGGTACATCGCCGGGTGGGGTGGTCTGATTTGGCAATGTGGCAAATATTTTCCACAAAGGCATATCACCCCTGGCAGCCGACCGGAATTCGCACAGGCGTTCAACTGTCTGGCTGGTGATGTCGCCGGGCTTCATAGTGTGTGCGCCATGAAGTTCACCACGAAGAATCCGCTGCGAAGCGTCAGCCGAAACGACATGTCCCACTCCTCCGTCTCCACCCCGGAATCCCTCGCCGAGGTCATCCGCGAGCGCCACCCGGAAATCATCGAGTCCGCGCAAGCCGTCATGCACCACCCGCGGTCGCTGTCCCGGCCCACCGCCGCGTGGCGCCCACCGGTGCTCACACTGCCGCGGGTGGCCAACGGGCCACAGCTGACATTGGCCGTGACCCGGCGCAGAGTCGGCCCACGGGCGCGGGCCCGGATACAGGGCTACGGAGGCAGCCAGGTGCCGGCGTACCTGATTGAGGTCCGCATTGCGGACACGACCGGCAGCGTGGTTGACACCGTGCTCGCCGAAGCGTGGGTGCGCGCGCTGCTCCCCGACGACTGCGCCCACGCGGTGCACGAGCTGGCTGGGACGCGCACGGCGAACTACGTCTGGCTCGTCGACGGGACATTCACGCCGATCGCGTCGCCGTCGTCGATGTTCGAGGGGCTTCGCGCGGCCTAACGGCGAGGGTTGGGGTCCTCGTCGTCCTCGTCGGCGTCCTCATCATCTGCGTCGTCGGCGCCATTCTCGTCGTCTTCGTCGTAGTCGACATCGTCTGCGTCGTCCGTGTCGTCCTCGTCGTCCTGGCCGAACAGGTCGTAGACCTCAGGCTCGTCGTACTCGTCGTCTACGGGCAGAAGCTGCGACTCCCAGTCCTCGGCCTGGTCGGCGGCGAGCGAAAGCACGTCGAAAAGCCGGTCAAAGTCCGTGAAGCTGCCCAGCTCGAGCTGCTCTGCGTCGATGAGCGCTTCGTCGTGGATGGCGTCGAAGAGGCGGGCGCGGTCCTCCTCCGTCAGCTCCGCGTCGCCGTCGGACTCCCAGAGCTCACCTTCGGCGTCGTCGAGTACGTCGTCGTAGTCGTCCGGAAGCGCGATGAAGGTGACCTTGGCGTGCGGGGTGCCGTCGACGGTGTCGATAGTGACTAGCAGCTCCGCATTGTCGCCCACCTCGGCGCGCACCTGCTGCGGGTTCAAGTGGTCCTGGAAAAACTCCAGGTCGCCGATGCGCTCGTCGGTGCCCTCAAGCAGGTCGCGCAGCACGGTGATCACCTGGTCAGTCGCCATGTGCTCCGCAACCGCGGCCACGGCGTCCTCCACGGAGAACACCACGGCCACCAACACGGCCTCGAAATCCTCATCGTCCTCGTCCACGTCCGCGGCCGCGATGTAAACGTTGGCGGCCGGCAAGTGCGGGTCAATTTCCACGAACTGGATCTCAAGTGCTGCGGTCATGGGCACGAACATGGTGTCCCCGCCCACGCGGGACTCGATGCCTTCGCGGTCGAGCGCCGCTGCGATGTCCTCGAAAAAGCTCATGTCTGTGGTTCCTTCCACGTCGCGCCGTCGGGCTGGCTTGCCGCAACGCGCACAAGCCTAGCCACGAATGCCCGCAAATGCGTGGGACTTCGCCGCCTGGCCGCTAGTCGTCGCCCCACGCCGGATGCGCAGCCCCCAACAGGGACGCCGCGGAATCCATCAGGTCCTGGCGGTGGGTGCCCCACTCGCGCATGTCAAAGCTCTCCCAGGCCCTGCGCTGCACCGCCTTCGGGTCCCACTCCACGTGCATGCCAGCGTCGAACACGGCGGTGGCGCGGCCCGGCCTGTCGTCGGAACGGAAGCCGTACACAGGCCACTCCTCCCCCGGCGCGCCAGTGTGGAAAAACTGGCCCCAGTGGTGCTGCATGACGCGGCTGACCTCCTCGAACCCCTCGGATCCGCCGAAGACGTCCCACCGCGAGGCCTTTGTGGCGTTCGGCTCGCCGAACACCGCACCCAAGTCCGAGGTGTGCATCGCGCCCAACCCCAGCATGCGCATAGCCGCGGAGGCGTAATCGAAGCGGTACATCCAGGTGCTTGCTTTTCGACGGTGCGCCGTCGCCAGAATCACCGTCGGCGCCCAGAACACCGCATCCGCGATGAGGTCGGCGTAATCACCCCGCCCACCCGCGTAGCCGTAGGCGCGCAGCACCGCCTGGGCGTTGTCGGGGTCGAACGCCTCCAGCGCCCGTCGCGCGGCGCGCTGGCGGGCCTTCGTGGTTTGGTAGATGGCCTTGGCAAAGCTGGCTTCATCCGAGTTCGTGCCCATGATCAGCGGCACGGCGGCCTGCTCGCCGGCCTCGAAGGTGTCGATGGGGTGGGCGGTGAGCGTGTCGCCGTCCACGGTGGGCATGAAGCTGGTGTTGAGCTGCACCAGCTCCTTGGAGTTCAGCAGCATCGATTGCCCGGCCCGCACGAGTTCTTCCGCGCTGGTGGCACGCACGTCCGCCAGTGTGGTGGTGCGCGGCAGGCCCATCCGGGTGACGAGTTCGCGCACCCACATGGCGGCCTGGAGGCGCGAGTGCACGCTGGCCGGTGGCGGCGACTGCGCCACTGCTCCGTGGAACAGGCCGCGGGCGGCGGGGGCGCACATGAGGTGCACCACGGCCGCCCCTCCGGCGGATTCGCCCATGATGGTCACCCGGTTCGCATCCCCGCCGAAGTTGGCGATGTTCGCGCGCACCCACTCCAGCGCCAGAATCTGGTCCAGCAGCGCGGGTGTGGCCACGCAGTCGTGGCCGAGCGAGCGGAAGTCCAGGTAGCCGAGCACGCCGAGGCGGAAATTCACGGAGACGTACACCACCTTGGTGGCGTCTGCGAGCAAGTGCCCCTGCAGCACCTTTTCGTGGCTTGCGCCGGTGACGAAGGTGCCGCCGTGGAAGTAGACCACCACCGGCAGTTCTTCGTCCGTGTCCGGGCGCACGATGTCGAGGGTGAGGCAGTCCTCGGTGCCGATGACCACGTCGCGCCATCCGAACGTGCCTTGCATGGCTGGCGGGGCGAACCGGGAGGCGTCGTAAAGCCCGTGCCACTTTTCGGCGGGTTGGGGCGCGCGGAAGCGGCCGGTGCTCGCGGTGGATGCGCCGAACGGCACGCCGCGCCAGGTGCGCATGCCGGAGCGCTCGTCCACCACTCCGCGGACCTTGCCCGCGGTGGTGTCTGCGACAGGGTGCTCGGCGGCAGTCATGGCCTCAAGCGTAGACGGATGTGCGCGAAGTCCAACTATGCTGGATCGTCGTAAATCAGACCATTAACGAAAGAACACACAATGTTTGGCACCAAGAAGAAGTCCGAGGACCTGGCCGTGCGCCAGGAGATCGAGGAGGCGCTGCGCGAGGACCCGACGCAGCTGGAAAAGGACGCCGGCCCGCTGGGGCGGGCCTTTATCGGCGCGGTGGATAAGGCGGTGCAGCTGCAGACCTCCACCATCCGCACCTACGTGGACTGGCTGCGCCGCCAGAACCCGGACGCCACGCCGGCAGAGATTCAGAAGCTGATGGACAAGCACCTGAAAAACACCGTCACCGGCACCGGCGCTGGCGTGGGCGCCGCAGCCGCCGTGCCCGGCATCGGCCTGTTCTCTGGCGCGGCCGCAGTCGCGGGCGAATCCGTGCTGTTTTTAGACCTGGCCGCGTTCTACGCCGTCGCGTCCGCCTATCTGCGCGGCGAAGACGTCTCCGACCCGGAGCGCCGCCGCGCGCTCGTGCTCTCGCTGCTGATGGGCACGAAGGGGCTGGCGATTGTGGACGCCATGCTCGGCGACGACGCCGGCAAAATCCCCGGCAAGTCCACCCTGGCAAAGTTCTCCGGTCCGACGCTGGCGAACACGAACAACGTGCTGGAGCGCATCGCCATGCGCTCCATGCGCAAGACGCTGCGGCGTGCGTGGCTGGGCAAACTCATGCCGCTGGGTATCGGCGCAATCGCCGGCACCACTGCCAACCGCAAGCTCGCTGACGGCGTGATCGGCAACGTGCAGTCCGGCCTCGGCGCCGTGCCGGCCGGTTTTGCCAACCCGCTGCCGGAGAAGGACAACGACGGCGACGACGAAGACGGCAAGGGCCTGAGCCTGAACCCGAAAGAGTTCGCGGCCTGGGTCCTGCGCCAGTTCAAGGACGACAAGAACGAGAAGGACGACAAGAAGGACGGCAGCGACAATTAACCCCCTGCTCACCAGATCCCTCCGCGCCAACCGCGCGCCTGCGGCAGCCGCGTTCATCGCGGCCGCGCTCGCCGCAGTGTTCCAAACGGCGGTGCCGGCATTGACAGGCCACGCGGTGGACATCGCGACCGGCAACGCGGAGGGATCGGTGACGCGCACGGCGTGGTTGATGGTCGCCGTCGCCGCAGCCACCTACGGCTTAAGTTTCACCCGCCGCGTGACGGCGGGCCGGCTGGCGTCCAGCTCACAACACTGGCTGCGCACCGAGATCCTGCGCACCCTGCACCGCCTCGACGGTCCTGGCCAAGACAAGATTGTCACCGGGCAGATCGTCTCGCGCTCCATCTCGGATCTGAACATGTACCAGATGGTGTTAGACACCCTGGCCATGATGCTCACCCGCACCGTGCAACTCGTGCTCACGCTTGCGGTGATGCTGTACATGGACGTCCCGCTGACACTGATGTCCCTGGCGTTGTTGCCGCTGATCCTGTGGGAGGCCAACCGCTCGCGCAAAACGCTCTACGCCGCCACGTGGGTCAACCAGCACGCCACCGCGGAACTGGCGGAGCACGTGGAGCAGACCGTCTCCGGCGTGCGCGTGGTCAAAGCGTTCGGCCAAGAGCAGCGCGAGATCGACCGGCTGGACCAGCTGGGCCGCCACCTGTACGCGGTGAAGATGCGTGCGGCGAAGCTCACGGCGCGTTTCCAACCGATCCTGTCCCAGCTGCCCAAGGTCGCGCTGGTGGTCACTATCATCGCCGGCGGCATGCTGGCTATCCGCGGGCAGATCACCATCGGCCAGTTCGTGGCGTTTACGACGTACCTGACCTCCATGACGTCGATGCTGTCCATGCTGACCAACCAGTACGTGCGGCTGCAGATGGGAATGAGCTCGTTTGACCGCCTCGACGACGTGCTGGGGCTCGCCCCCGCCACCGAAGCCACCAGCGGCCCCGTAGTGGGCACGGGCCTGCGCTTCGACAACGTGCGCTTTACCACCGGCGGTAACCCGGTGCTCAACGGCTTTTCGCTCACCGTGCGCCCGGGCGAGACGGTCGCGCTCGTCGGCCCGCCCGGGGCGGGCAAAACCATGGCCGTCCAGCTCGCCGGCGGCTTCTACCGGCCGGATTCCGGAAGCGTCGAGCTTCTCGACGGCTCCGCCTCCCCCGCCGCCTTACGCCAGAAAGTCCTGTGCGTGTTCGACGAGGCGTTCTTGTTCTCCTCGTCCGTGCGCGAGAACATCGCCATGGGTGCCGACCTTCCGCCCGCAGAATTGGACGGCGCCGTGCGCGAGGCAGCGCGCCTAGCCTGCGCAGACGAGTTCATCGAGCATCTACCCGACGGCTATGACACCGAAGTCGGCGAGCGCGGCCTGACCTTATCCGGCGGGCAGCGCCAACGCATCGCCCTGGCGCGTGCGCTTATGGCGAAACCCGAAGTGCTCGTGCTCGACGACGCCACCAGCGCCATCGACGCGGTCACCGAGTCCCGCATCCTGGCCAACCTGCGCAAGGAGCTCAAAAACGTCGCGGTGCTCACCGTCGCGCACCGGCAGTCCACGGTGGATCATGCGGATTTTGTGGCGGTGGTCGACCACGGAGCCGTCGTCAAGCTTGGCCGCCGCGACGAGGTTGTGCAGAGCCCGGAGTACCTGGCCACCATGTCCGCCGACACGCCGGCGCGGCTGCCGGCGGCCCCGACGCACGCCGAGCTGTGGCCCGAGGCGGCCGAGCCGGAGCGCGAACGCGTGATCGTGCCCACCACCGGGCGCGCGTCCACGGTCAACGCCACCCCGGAGCTGCTCGCACGGGTGGAAAAACTCCCGGAGGCCACCGAGCAGCCGGACTTAAGTGAAGAGCGCCTGGAGCAGCTGCGCACCCCGTCCCGCGACTTCCACGTGCGCGAGCTGTTTCGTGCGGTGCGCTGGCTCATCGCCGGCACCGTGGCCCTGCTGGTCGTCGGCGTGCTTGCGGACCTGGCGTTTCCCACCCTCGTGCGCGCCGCCGTGGACCGCGGCATTGCCGGCTCGGACCAGGAAAGCCTAATCCGCACCGGGCTGATCGCGTTGGCCGTGGTGGCGGTGGCGTGGGCGTCCATGACCGTGATGACGGTACTGTCCTCGCGCTCCGGCGAGCGCCTCCTCTACGGCCTGCGCCTGCGCTCCTACGCGCACCTGCAGCAGCTGGGCTTAAGCTTTTTCGAGTCGCGACTGTCCGGCAAGATCATGACGCGCATGACCACCGACATCGACACGTTGTCCAGCTTCCTGCAAACCGGTCTGGCGCAGGCGATTGTCGCCGTCGGCTCGCTTGCCGGCGTGACGGTGATGCTGGTGGCCACCGACGGCCAGCTCGCCCTGGTCGCCTTCGCCGCGGTGCCGGTGATCGCGCTGGCCACCTGGGGTTTCAGGCACTTCTCCAAGCGCTTCTACGCCGCCTCGCGCGCGCAGATCTCCGCGGTCAACGGCGAGTTCGCCGAGCTCATCGGCGGCATCCGGGTCACCCAGACCCACCTCACCCAAGACCACTTCGAGTCGCGTTTTACGCAGCTGAGTGACACCTACCGCCGCATCCGCATGAACTCTGTGCGCCTGGTGGGCCTGTACTTCCCGGGCATGCAGTTCGTCTCCCAGGTCATGACCGCGGTGATCATCGGCGTCGGCGCCACCCGCATCGCGGACGGCACGCTGTCGGTCGGCGTGCTCGTCGCGTTCACCATGTACCTAAGCCAGCTCTACGGCCCCATCCAGCAGCTGGGACAAATCTTCGACTCCTGGCAGCAAGCCACCGTCAGCTTCGACCGCATCCGCGAACTGCTCGCCGAGCGCACCACCGTCCCCGACACGGGCACCCGCCCCGGTGCGCACACAGCGGCGTCCGGGGAGCTTTCGCTTAACGACGTCACCTTCGGCTACTCGCCGGACTCAGAGCCCGTCATCGACGGCATGGAGCTTGCCCTCTCCCCCGGCTCCACGGTGGCGTTGGTTGGGCCGACGGGCGCGGGCAAGTCGACCGTCGTCAAGCTGCTTGCCCGCTTCTACGACCCAGTGGACGGTGTCGTGCGTGCCTCGGGGACGAACATCGCCGAGTTTCCGCTCGCGGATTGGCGGCGCGCGCTGGCGCAGGTGCCGCAGGAGTCCTACCTCTTCCCCGGCACCGTCGCGGACAACATCGCCTACGGCACCGCCGACGCCACGGACGCTGAAGTGCAGGGCGCGGTGGAGCGCATCGGCGCGCTCGGCGTGATCGGCACCATCCCCGGAGGCTTCAACGCGCGGGTCGGCGAACGCGGCCGGGGCCTAAGTTCCGGGCAGCGCCAAATCATCGCGCTCGCCCGCGCCGAGATGCTCACGCCCGCGGTGCTGCTTTTAGACGAAGCCACCGCCACCCTCGACCCCGCCACCGAACGCGCCGTCCTCGACGCGTCCGATCGCGCGATGGATGGCCGCACGTCCGTCGTCGTCGCGCACCGGCTCGCCACCGCCGCTCGCGCCGACCGAATACTCGTGATTGATGAAGGACGTATCATTGAAGACGGCTGCCACGAGGACCTCATCTCCGCAGGCGGAAGATATGCCCATATGTGGGCTGTTAACCGATAACGGGGGTGAAACACAAGGCCCCCGTGGAGAGGAACAACCCAAGTTAGCGCTCTACCAGCGCCGACGATTACAGTCAAAGAAACGTTCCGCGAACACAACCCAGAAGGAAGGCGAGAACCTGCCGTGAGCAGCGAAAACACGTTCGGCCAGAACAGCTGGCTGGTTGACGAGATGTTCCAGCAGTACAAGGACGACCCGAACTCGATGGACGCCGAATGGCGCGAACTCTTCGAGAACAAGGGCGCTCCGAAGACCGCGAAGGGCACCCCCAGCGTCACCCCTTCCGATGAGAGCGCAAGCACCTCGAAGACCGACCCGAAGGTCGCACGCTCCACCGGTGCCCCGAGCCAGGACGGCCGCGAGACCAAGGTGGACGAGGCAGCCGCCAAGGTGGCAGCGAAGCCGAAGCGCCCCGCCGCCGCAGCGAAGGCTTCCCCGCTGGACAAGGTCAACCAGATCGAAGCCGAGCCCGGCGAGTTCCAGCTCAAGGGCGCTTTCAAGGCCATTGCCAAGAACATGAACGAGTCGCTCGAGGTGCCGACCGCGACCACCGTGCGCGACATGCCGGTCAAGCTCATGTTTGAAAACCGCGCGCTGATCAACGACCACCTCAAGCGCACCCGCGGCGGCAAGGTCTCCTTCACCCACATCCTGGGCTACGCCATCGTCCTGGCCACCAAGCTGCACCCGGACATGAACAAGAACTACAAGGAGGACGGCAACAAGTCCTTCGCAGTGCAGCCGGAGCACATCAACCTCGGCCTGGCCATCGACCTGCCGGGCAAGAACGGCTCCCGCTCCCTGGTCGTCGCCGCCATCAAGGAGTGCGAGACCAAGTCCTTCAACGAGTTCGTCGACGCGTACGAGGACATCGTCGCCCGCGCCCGCGACGGCAAGCTCACCATGGACGACTTCTCCGGCGTGACCATCCAGCTGACCAACCCGGGCGGCATCGGCACCCGCCACTCCATCCCGCGCCTGACCAAGGGCCAGGGCACCATCGTCGGCGTCGGCGCAATGGACTACCCGGCAGAGTTCGCCGGCGCTTCCGAGGACCGCCTCGCCGAGCTCGGCGTGGGCAAGCTGGTCACCCTGACCTCCACCTACGACCACCGCGTCATCCAGGGCGCGGAATCCGGCGAGTTCCTGCGCGACATCTCCCAGCTGCTCATCGACGACAAGTTCTGGGACGAGATCTTCCGCTCCCTGCACATCCCGTTCGCGCCGCTGCGCTGGGCACAGGACGAGCCGAACACCGGCATCAACAAGGACACCCGCGTCATGCAGCTGATCGAGGCGTACCGCTCCCGCGGCCACCTCATCGCCGACACCAACCCGCTGCACTGGCACCAGCCGGGCCTGCCCAAGCCGGACTCCCGCGACCTGCTGATGGAGACCCACGGCCTGACCCTGTGGGACCTGGACCGCGTCTTCCACGTCGGCGGCTTCGGCGGCAAGGAGCAGATGACCCTGCGCGAGGTCATGACCCGCCTGCGCGCCGCCTACACCCTGAAGGTGGGCACCGAGTACTCCCACATCATGGACCGCGACGAGCGCGAGTGGCTGCGCGACCGCGTCGAGGCCGGCATGCCCAAGCCGACCGGCCCCGAGCAGAAGTACATCCTGCAGAAGCTCAACGCCGCCGAGGCGTTCGAGAACTTCCTGCAGACCAAGTACCTCGGCCAGAAGCGCTTCTCCCTCGAGGGCGCCGAGACCCTGATCCCGCTGATGGACGCCATCATCGACACCGCGGCTGGCCAGGGCCTGGAAGAGGTCGTCGTCGGCATGCCGCACCGCGGCCGCCTGAATGTGCTGTTCAACATCGTGGGCAAGCCGGTCGCCACCATCTTCAACGAGTTTGAGGGCAACGTGCGTGCAGCCCAGCAGGGCGGCTCCGGCGACGTGAAGTACCACCTCGGCTTCGAGGGCGAGCACATCCAGATGTTCGGCGACGGCGAGATCAAGGTATCCCTGGCCGCCAACCCGTCCCACCTCGAGGCCGTGGACCCGGTCCTGGTGGGCATGGCACGCGCCAAGGAAGACCAGATCAAGTTTGCCAAGGGCCGCGAGGACCACCCGGTCGTGCCGCTGATGCTGCACGGCGACGCTTCCTTCACCGGCCTGGGCATCGTTCAGGAGACGCTGAACCTGTCCCGCCTGCCGGGCTACACCGTCGGCGGCACCATCCACATCGTGGTGAACAACCAGATCGGCTTCACCACCACCCCGGACTCCGGCCGTTCCTCCTACTACGCCACCGACCTGGCCAAGGGCTTCGACTGCCCGGTGTTCCACGTCAACGGCGACGACCCGGAGGCCGCCGCCTGGGTTGCCCAGCTGGCCACCGAGTACCGCCGCGAGTTTGGCAAGGATGTCTTCATCGACCTGATCTGCTACCGCCTGCGCGGCCACAACGAGGCCGACGACCCGACGGTGACCCAGCCGGTCATGTACGACCGCATCCAGTCGCACCCGTCGGTGCGCACCCGCTACACCCAGGACCTCATCGGCCGCGGCGACATCACCGAGGAAGACGCCGAGAAGGCAGCGCAGGACTTCCACGACCAGCTGGATTCCGTCTTCTCCGACGTCAAGGCGGAGAAGGGCCAGCCGAGCGAGCAGACCGGCATCACCGAGTCGCAGGAGCTCACCCGCGGCCTGGACACGAACATCTCCGAGGACCAGTTCAAGCGCCTCGCCGACGCGTTCGCGAACCTGCCGGAGGACTTCACGCCGAACAAGCGCCTGAAGTCCGTGCTGAAGAAGCGCGGCGGCTCGTTCACCGACGGCGACATCGACTGGGGCTGGGGCGAGCTGCTCGCCTTCGGTTCCCTGGCGGAGCAGGGCAAGTTTGTCCGCCTCGCAGGCGAGGACTCCCAGCGCGGCACCTTCACCCAGCGCCACGCGGTGCTGTACAACCCGGATAACGCCGAGCCGTACAACCCGCTGGACCACAACGCGCAAGAGGCCGACAACGGCGGTCACTTCCAGGTGTTCAACTCCGCCCTGACCGAGTACGCGGGCATGGGCTTCGAGTACGGCTACACCCTGGGCAACAAGGACGCCGTGGTGGCTTGGGAGGCGCAGTTCGGCGACTTCGCCAACGGCGCACAGACCATCATCGACGAGTACCTGTCCTCCTCCGAGACCAAGTGGGGCGAGCTGTCCTCGCTGATCACGCTGCTGCCGCACGGCTACGAGGGTCAGGGCCCGGACCACTCCTCGGCCCGCATTGAGCGCTACCTGCAGCTCGTGGCAGAAGGTTCGATGACCATTGCCCAGCCGTCCACCCCGGCAAACCACTTCCACCTGCTGCGCCGCCAGGCTCTCGGCGAGATGAAGCGCCCGTTGGTTGTCTTCACCCCGAAGTCGATGCTGCGCAACAAGGCGGCTGTCTCGCAGCCGGCTGACTTCATCGAGGTGGACCGCTTCCAGTCCGTCATCGACGACCCGAACTTCGTCGAGCGCGGCAACAAGGTCGTCGGCGACACCGACAAGGTCACCACGATCATGCTGTGCTCCGGCAAGATCTACTGGGAGCTGGCCAAGAAGAAGGAGAAGGACGGCCGCGACGACATCGCGATCATCCGCGTTGAGATGCTCCACCCGATCCCGTTCAACCGCCTCGCGGACGCGTTCAAGAACTACCCGAACGCCAAGGAGATCCGCTGGGTTCAGGACGAGCCGGCAAACCAGGGCGCATGGCCGTTCTACAACGAGCACCTGCGCACCCTGATCCCGGACATGCCGGAGATGGTCCGCGTGTCCCGCCGCGCCCAGTCCACCACCGCAACCGGTGTGGCCAAGGTGCACCAGCAGGAGGAGAAGCAGCTGCTCGAGGAGGCATTTGCAAAGTAGCTTGACGACGGGAGCGCCACCGGTGCTCCCCCACAAGCGTTAGGGCCCCGGGGTATCCCGGGGCCCTTCCTCGTATCTGGGGTCTTTCTAGCGCGCGCCGGCGCTGTCTGCGGAATCGCCCGCCGCTGCCCCGTCCTCGTCCGCCTCTGGCAGCTCGTCGTCGTAGATGTTGATGTGGGCGTTTTCCATCATCCACGCCGCCAGCGTGTCCTGGACGTCGGCGCCGCCCTCGATGTCTTCGACCATCTCCTCCAGCGACTTGGTGGAGATGACGCGGGTGATGAAGTTCAGGCGGTTGATCTCGCCGCGGTCGAAGCCGGACTTGTCGAATAGCGGGATGATGTTCTGCGGCAAATCGCCCGAGCGGCCGCAGCTTTGCGCCGGCGAGGGGTCCACGGTCCGCAGGGTGCTGGGCAGGCCAGCGATGGCTTGGTCGTAGACCACGTCCGAGAACCCGGCCGGTGCGTCCTTCGCCTCCGTCTTCAGGCGCTTGGCGGCCTCCACGTCGGTTTCTTCGACGAGGCGGCCGGTGCATGTCACCACGAAGTCCACCGGGGTTTCCTTGATCACCCGCAGCGTGTCGCCAGCGGAGAAATCGGCCGCGGTCACGCTGGTGGGCCTACCCAGCTGCTGCAGCACGCGGCTGTAAATCTCGCCCAGGACGCGCTGCTCCGGGTCCTCGGCGTCGATGCCGATCGCGATCGGTTCCTTGCTCGTGCTCTTCTGACCAAGCGCAGAACATCCGGACAACGCCCCGGAGACCGCCAGAGCGCACACGGAAAGCGCCGCCGCGGCGCGGTAGCGCTTATGCATCGGGGTTGGGGTGCGACGTGTCGTCGATAGGCAGCTGGCCCGCGATGAGGTCGCGCGCCTGCGGGGCGGCATCCGGCTCGCAGAGCACGTCGTAGCGGCCCGCCACGATCGTCGTCGCCGAGGAGAAGTCCCGTTTGCCGCCCGTGAACGCGTAGGCCACCGCCGCGAAAATCACGCCGAAGATCGCGCCGATGACCAGCGTGGTGGTAAACGTCACCCACCCCGAGCCCGGCTCGGTGAACACCGAAAGGATCAGGCCGATGAACAGGCCCATCCACAGGCCGGAAAGCGCGCCGGTGCCCAGCACCTTGCCCCAGGTCAAACGGCCCGTGATCTTCTCCACCTGCATGAGATCCACGCCCACGATGGACAGCTTCTCCACCGGGAACTCCTTGTCAGATAGCGAATCCACCGCCTCCTGCGCCTCCGCGTAGGTTTTAAAGCTGCCGACAGGCCAGCCCGTTGGAACCTCGCGCGCGGGCACACGGGAAGAGTTGCTCATGGGATTTGTCATGCCCACCAGTGTATCCGCTCGCCTGCGGGGCACCGTTATACTGCAGGGCAACATGGCTACTGAACAAAAAATCACAGAGCAGGACGTCCTCGCGGCACTCGAGCGCGTGGAGGACCCCGAGATTGGCAAGCCCATCACCGAGCTGGGCATGGTGGAATCCGTGCGCATTACCGGCGCGGACGTGGCCGTGGGCATCTACCTGACCATCGCCGGCTGCCCCATGCGCGACACCATTGAGGGCAACACGCGCGCGGTGTTAGAAGAACTCGACGGCGTCGGCGACGTCTCCGTCACGCTGCACACCATGAGCGACGAGCAACGCCGCGCGCTCGCGTTGAAGCTGCGCGGCGAGCAGACCGGGCCTGCGATCCCGTTCGCGGACCCGGACACGCGCACCCGCATCTACGCCGTCGCCTCCGGCAAGGGCGGCGTGGGCAAGTCCTCCATGACCGTGAACCTGGCCACCGCCCTCGCCGCGCAGGGATTGAGCGTCGGCGTGGTGGACGCGGACATCTATGGCCACTCCGTGCCCGGGCTGATGGGCTCGAACGACAAGGGCCCCACTGTGGTCGACGAGATGATCATGCCGCCGATTGCCCACGGCGTGCGCCACATCTCCGTGGGCCAGTTCGTGGAAGGCAACGCGCCGATCGTGTGGCGCGGGCCAATGCTCACCCGCGCGATCCAGCAGTTTTTGGCCGACGTGTACTGGGGCGATCTGGACGTGTTGTTCATGGACCTGCCGCCCGGAACCGGCGACGTGGCCATCACGGTGGCGCAGCTGGTGCCGAACGCGGAGTTGCTCATCGTGACCACCCCGCAGGCCGCCGCGGCGGAGGTGGCGGAGCGCGCCGGCACGATCGCGCAGCAGACGGACCAGAAGATCGCCGGCGTGATCGAGAACATGGCAGGCATGACCATGCCCGACGGCACCGTGATGAACATCTTCGGCGAGGGCGGCGGCGAGCAAGTCGCCGAGCGTCTAACGCAGCTGACGGACTCCGACGTGAAGCTGCTCGGCTCCATCCCCCTGGATCCGCAGCTTCGCGAGCACGGCGACACCGGCACCCCCGTCGTCATCTCCGAGCCGGACTCCCCCGCCGCCAAGGCCATCCAGGCGGTCGCGGATCAGTTGAAGGTGCGCCGCGAATCCCTCGCCGGTAAGAGCCTCAACCCGCAGGTTAAATAACGTCCTCCCAGGAGAAGCTCCTGCCTTTCGACGGCCGCTCCGCCTGATCCGGCTGTGCAGGCTGCTCCGGGCGCGGCGGCTCCTGCGCCGCGGGGCGCGGGCCCGAGCGGGTGGGCTCGGGTTTCGCCTCGCGTGGGTCCACGGCCTCGTCCTCGAACAACACCTTCGCCATCGCGCGGCGCGGGCCCATCGACGCGTACTGGGACACGGTGTTGATCGGCTTTTTAAACTCCTCGAAGCCCTCCAGCTCCCCGTTGAGCTCGGCCTTGGCGTTGTTGATGGCCTTCTTCGCGGCGTAGATCGCCGCGCGCACATCCTCCACGACGGCGGGCAGGCGTTCGGGCCCGATCACGATGAGCCCGATGATCAGGATGAAGAAAATCTCGCCCCAGCCGATGTTGGAAAACACCTACAACACCCTACTCCCCGCGGCGCTTCAGCGCGCTCAAAGCCGACTGCAGCGCGGAGCTGAGGTTGGCGCCTAGGTCCCTGACCCGGCCGCGAGGGCCCGGCGCCTCGCCCACCCTGTCGAGGTCCCCGGCGCTCATCCCGGCCAAGCGCTCCACCAGCGACGCCGGGGCGTGCACGCACGAGTTGTCCACCACTCGCAGCCGGTTCGCGGCGCGGCGCTGGGCGTCGACCTCGGCGCTGCACTCGTCGCAGTCGGTCAGGTGGCGGGCGGCGCGGCGGAACGCTGAATCAGACAGTTCGCCGTCCACGAAGGCGGCGACCGCTTCCGGGTTCAGGTGGTCGGTGGAGTTGAATTCGCGTTTGGCCATGGACATCATCACGTCGCTTGGTTAGCGGGTGCGGATGAGCTCCTTCGCGTGTGCGTCGTCAAGCGCCTGCGCCTCCAGCGACTCGCGCAGCTGCGCGCGCCCGCGGTGGATGCGCGAGCGCACGGTGCCCATCTTCACGCCGAGGGTGTCGCCGATTTCCTCGTAGGTCATGCCCATGACGTCGCAAAGCACGACGGCGACGCGGAAGTCCGGCGCCAAATCATCCAGCGCGCGCTGCAGCGCCGGGTCCAGGTTGGCCACGTTGTAGGCCTCCTCCGGCGTCATGTCGGTGCCCGGCACGCGCTCGTAGTCCTCCGGCAGCGCCTCCATGCGGATCTTCGCGCGGCGGCGCACCATGTCCAAAAACAAGTTGGTGGTGATGCGGTGCAGCCACCCCTCGAAGGTGCCCGGCTGGTAGTTCTTCAGGCTCCGGAACACGCGCATGAAGGTCTCCTGCGTCAGGTCTTCCGCGTCGTGTTGGTTGCCGGACAGGCGGTAGGCAAGGCGGTACACGCTGTCGGCGTGTTCCTGCACCAGCTCCGACCAGGTGGGCATGGCCCCCTCGCCCGCGTCGAACGCGGCAGTGCCGGACAGCTGGTTTTCCTCAGTGGTCATGGCAAGTAGTTTGGCAGATCAACCTCCCAGATGCCAGCACGCCTGCTGTGAGCTCCCTGAGCACATGCGCCCCGCTATGATTGCCGGTGTGAGTGAGACAGCGTTTACCCAACTGAGCACCTACATCGACTCCCGCCGGGACCACCTGCCGGAGGCGGTGGGCGAAGCACTCGCCCGCGCCCGCGAGGACGCCGGGGAAAACGGCGTGCCGGTTCCCAGCCAGATCGTGGGCGATTTGCTGTCCGTGCTGGCGGCGGGCAACGAGGCCGCCCAGGGCGCGGTCGCGGTGACCCCGGCCGCGGGGGTTGCGGGCCTGCACATCCTCGCCGGTCTGCGCGAGAAGGCCACCCTGACCTGCATCGAACCGGAGGCGGCACTGCAGGCAGGCGCCAAGGAGGCGTTCCGCGCCGCGGGCTTCGCGCCGTCGCGCGTGCGTTTCCTCACCTCCCGCCCGCTCGATGTGATGGGCCGGCTGGCAACGGGCGCCTACCAGCTCATCTACGCCGACGTCTCGGCCGTGGAGCTGCGCCCGCTCATCGACGCCGCGTGGCCCCTGCTCGCCCCCGGCGGCACGCTCGTCATCGCGGGCTCGCTTCTCGACGGCACCGTGGCCGACCCCACCCGCCGCGACCGCGAAACTGAGGCGGCGAGGGAGGCGGACGCTTTCGTCGATACGCTGGCGCTCGAAGAGGCCGCCATTGCGCGCCTGCCTCTCGACGGCGGGCTGACGCTTCTGACCAAGCGGCGCTAAATCACCTCGTTTTTGCCCACGCACACCACGCCGCTGTCGGAGACGTTGAAGCGCTCGCGGTCACGCTCGGAGTCCACCCCGATGATCTCCCCGTCGGAGACGTAGACGTTTTTGTCCAGGATGCAGTGGCGCACCACCGCACCCTTGCCCACGCGCACGCCCGGCATCAGCACTGAGCCTTCCACGGTGGCGCCTTCCTCGACGCGGACGTCGGTAGACAGCACAGAGTTGCGCACCGTCGCGCCCGAGATGATGGAGCCGGACGCCACGATGGACTCCTGCGCGATGCCGCCCATGACGAACTTCGCCGGCGGCAGGTTGTCCTCATCCGTGGCGTGAATGGGCCACGCCTTGTTGTAGAGGTTAAACACCGGGTGCGAGGAGATCAGGTCCATGTGGGCTTCGTAGAACGAGTCCACGGTGCCCACGTCGCGCCAGTAGCCTCGGTCGCGCTCCGTTGCGCCCGGGACCTCGTTGCGGGAGAAGTCGTAGACGTTCGCCTCGCCCTGGGCCACGAAGTACGGGATGATGTCGCCGCCCATGTCGTGGGCGGAATCCTCATTCTGCTCGTCCTCCAACAGCGCCTGGATCAGCGCCTCGGTGGAGAAGCAGTAGTTGCCCATGGACGCGAACGTGGTCTCCGGGTCGTCGGGGGTGCCCGGCGGGTCCGACGGCTTCTCCAAAAACTCGGTGATGGTGCCGTCGTCTGCCGCCTGGATGCAGCCGAACGCGTGCGCTTCCGAGCGCGGCACGCGGATGCCCGCCACCGTCGCGGCCTTGCCCGAGGCGATGTGGTCCTCCACCATCTGCGAAGGGTCCATGCGGTAGACGTGGTCCGCGCCGAAGACCAGCACGTAGTCCGGCGCGTCGTCGTAGATCAAGTTCAGCGACTGCACGATCGCGTCCGCCGAGCCCGAATACCAGCGCTTGCCGCGGCGCTGCTGCGCCGGCACGGAGGCGATGTACTGCTGCGTCGGGCCGGAGACGTTCCACGCGGTGGCAACGTGGCGGTCCAGCGAGTGCGACTTGTACTGGGTCAGCACCGCGATACGCATGTACCCCGCGTTGACCAGGTTGGACAGGACAAAATCGATGAGACGGTAGTTGCCGCCGAACGGCACGGCGGGCTTGGCACGATCGGCGGTCAACGGAAACAGACGCTTGCCCTCACCGCCGGCGAGGACGATGGCGAGAACCCGAGGCTGGCTTTTCATACTTCCAAGGCTAATGAGAAATCCAGGTCCCTGCAGGGAATCGCGCGGGTAAGTAGGCTCGGCGGTCATGAAAGTCGGAATGTTCACCCGCGAATACCCACCGGAGGTCTACGGCGGCGCCGGCGTCCACGTCACCGAGCTGACGCGCTTCATGCGCGACATCGTCGAGGTGGACGTGCATTGCATGGGCGCGCCGCGCGACGCAGCAGGCGTCTACGTGCACGGCGTCGACCCCGCGTTGGCGGAGGCCAACGGGGCGATGAAAACACTGTCCACCGGCCTGCGCATGGCCGACGCCGCCGCCGGGCTCGACGTGGTGCACTCCCACACCTGGTACGCGGGGCTCGGCGGGCACCTGGCCGGCCAGCTGCACGAAATCCCCCACGTGGTCACCGCCCACTCCCTGGAGCCGGACCGCCCGTGGAAGCGCGAGCAACTCGGCGGCGGCTACAACGTTTCCTCCTGGTCGGAGAAGAACGCCTTCGAGTACGCCGATGCGGTCATCGCGGTCTCCGCTGGCATGAAGGAGGCGGTTCTGCGCGCCTACCCGCGTATCTACGACACTAAAGTCCACACCGTCCTCAACGGCATCGACCCGGAGAAGTGGTACCCCGACTCCGGCACCATCGCCGAAGAGCTGGGTGTGGATCCGGACAAGCCGGTTGTGGCCTTCGTCGGCCGCATCACACGCCAAAAGGGCGTGGCCCACCTGCTCAAGGCCGCCCAATCCTTCGACGAGGACATCCAGCTCATCCTGTGCGCTGGGGCCCCGGACACCAAGGAGATTGCGGCGGAGACCGAAGGGCTCGTCGAAAAGCTGAAGGCGTCGCGCGACGGCGTGTTCTGGATCCAGGAAATGATGCCGCCGGAAAAGGTGCGCGAGGTGTACTCGCTGGCAGACGTGTTCGTCTGCCCGTCCATCTACGAGCCCCTGGGCATTGTCAACCTCGAGGCGATGGCGTGCGAGACCGCCGTGGTAGCCTCGCGCGTCGGCGGCATCCCGGAAGTTGTCGTCGACGGCGAAACCGGCGTGCTGGTGGACTACGATGCCACCGACACCGCGGGCTTCGAAGCCGCCTTGGCCGAAGCCGTCAACGCCGTCGCAGGCGATGCCGAGCGCGCCGCCGCCCTGGGCGCGGCCGGGCTCACGCGGGCCAAAACCGACTTTTCCTGGGCGACCATTGCGCAAGAAACCGTAGAGATTTACAAGGGGCTGAACAGATGACCGTTTACCGTCCGGAACTGCACGTCACCGCCGAGCGCGGCATCCTCGAAGGCCCCGCTGGCATCTACCGCACCGGCAAGGCAGCCGAGCGCATGTGGAACATGTTCTACCAGTACCGCCCCACCCCCGACGCGCCAAGCCGCTGGGGCCACCAGCAAAGCGCAGAAGACGCGTTTAGCTGGATCGACTGCAACGACGTCATCGTGCCCGTCGGCGGCGAAATCGCCGTTCGCGCCGGCAGTGTCTCCGCCGCCGGCGACGGGGTGGACCTGTACTTCACCTCCGCCACCGCCGCCGGCAACACCATCCAGGTCGCGCACGTCCCCCACGTCGACGAGCTGTGCTCCGACCTCGACGACGACGCCGACCTCGATGTCTCCGGCGCCGCAGCCCGCCTCGGCGCCGTGGTCGAAGACGTCGCCGGCGTGAGCAACTTCCGCTCCCCCTGCGTCGTGCCCGACTGGGACGCCGACACCGACCGCGACGACGCCCACGACGGCTGGCTCATGCTCGCCGTCTCCGGCCCCGAAACCGCGCCGAAGCCAGTCGTGCTCACCTCCGATGACGGCCGCGACTGGAAGCTCGAAGGCGTCCTCGAATTCGAAGGCGACACCGGCTTCGACCTCGACACCTCCTTGGTCGCCCCGCGCATCGTGCGCCTGCGCGACGAAGTGGACGGCCAGATCCGCGACGTTTTGTTTGTCACCCTCGAGCGCGACGGCAAAGACACCGCCGTCTACGCCGTCGGCGAGCTGCGCGGCCACACCTTCCGCGTGGACACACCGTTCACCATCGTCGACCACGGCCACGACTTCACCCGCCCCCGCAACACCACCTACAACCTGGCAGAAACGGCGAAACTGTACGAACGCGCCTACCTCTACGGGTTCATGACCAACACCGACCGCGCCGGCGACCCCACCCAAGAGCCCAACTGGGACGCCGAAGGCTGGGCCAACGCCCTGACCCTGCCGCGCCGCATCACCCTGCAGGGCGGCCGCCTCTACCAGGTGCCCGCCCCGGGGCTTCCGGACGCGGTGGACAGCACCGACCGCGCCCGCATGTGGGCCGGGCTCTGCGAGGTCGCGCCGGGAGCCTCCGTCGTCGTGGAGGTGCTCGACGGCGACGGTGAACCGGGCGTAGAGATCACCCACTCCGGCGACCAGATCGTCCTCGACCGCAAGGACGGCTCCCCCGCCAGCGCCGAGCTCCACGACGACGACGAGGACAACATCACCGTCATCGTCGACGGCTCCACCATCGAGGTCTACGCCGGCGGCGGCAGCGTGGTCATGTCCTCGCGCGTGTGGCTCAACGGCGGCTGCTCCGGCATCCGCACCCGCGCCTACAACGGCGCGGAAATCCACTCCGAGTGGCGCCGCGGCTACGTGCGCTAACGCTTAGGCTTTGCGCATGCGGATCAGCTGCGCACGGGCGGTGACCCGCATCTGCTCCGGCAGCTCCGCCAGGCGGGCCTGAAGCGTGTCGCGATCCAGGTGGCGCGCCGACGGGCTCATGCCCACCTGGGCGGCGATGGCGTCGCGCTCCAGCAGCATTGGAAACTCGATGAGCTCAGGATCCGCCGCCGGGACCAAGTGCCCCTCGGACTGAGCGATGAGGCGCTCGACCTTGCCTTCTTCGACGCCGAGGATGCCCAGCGGCTCGCGCAGCTCATCCAGGTGGCCCTGGTCGGCGACGAGCATGACGGCCTCGCCACCGTCCACAAGCACGCGCGCGAACTCGGCCGGGTTGCGCGGCGCGAACACGACGGCGAGCGCGTGGACGGAGCCGGTGCGGATCGGCAGCTGCTCCCACACGTCCGCCACCACAGCGCCCACGCGCGGGTGGGCCTTGGCCAGGTGCTTCGCGGCCGGCACGGACACATCCAGGCCGACGCCGCGCGCGCCCGCGATCAGGTCCAGGGTGTGGGCCAGGTAGTAGCCGGTGCCGGCGCCGGCCTCCATGATCACCGGGTGTTCGGTGTCGCCGGCGGCGCGCTCCACAACATCGGCGAGCGCGTCGGAGACAGCCTCCACGAACGGGGCGAAGTGGCCGTTGGACAAAAACGTCTCGCGGGAGTTGACCATCTCCAGCGAGTCACCCTCGTGCCCGATGCCCTTGCCGGCGGCGAGGGTGACGTAGCCCTGCTTGGCCACGTCATAAGAATGCCCCGATTCGGAGACGAGACGGGAAAAATCGTCTTCGCCCCGAAGCGGGGTGAGGTCTGCCGGGTCGGCGAGCACGTCCACAATGTCGTTGAGCATGTGGCGATACTACCGCGTTCGGCGCGTTAGGCTTCTGCGGCCTCCGTGAGCAGTCGGCCGAGCTCGCCGGCCTCCTCCTTGGACAGCTCCACCACGAGGCGGCCGCCGCCGTCGGACGGGATACGCATCACGATCTTGCGGGACTCCTCCACCGCTTCCATCGGGCCACTGCCGGTACGCGGCTTCATTGCTGCCATTCGTCTACGCTCCTTTTACTTCGCGATAGTTGACGTAGACGATTCTACCTGAGCATCCTGCCTTTCGACGGGCCCAAGGTTGCCGCCAGCCAACTGCTCCAGCAGCGCATCCACCTGATCCATGCGGTAGCCGCGGTGCACGACCTCGAGCTGGATATCGCCGAAATTGCCCTCCTCTACGGCGCGGCGGTTGGCTTCCTTGACGTCGGCGGTCGGCGGCATCGGCGGTTGTGCCTCGCCGCGTCCGAAGACGGAGGCGAACACGCGCACGCCGATGATGCTCAGCAGCGCGAGGATGAGGATTAACACGATCCAGGAAAGCATGCCGGTTAGTTTAACCGTCCACCCAGGCGGGGCGCTCGCGGACCTGTATTTCGCCCACCCCGGCGCGCGCCAGGATCGTGCGGGAGACCACGTCCGCCATGGGCCCCAGTTGCGTCAGCGGGCGGTTGCGGTGCGTGCGCGGGCTCAGCTCGGCCTGCGCGATGGAGGCGGGGGTGTGGGCGGAGGCGACGTCGATGAGCAAACCAGCCTCGACGCCGTAGCCTGCGACGAACGGCACCCGCAGCGCGGTCGAGCGGCGGATGGCGTACTCGCCGGCGAGCGGCTGGCGGATGTGCGCGAGCTGCGGGAACAGTGCGCGCAACAGCGGCTTGGCGGTCAGTTCGGTCACACGGCCACCGGCGCGGGCGCGCTCGTAGGAGGCTTTGACCAGGTGGATGCCCGGATCCGACAACGGCTCGGCGAGTGCGTCGACCCACCACGGCTTAAGCGAGGTCACGTCCGCGTCCACGAAGACCACGACGTCACCGGCGGCCGCCTTCACGCCGCGCCACAGGGCCTCGCCCTTGCCCTCCCACGGCTCGCGCGGGTCCACCTCGCGCCACGGCACCACCCTCGCGCCCGCGGCTGCGGCGCGGGCGGCGGTGGCGTCGGTGGAGTCCGGGTCGATCACCAGCACCTCGTCGGCACTCGATGCCAAACACTTCTCGACGACCCCCGCCACCGTCACTTCCTCATTCAACGCCGGGATGACCACGCTGACCCTCACGCGAGCCCTCGCACGGTGTTAAGCGGGGCCATCTCGCCCTGGATCGCGGCGGTCATGCGGATCACGTCCAACGTGGCCTCGACCTCGTGCACGCGGAACGCCGCCACCCCGCGCGCGGCCGCCCACGCGGTGGCGGCGAGGGTGCCGGGGACGCGCTCGGTGATGTCCGCGCCGAAAAGCCCGCGGTGAAGCGTCTCGCCGACGAAGTCCTTGTTCGACAGCGCCATCAGCACCGGCCAGCCGGTGCCCACCAGCTCGTCCACGCGGCGCAAAAGCTCCAGGCCGTGGTAGGTGTTCTTGCCAAAATCGTGGGTCGGGTCGATGAAGATGCGCTTTTCCGGCACGCCCAGCGACGCCGCGCGCTCCGCCAGCGCCGTGGTCTCGGCGATGACGTCGGCGACCACGTCGTCGTAATGCACCCGGTGCGGGCGGGTGCGCGGCGTGATCCCGCCGGTGTGCGAGCAGACGTAGCCCACCCGGTGGTGGCCGGCGACCTCCACCAGCTCCGGGTCAAAACCGGCCCACGTGTCGTTGATCAGGTCCGCGCCGGCGGCGATCGCAGCCTCGGCCACCGGCGCGCGCCACGTGTCTACGCTCAACGTCACATCGGGGTGGCGCCCGCGCGCGGCGGCGATCAGCGGCACGACGCGGTCGATCTCCTCGGCCACGTCCACGTCGTCGCCGGGACCTGCTTTGACCCCGCCGACGTCGATGATGCTGGCGCCGGCGGACACGGCGCCGTCGATACGCAAAAGGGCTTTCTCGGAAGCGAACGTCGCGCCTTTGTCGTAAAACGAGTCGGGTGTGCGGTTGACAATCGCCATCACCTCGGCGAGCTGCTTAGTCATCCTTGAGGCGCTGATCCGTCATCACCTTGTGCGTCTCCACGATGTGCGCCACCGCCTCGTCCACCGAGTCGGTGACCAAAAACAGCTTCTCGTCCCCCGGCGAAATCAGCCCGCGGCCCAGCAGCTGCTCCTCAATCCAAGCCACCAGCCCAGACCAAAACTCGGTGCCCATCAGCACAATCGGGAAGTTGGTCACCTTGCCGGTTTGCACCATGCACAGCACCTCGAAGACCTCGTCCATCGTGCCGAAGCCGCCCGGCAGGGCGATAAACGCCTGCGAGTACTTCAAAAACATGGTCTTGCGGGCGAAGAAATAGCGGAAGTTTAAGCCCAGATCCACCCAGTCGTTCAAACCCTGCTCGAACGGCAGCTCAATGCCCAGGCCCACCGACAGGCCGTCGGCGTTGTGCGCCCCGCGGTTCGGGCCCTCCATCAAGCCCGGGCCGCCGCCGGTGATCACCGCGTAGCCGGCCTCCACCAGCGCCCGGCCCACGTCGTAGGACAGCTGGTACTCGTCCGTGCCCTCCCCCAGGCGCGCCGAGCCGAACACGGTGACGGCCTTCGGCATCTCCGAAAGCGCGTCGAAGCCCGCGACGAACTCGCTCTGGATGCGCATCACGCGCCACGGGTCCTCGTGGCGCCACTGGCTGTCCGCGTGCCCGAACGCCTCAAGCAGGCGCTGGTCAAAGGTGGACGCCTGGTGGTCCGAACCGCGCAGCGCGATCGGGCCGCGCAG
Organism: Corynebacterium pilbarense; assembly: GCF_026930265.1. Lineage (NCBI taxonomy): Bacteria > Bacillati > Actinomycetota > Actinomycetes > Mycobacteriales > Corynebacteriaceae > Corynebacterium > Corynebacterium pilbarense. Next base: position 146,605 of record NZ_JANRML010000003.1, read on the forward strand.
CTTCCGGTCGCGCTCCGGACGGGGGATGTTCAGCGGGGCCACTGACTACTCGCTTTCGTTGAAGCTCAGGTACGACATCAGCTGCTCGAAGACCTGCGTGATCTGGTCCGTCGGGCACTGCTCGTCCTTCTTGTGGGCAAAACCAGGGTCGCCGGGGCCGAAATTGACCGCGGGAACACCCAGGCTAGAAAAGCGCGCGACATCCGTCCATCCGAACTTCGCGCGGAAATTCCCGCCCACAGCCTTGACTAGGCCGGCGGCGACCGGGTCGCCCAGGCCGGGAAGTGCGCCCGGCGCGATGTCGTCGTAGGTCAGCGTGAGCCCGTCGTCAAGCGAAAGCGCTTCCTCCAAGTGGGCCTTGGCCTCCTCCACGGAGCGGTCCGGCGCGTAGCGGAAGTTCACGATCAGCCGCGCGTGATCCGGGATGGTGTTGGTGGCCACGAAGCCCTCCAGGCCCACCACGTTGAGGCCCTCGCGATACTCGCAGCCGTCGATCTCCACGGCGCGCGGTTCGTAGGCGGCGATGCGCGTGAGCACACCGGCCAGATCGTGCGCGGCGTTGTGGCCGAGCCAGCTTCGCGCGGAGTGCGCGCGGGTGCCGTGTGCGTCCACGAACACGCGGATGGTGCCCTGGCAGCCAGCCTCGATGATGGCGCCGGACGGCTCGCCGAGCAGCGCGATGTCGCCCTCGAGCCACTCCGGGTGGTCGCGCTCCAGGTGGTACAGGCCGTTGTACTCCTGCGCGACCTCCTCGCCCTCGTAGGCGATGACGGTCAGGTCGTGGTCCGACTTGCCCGGCTCAGCCAGGCGCGCGAAGGCTGCCAGGTAGCAGGCCATGCCGGATTTCATGTCGACGGACCCGCAGCCGTGCAAGACCGTCTCACCCGTCGGCGAGCTTGTGAGCCGATGCGGCGTGTTGTCCGCGAGCGGGACGGTGTCGATGTGCCCGGCCAGGACCACCCTTGAACCCAGCCCGAAGTTCGTGCGCGCCACCACCGTGTTGCCGAAGCGCTCAACCTCCGCGTGCTTGAGGCCGCGAAGTGCGCCCTCGACGGCGTCCGCGATCGCCTCCTCGTGGTGCGAGGGCGACTCGATGTCCACGAGCGCCGCGGAAAGTGCAATTGGGTCGGCGAAGAGATCTAAGGAAGTCACACGGCGATCCTACGTTTAGACTCGCAGGCATGTCTCAAGGAGCGCGCGCCGTCGGAATCGCCAACATCGCCATGAACGGCACCGTGCTGGACACCTGGTTCCCGTCGCCGGAGCTACTGCCTATCGACGGCACCTCCGGCACCCACCGCGTCTCCGCCCACGAACTCAGCCCGAAGTTTCTGAAACTTATTGGCGCAGACCACGACCGGCTGGTGGAACTCGTGCCGGTGCGCACCGTCATCGCGGACTTGGACGCACCACCCATCGATGCGCACGACGTGTTTTTGCGCCTGCATCTGCTTTCGCATCGCATGGTGGAGCCGCTGACGATCAACATGGCCGGCGCGCTGGAGCTGCTGCAGCCGGTGGTGTGGACCAACAAAGGCCCGTGCCTGGCGGACAACTTCGAAACCGTGCGCACCAACCTGCGGGCGCGTGGGCTGATCCACGTCTACGGCATCGACCGGCTGCCGCGCATGGTGGACTACGTCGTGCCGTCCGGGGTGACCATCGCCGAAGCCGAGCGCGTGCGGCTCGGGGCGTACCTGGCCGAGGGAACTTCGGTGATGCGCGAAGGCTACGTCTCCTTCAACGCCGGCTCGCTGGGACCTGCGCGGATTGAGGGGCGGCTGTCGTCGTTCGTGGTGGTCGGCGGCGGGACCGATCTGTCGCTGTCATCGGCGCTGATGGCATCACGGGTCAACGAGTTTGAGCGTGCACCGATGCGGGTCGGGCGGGACTGCCGGCTGCACCCGTCTGCCGGCGTGATCGGGGTGGATCTAGGCGACCGGTGCGAAATCGGAGTCAACGTCATGCTCGAACCGGAAACCATGGTCTTCGACGTGGAAACCGGTACCCAGGTGCCCGCGCGGACCATCGCCGGGCGCGCGGATCTTCGCATCGAACGCGAACCGTTTTCCACCTCGCCGGTGGTGCGGCGGCGCACTTTAGGCGTCGATTAGCGAAAAGTTGCGGAATATATTGCCCTTGACGCAATAGCTTGCGTTTAAGGTGTTCGACATGTCGACACCAGTTTCCCCCGTCGCGGAATCCACCGCGCTCGCCCGCGGGCTGAAAACACGCCACCTGACCATGATGGGCCTCGGCTCCGCCATCGGCGCCGGCCTGTTTCTGGGCACCGGCGTGGGTATCGCAGCCGCCGGGCCGGCCGTGCTCATCGCGTACGTCATCGCCGGATTCATCACCGTCTGCTTCATGCAGATGCTCGCCGAGATGGTCGCCGCCAGGCCGTCCTCCGGCACCTTCTCCACCTATGCCGCCCAGGCGTTCGGCCCGTGGGCCGGGTTCACCATCGGCTGGCTGTACTGGTTCATGATGATCATGATCATGGCCGTGGAAATCACCGGCGCCTCCGCGATCGTCGCTGCGTGGTTCGGCATCTCGCCGTGGATCCCGGCGCTCGTGGCCATCATGGGTTTTACCGTGATCAACTTCTCCGCCGTGAAAAACTTCGGCGAGTTCGAATTCTGGTTCGCCCTGATCAAGGTCGCCGTCATCGTCGCCTTTTTGATCATCGGCGTCGCACTGTGGCTCGGGCTGCTGCCCGCCGGCGATTTCGTCGGGCTGGAAAACGTCAGCGAAGTCGGCTTCATGCCCAACGGCTTGTCCGGCGTCGCCACCGCGCTGCTGGCCGTGGCGTTCGCGTTCGGCGGCATTGAGCTGGTCACCGTCGCCGCCGCCGAATCCGAGGACCCGCAGGCGGGCGTGCACTCCGCCATCCGCTCGATCATCTGGCGCATCTCCGTGTTCTACATCGGCTCCGTGCTGCTGATCGTGCTGCTTCTGCCGTTCGACCAGATCGGCGGGGCCGACTCCGCCGCCGACTCCCCCTTCACCGCCGTGCTCGAGCTAGCCAACATCCCGGGCGCGGTGGGCATCATGGAGGCCGTCATCGTCGTGGCGCTGCTGTCCGCCTGCAACACCCAGATCTACGGCTCCTCGCGTTTCCTGCAAAACCTCGCAGTGCGCGGCGACGCCCCCGCCTCCTTCGCCCGCACCGACGCCCGCGGCGTGCCCATGCGCGCCGTGGTGGTCTCCGTCGTCTTCGGCTTCGCCGCCGTGGCCCTGCAGTACTGGAACCCGCCGGGCCTGCTGGCATTTTTGCTCAACGCGGTCGGCGGCTGCTTGATCGTGCTGTGGATCGTCGTCGCCCTGTCGTTCGTGCGGCTCCACCCGAAGCTCGTCGCCACCGGTGAAATCACCGAGGTGCGCATGTGGGCGCCGGCTGTCCTGCCGTGGGTCATGATCGCGCTCGCCGCGGGCGTCATCGCGCTGATGCTGGCCGACTCGGACGGGCGCTTCCAGATGCTCGCCGTCACCGTCGTCGTCGGCGTCATCGCCATCGCCGGCGTCATCCACCAAAACGTGCAAAAGAAGGCGGTCGGGTGATGGCCGGAAGGACGTCGACAAGCAACAGCGATCTCGGCTCCGGCCTGAAATCGCGGCACCTCACCCTCATGGGGCTCGGCACCGCCGTGGGCGCCGGGCTGTTCCTCGGCGTCGGCGTGGGCATCCGCGCCGCCGGGCCCGCGATCCTCATCGCCTACGCAATCGCCGGGCTGATCGTCATCGCCGTGATGCGCATGCTCGGCGAAATGGCCGCCGCGCACCCCTCCTCCGGCTCCTTTGCCACCTACGGGCGCATGGCGTTCGGCCACTGGGCCGGATTTCTGCTCGGCTGGATCTACTACTTCCTGCTGATCATGGCGTGCGGCGCCGAACTCACCGGCGCCTCCGCCATGATGGCCGGCTGGTTCGGCGTGCCGCAATGGGTGCCAGGCCTCATCGTCGTGGTCGTGCTCACCGCCGTGAACCTCGCGCAAGTCAAAGGCTTCGGCGAGTTCGAGTACTGGTTCGCCATGATCAAAATCGCCGTCATCCTGGGATTCTTGGTCATCGGCGTGCTGCTGTGGTCCGGCGTGCTGCCTGCGAGCGGGTTCGTCGGCTTCGGCAACGTGCGCGAATCCGGCTTCGCCCCCAACGGCATCGCCGGCATCGCCGCAGGCCTGCTTGCAGTGGCGTTCGCGTTCGGCGGCATCGAAGTGGTCACCATCGCTGCGGCCGAGTCCGAAAACCCCTCCGACAACGTCAAGCGCGCCGTCAATTCCATTATCTGGCGCATCGCGCTGTTTTACATCGGCTCCGTGACCGTGATCATCCTGCTGCTGCCGTACACGGCGATCGACGGCGCGGACTCCGCCGCCGACTCCCCCTTCACCGCCGTTTTGGAAATGGCCAACATCCCGGGCGCAGCCAGGTTCATGGAGGTCGTGATCGTGCTCGCGCTGTTGTCCGCGTTCAACGCGCAGATCTACGGCACCTCGCGCCTGGGCTACCAGCAGGCGCTCGAGGGCGACGCGCCAGCGTGGATGGCGCGCACCAACGCCGCCGGAGTGCCGCGCAACTCCGTGCTCATCTCCGTGTTCTTCGCATTCGTGGCCGTGGGTCTGCAGTGGTGGAACCCGCCGGGGATGATCGACTTCATCATGTCCGCCACCGGCGGCTGCCTCATCGTCACCTGGATCATGATCACCCTGAGCTTTATCAAGCTCCACCCGCGGATCAGCTCCTCTGCGGTGCGTGTGCGTGGAGCGTCGTGGGTGCCGTGGGTGACCCTGGCGGCGCTGCTGGGGCTGACGGTGCTCATGCTTTTCGACGACGCTTCGCGCTCCCAGGTCATCAGCGTCACCATCCTGTCGCTGATCCTGATTGCCATGTCCTTCCTCACCCGTGACCGGGGTGCCGTAAGGTGACTGGCATGAATTCCCCAACTTCCGCTATCGCGCGCGGCGTCGCCACCATCACCCACGACGGCACCGTGCTTGACGTCTGGTACCCCGCCCCGTTAGTAGATGAGCCGGTTGAGGAAACCGGGACGCGTCGGTTGGCAGAGCCCGACGCCCGCTTCGAAGACCTCGTCGGCCCCGACGAGGCGCGCGGCGTGGCGCGTGTGGCCGTGGAAACGGCAATCAAGGACCTGGCCGAGCCAGCCGTGGACGCCTACGACGTCTACCTGCGCCTGCACCTGCTGTCGCACCGTCTGATCCGCCCCCACGGCGCCAACATGGACGGCGTGTTCGGTCTGCTGTCCAACGTGGTGTGGACCAACTACGGCCCCTGCGCCGTCTCCGACTTCCAGATGACCCGCGGCCGTCTTGCCGCCAAGGGCCCGGTCGTGGTGTTCTCCGTGGACAAGTTCCCGCGCATGGTCGACTACGTCGTACCGTCCGGCGTGCGCATCGGCGATGCCGACCGCATCCGCCTCGGCGCCCACCTCGCCGAAGGCACCACCGTCATGCACGAAGGCTTCGTCAACTTCAACGCCGGCACCCTCGGCGCCTCCATGGTTGAAGGCCGTATCTCGGCGGGCGTTGTCGTCGGCGACGGCACCGACATCGGCGGCGGCGCCTCCATCATGGGCACCCTGTCCGGCGGCGGTAAGGAAGTCATCTCGCTCGGTGAGCGCTGCCTCCTCGGCGCCAACGCCGGCGTGGGCATCTCTCTCGGCGACGACTGCATCGTCGAAGCCGGCCTCTACGTCACCGCCGGCACCAAGGTGGTGCTCACTGCCCCGGTGGCCGAAGCGCTGGGCAAGGAACCCGGTGCCGAGATCAAGGCCCTGGAGCTCTCCGGTGCGAACGGCCTGCAGTTCCGCCGCAACTCCGTTTCCGGCTCCGTCGAGGCGGTGCCCGCAAAGGGCATCGAGCTCAACGAAGCCCTGCATGCCAACTAAGGGATACATGCCCACGCTCAGTGACGCGGAGCTGACGCTGCTCCCCTGGCGCGAGGTCCCCTCGCTGCCGGGGATCCGCGACGACCTCGTCGCGTCCTGCAACGACCCGGACATGGTGCGTTGGACCGCCGTGCCCCACCCGTACACCGGCGAGCACGCCGGCGATTTCCTGGCGGAGCCGCCCGAGGACGTCCACAGGTGGGCCTACGTGGTCGACGGCCGCTACTGCGGCAACATCGAGCTGCGCCCCGGCGGTGTACTGGGATACAACACCGCGCCATGGGCCCGCGGCCAGGGGCTCACCGCCCGCGCGCTGCGACTTGTCGCCGCCCACGCGCACGCCCAAGGCCTGCGGCGGCTAGAACTTCACATCGCCGTGAACAACGCCGCCTCGCGCCGCACGGCCGAGAAAGCCGGCTACACCTTCGCCGGGCTTCTCCCCGACCCGGTGCGCCTGCGCGGCCACGAGGACACGCTGGCCCGCTACGTCCTCCCCGCCCCAGACGAGGCGGAGCCGAACAGTACCTCCATCGCCCCGTAGGGGTGGTACCGGTTCGCCGCCGGGATCCCGTTCGGTGAGACCCACCTCGGGACTCCTTTGACGCGTTTGACGCTGCCGCGCCTGTTCGCGTGCGAGGCGATGTCGTGGTTAATCTGATTGTGGTAGCGGCACACTGGCACGAGGTTGCGCATGTTCGTCTCGCCGCCTTCGGCCCACGACTGCATATGGTGGATCTCGCAGGCATCGGAGCCGTGGCGGCAGCCCGGCCACGGGCACACCGTGAGCGTCATCCGGGCGAGGTCGCGCTGCTTGTCGTTGGCGTAGCGCTGCGTCTGGTACAGGTTCAACGCGCCTTCGGTCGGGTGGAACAGCGCGACTTCCGCGAGCTCGGGCTCCGATGCCAGGTATTCGGCGCCGGTGATGGTCGTGCCGTCGGTGAGCCCGAGGATCACGTCGTCTCCGTCGCCGGAGAGGATCTGCACGTGCTGGTCCAGCCCCACCACCACAATCGGGCGTCGGACGGCGAAGGGTATGCCTCCGCCGCAGCCCCGGACGAGATCTAAGAATCTTCGCAGCATCTGCGGCCCCGGCGGCTTTGTCGGGGCGAGGTCTTCGCGCAGGTAGTGCTCGATGTCGGCGGCGTCGTGCTCGTCGGCAGTGATGTGGATCGTTCGTCGGCCGTGCACCGACCGTCCAAAAGTGACCTGCAGCTTAGGTTTGGTCCGCGCCGGCTTGAGAATCAGCCGGTCGGCTTTGGCTTTCAGCTCGTGGTGGGTGCTGAACTTTTCCAGCAGCTTGCGGCGCACGCGCCACCGCTCGGCTTCGTTGGGGATCTTCTTTACTCGGTCTTCGATGTAGACCAGCTGACTCAGCGGGAAGGCTTCGGCGGCTTTGCGGCCTAAGCGTTGGTGTTTGGTCCACCGGGTGGCGCCGAAATAGAGCTTGTGGATGGCTTCCCACTTGCTGGCCAGGTTCGGTATCACGCCGGCGGCGATGGCGGCGCGCTTGTCAAAGCCTTCAAGCACGCGGATGGTCGGTTGTGTGTCTAGGAACTCTTGGAATGGTGTCATGGCACACAAGCTACGACCGCGCAAGACCCGACACTAGACCCGTGCCAAAATGTGGATAACTTTTCCTGAGAATTTCACAATCCCCAGCTAGACGGAAGATTTTGACTTTCCGAAGGTCCAGAATTTGTTGATGATGAAGTTCACCGGCATGGCAATGAACGTCGAAATGGCTTGCGCCCAGTAGGACTTGGTGCGCAGCCCGGAGGAGTCGTCGAAGATGTGGTCCGGCAGGCCAATCGGCGTGGTGGGGTTCATCAGAAGCGTCATGCAGGTCAGCGACACCGCGAACGCGAGCGCGCCGGTGGCCAAAAACGGGAAGAAACCGCGCAGCCAGGAGCGCGCGTGCACGCCGCGGAAGGTCCAGGAGCGGTTGAGCTGGTAGTTCCAGGTGTTCGCCAGCACGAACGCGAGCGTGGACATCACGTGGTACCAGCGCACGTTCCAGCGGGTGGAGCCGAGTTGCATCAACACGTCGTTGGCGTGGAGGTCAAGGCCGTTTTCCAGGGCTTTGTTGGCCAAGTAGAACACGACAAAGTTGACCAGCACTCCGGAGCCGCCGACGATGCCGAAGCGCAAAAACTGGCGCAGTCCGGCGACGAATCGCACCGCTGTGCTCCCGCCGGCTGGGGCGGCGGTGTGCTCATGCGTCACGGTCAACCTCCTCGAAAAAGTACGCAAAACTTACGTGAGTGTAGTCGCGGGAGGTCGACGCTAAGAAATCAGGCGCTTGGCGGCTTCGCTGATGCGATCGTCGGTGGCGGTCAGCGAGATGCGCACGTGGTTCGCGCCGGCAGGCCCGTAGAAGTGGCCGGGGGCTGCCAGGATGCCGCGGTCTGCGAGCCATTCCAGGATTTCGCGGGAGCTCATTGCTTCTCGACGGCACCAAAGGTACAACCCGGCATCCGAGTCGTCGATAGTAAAGCCAGCTTCCGGCAGCGCCTTCATGAGCTCGACGCGGCGCGTGGCGTAGGTGGAGCGCTGCATTTCCTCGTGCAAGTCCTCGCCGAGGGCCGCGACCATGGCGGCCTGGATGGGGCCCGGCACGATGAGGCCGGAGTGCTTGCGCACGAGAAGCAGCTCCTGCACCAGCTCCTCGTCGCCGGAGATGGTGCCGGCGCGATAGGATGCCAGGTTGGACGTCTTTGACAGCGAATGCAGGGCGAGGAGCCCGGTGTTGTCGCCGCCGGTGACGGACGGGTGCAGGATGGACACCGGCTCGGCGGACCAGCCGAGGTAGAGGTAGCACTCGTCGGAGGCGATGATCGCGCCGGTGTCACGGGAGAACTCCACCCACGCACGCAGCTGCTCCGCGGACGCCACTGCCCCGGTCGGGTTCGACGGGGAGTTGACGAAGACTAGCGAGGCGTCGCGCGGGGCGGCCGCGGGGTCGTCGCAACGCACGACTTCGCAGTCCGCCATCAGGGCGCCGACTTCGTAGGTGGGGTACGCGACCTCCGGGATGACCACCTTCGCGCCGCGCAGGCCCAACAGCGTGGGCAGCCAGGCCACGGCCTCCTTCAGGCCGATCACGGGCAGCACGGAGCGCTCGGACAGCCCCGCGATGCCGAAGCGGCGCGCAAGCGAGGAGACGATGGTGGCGCGCAGTTCGGGCGTGCCGGCGGTCTGCGGGTAGCCGGGGGCCGCGGCGGCCTCGGTCAGCGCGAGTTGGATCGACGGCGCGACCGGGTCGACGGGGCCGCCGACGGACAGGTCGATCAGCCCGCCGTCGTGCGCGGCGGCGCGCTCACGCACATCCGCGATGGTGTCCCAGGGAAAGTCCGGCAGCCGCGATCCGAGTGGAGTGGGAGCCAAGGGCCTAGTCCTGGTTCTGCGGCGGCAGGGCGGCCACGAACGGGTGGTCGAAGTCCTGCGGGCCGGTCTTGGCGGCGCCGCCCGGGGAGCCGAGCTCGTCGAAGAAGCCGACGTTGGCGTCGTAGTACTCGCTCCACTCGTCGGGAGTGTCGTCCTCGTAGAAGATGGCCTCGACCGGGCATGCCGGCTCGCAGGCGCCGCAGTCGACGCACTCGTCGGGGTGGATGTAGAGCATGCGCTTGCCCTCGTAGATGCAGTCGACGGGGCACTCTTCAACGCAGCCGCGGTCCATGACATCGACGCACGGTTGAGCAATCACGTAAGTCATGGCAAACAGTATGTCACTTCCGTCGAACCATGGGCCAAACGCCACCCACTATGCCGGCGACAAAGAGCACCAACGACCAGCCGGTTGGCGGGAGCACGGCCAGTGAAATGAAAAACGCGCATCCCCACACCCCCAGCGGCGCGAGCGCCCAGGTTTCGGACCACAGTCGCGCCGTCTTCGTCAGCACCGCGTTAAACAGCAGCGCCACCACCGCCCAGATCCAGTTGAGGTAGACCACTTCCAGCGCGAGCGAGACCAGTGCGCCGACGCTGAGCCACACTAAACCGGCCACGGCTTCGCCCCTAGAGAAGTCGTCGCGCACTACGGGTTGGGTCATCGCGCGATCCCGGCGAGCAGCGAAGTGTCGTCGTGAAGCGGAAGCCCCGCGCCCAACTGGTAGTGCTCGACGCGCTGGATCGGCTGGATGATCAGGTTGGACAGCGCGTAGTAGACCACCGGGCCCGCGGCAAGCGCGGCGTGCGGGTTCACGTCGGTGGTGCGCCCGTCCGCGATCCACAGCTGGGTGGCGTGCGCGCGCATCGCCTCCACCTTGGCGCTGTAGGCGGCGTCGTTGAGCTCGACGCGGACGTCGGAGGATTCCACGCCGTCGAGCTCGCCGTCTTCGGGCAGGCGCCAGCCCTCGGGGGCCTCGGCGGGCATGAGTGCGGCGGTCTCCTCGGCCAGGCGCACCGCCCACATAATTCGCGGGACATCCACGCGCTCGGCGGCGGCGTGGGTGATCTCGTGGGCGCGGATGTGGTCCGGGTGGCCGTAGCCGCCGTCGGGGCCGTAGGTGAGCACAAGGTGCGGCTTTTCCGCTTCGAAGATGGCAGCAAGCTTCTCGACGGCCACGTCGCCCGAATTCACAAACGCCCGCGGATTCCGGCTCGCTGGCGAGCCCGCCATGCCGGAATCACGGAAGCGGCCGGCGCCGCCGAGGAACTGCCCGCGCGCACCGATCGCGTCCAGGGAGCGCCGCAGCTCCTGGATGCGGAAACCCCCGAGCTGGTCCGCTTCGTCCACCACGAGGTGCTGGTAAGGCTCGCCGATGACCTCGCCTTCTTCGCCGAGGGTGCAGGTAACCACCAGCACGTCCGCGCCGCGGGCGGAAAGGTCTGCGAGGGCGCCGGCGGTGGTGATTGCTTCGTCGTCCGGGTGGGCGTGCACGGCGACAACGCGGTAGCCGGAAAGGTCTCGAGTGGTCATGGAACCTCCTGAATTTTTGATCGCCGCTTCACTGTATCGGCTAGCTTCCACTTGCCTGCCGACGACAACCCGCCAGGCCACTGACCCGGCTGCGTGCCGGCTGCGCGCACCCCGCCAGCGGTGGCGGCCAGGCGTGTTTCGTGCAGCAGGGGCACCCAGAGCGCTTCGCGGTGCTCAATCGCCGCGGCGCGCTCAGCTGCGGCGGCGGGCGGAATCTCTCCGGCGAGGATTGCGTGGGCCAACTCGTCGCCGGCCGCCGAACAAAAGCCGGCGAGGTTTCCGGCGCGGCCGGTCTCCGTGGGACACGCGATGCGGCTGGCCAAGGTGTCTGCGGAGTCGCCATCGTTTCGCCAGTGCACCACAACGTCCACCTCGCCCGCAGGCAAGCTGCGCGCGGCGATGGCGGGCAGCTCGTTAGCCACGATCCGTGCGGGCACGCCGGCGGCGTCCAGCAAATCCACCAGCGAACGCGCGGCCGCGGTAGCCGCCGGGTCCGCGGCGTCGGCGGCCACGCGTAGCACCTTGCCGTCCGCGGCCAGTGCGTGCAGCAGCGCCAGCGAGCCCGGTTCGGTGGGTGCCGCGGCGTGAACGTTGGTGCTGCGGCGGGCGGCGATGTGGGCGAGCAGGGGGACGTCGATAAGCGATCGCACCTCCGCGCGCGCCTGTGCCGAAAGCCCGCTGGTGGCCGAAAGCGTCACGCCGAGGGTGCGGGTGCCCGCAAACGTACGGGTGTCCGCACCCGGGATGAGCCCGAGAACATCCTCGGTGGTGTCCTGCGGCACCATGTCCACGAACGCGAGCTGGCCGCTGCGCAGCTGGTCCGCCACCTGGGTGGTGTCGCGCGCCGCGGCGAGAGTGAGAATGTCAATCGGCGCCGGGTCCGGCCCCCAGAACCTGTCGTTGCGGTTCAGCGTGACGGTGCCGTGCGCGCGGTCCACGCTGCGCACGAGGTAACGGCCAGCGGAGGCGGGGACAGTGTTGCGCAGCGCGTAAGCGAAATCGGTGGCGTCCGCGGCGAGTAAGTGCGACGGCAAAAGATGCCGGAACAGCACCTTCCAATCCGCCACCGGCTGCGCGAAATCCACGTCCACGACCTTGCCGCCGGGGCCACTGACGCGCACGTTCGACACCGCGCGGTACGCTGCCGGGTCCACCACGCCGGCGGTTTTTGTCATGCCCCGCCACAGGTAGGCGAAGTCCGCGCCGGTGATCGGGGTGCCGTCGGACCACTGGGCGTTCGGCGCGATGACGTACCGGACCGTGAACGCGTCCGGGGACGTCGGCAGCACCGACGCCCCGACGAGCAGGTTCGGGTCCTTCGCGCCGTCCGCTTGGAACGCGCTGGGCAGGACAAGGTCTGCAATGCCGCGCACCACGGCGGACTCGTCGCCGACCAGGTGCGGGTTGAACCCCGCGCGTACGGGGTCGACGCCGATCTGCGCCTGCGGACGTCCATTGGCGGGTTCCTGGTCGGTGCGCTGCTCCTCGGCGTTGTTTGCGCCGTTAGCGCTGTCTGAGTCGCCGTTCTCGGCGTCTCGCTCGGAGACGGCATCCGGGCGGTCCTCCGGTTCCACCAGCGGCGGCGGGCCGGGGTTGGCCGCGCACGACGCCACGAGGCAGAGCACGGAAAACGCCGCCGCAGCACGGGTGGCTGGGCGGCGCGTTCTACTTGGGTGCATGGAAGAACAGGCTAGCTGTTCTTCTGCTTTGCGCGGGAGCGGGCGCGGCCGCGCTCGGTGGCGTTGAGGATGATCTTGCGCACGCGCATCGCCTCGGGTGCGACCTCGACGCACTCGTCGTCGTCGCAGAACTCGATGGCCTCGTCCAGAGACAGGGTGCGTGCCTTCTGCAGCGTGACGGTGGCGTCCGCGGAGGCGGCGCGCATGTTGGTCAGCTTCTTCTCCTTGGTGATGTTGACGTCCATGTCCTCGTCGCGGGAGTTCGCGCCGACGACCATGCCTTCGTAGGCGTCCGCGCCCGGCTCGACGAAGAAGTCGCCGCGGTCTGCCAGCTGCTGCAGCGCGTAGGCGGTGACCTGGCCGGAGCGGTCGGCGACCAGGGAGCCGGTCGGGCGGCCCTTGATCTCGCCGGCCCACGGGCGGTGCTCGATGGAGTACGAGTTGGCGATGCCGGCGCCGCGGGTCTCGGTGAGGAAGGTGGTGCGGAAGCCGATCAGGCCTCGCGACGGCACGTCGAACTCCATGCGCACCCAGTCGCCGGAGCCGGCGTTGCCCATAGAGGTCATTTGGCCCTTGCGGTTGGCCATCAGCTGGGTGACGGCACCCTGGTGCTCGGCGGGCACGTCGATGATCATGTGGTCGTACGGCTCGTAGGTCTTGCCGTCGACCTCCTTGGTCACCACCTGCGGCTTGCCCACGGTCAGCTCGAAGCCCTCGCGACGCATGGTCTCGATGAGCACGGTCAGGGCCATCTCGCCGCGGCCCTGCACCTCCCATGCGTCAGGACGCTCGGTGGGCAGCACCTTGATGGAGACGTTACCGATCAGCTCCTGATCCAGGCGGGCCTTGACCATGCGGGCGGTGAGCTTGTCACCGCCGTTGCGGCCGGCCATCGGGGAGGTGTTCACGCCGATGGTCATGGAGATCGCCGGGTCGTCGATGGCAATGCGCGGCAGCGGCTCGACGTTTTCCGGATCGCAGAGGGTGTCGCCGATCATGATGTCCTCGACGCCGGAGACGGCGGCGATGTCGCCTGCAACCACGTCGCCGGTGGCCGGTACGCGGTCCAGGCCCTCGGTGACCAGAAGCTCCGCGATCTTGACGTTTTTGACCTGCTGGTTGCCCTCGGAATCGTAGTGGACCCAGGCGACGGTCTGGCCCTTCTTCACGGAGCCCTTGAACACGCGGATCAGGCCGATACGGCCCAGGAAGGAGGACGAGTCCAGGTTGGTCACCTGCGCCTGGAACGGCGCGTCGATCTCTGCGGACGGCTCCGGCAGCACGTCGTAGATGACGTCGAACAGCGGCTGCAGGTCCTCGTTGTCCGGCAGGTTGCCGTTGCCCGGGTTTTCCAGGGAGGCGCGGCCGGCGCGACCGGACGTGTAGAGCACCGGCAGCTCGAGCAGGTTCTCTGCGGCCTCTGCGGCTTCCGGGTCCTCCAGGCCGGCGCCGAGCTCGAGGAGCAGGTCCTGGGCTTCTTCGACGACCTCGTCGATGCGGGCGTCCGGGCGGTCGGTCTTGTTCACGCAGATGATGACCGGCTTCTTGGCTTCGAGTGCCTTGCCGAGCACGAAGCGGGTTTGCGGCAGCGGGCCTTCGGATGCGTCGATAAGCAAGACAACGCCGTCGACCATGGACAGGCCGCGCTCGACCTCGCCGCCGAAGTCGGCGTGGCCCGGGGTGTCAATGACGTTGATGACTAGGTCCGCGCCGTCCTTGCCCTTGCCGGCGCGGCGGATGGCGGTGTTCTTGGCCAGGATGGTGATGCCGCGCTCGGACTCGAGCTCGCCGGAGTCCATCACGCGGTCGCCGTGTTCGCCGTGGTCACCGAACACGCCGGATTGTTCCAGCATGGCGTTGACCAGGGTGGTTTTACCGTGGTCGACGTGGGCGACGATGGCTACGTTGCGAAATTCAGGGTGCGACACAGAGATAGATCCTTTGCGTTGGCGGAAATAACGCCTAAACGATACTCCCGCCTGCACTGAATCGCATTATCCCGCCAGCAAACCGGGGCGATGCGCGCGCACGGTTCCCACAGTAATACCCCAGTTCCGCTTGACGTTGTTACGGATGTGACTAATGTGGCGCAAGTGCACAACTATCTTTCACTCTCCAGGACCGTCGTTGCGGCGGTGTGCGCTGCCGGTTTGCTGGTGACCGGAGGCGTCGCTAAGCAAACTGCCTCTGCGCAGTCCTCGTTCCTCGACCCGCTGGGCCGGCCGACGCCCGAGACCGTCGCGCGCGTCAACGCGTTCGCAGATCAGCCTCACGTCCCGCAAAAGGTGGGCAACGCGCTGCGCACCGCGGTGCAGTTCTACGCGGGTGGCGACGAGATCGGCGGCCCGCCACTGCCTGCCGATGCCCCACGGTTCACCCAGTTCTACTGGCCCACCGTCTCCGGCAACTGCATCGGCAAGGGGCTGCACTCCACCGCCTCCGCGATCGCGGTGCCCGGACCCGCCGAGTCCCCCGCCCCGGGTGCGAAGGCCGGCCAGACCACCTTCGTCTTCACCGCACTGGGCACCCCCGCGGCCGCGAAGGAGCAGGGCGGCATGAAGGTGTACTGGATCAACCTGGCGAACTTCCGCACTGGCGTAACGCCGTTGGGCAACAACGGGATTAACCCGACAGGACCGGCCACCCTGTCCGCGACCGCGGACACGGGCTCTGGGCGGGTTCTGGCAGTCGTTGACGGGAGTGTGCGCACCGTCGACAAGGTCTGCCCCTTCGCACCGACCGCCGCATCGATTGACGTGAGGTAACCCCATGGCCGCCGATCTACACCCCGTGAAGCAGGAGACGTTCGACACCGCAGCGAACATCAACACCGACCCGAAGGGCTTCTTGCGCGAGGTGGACACGTTCCGCGTCACCGACTTCGGCCTTTACATGGGCCGCGGCGCGGATCACCCGGAGTTCGGCTACCTGGAGAGCTGGCTACTGCCGGAGCTCGGGCTGCGCGCCAACATCTTCCACTACCGCGAGGGCGCCGAGCGGGAGCAGGACTTCTACTTCGACGTCGCCGACATCGACGTCGACGGTGAGGTGTGGAGCACCCGCGACCTCTACGTCGACCTGGTGTCGCTGACCGGCAACCCCATCGATGTTCTCGACATCGACGAGCTCGCCGCCGCCACCTCCGCAGGTTTCATCACCGCCGAGGACGCGGAGAAGGCTATCGACGTCACGCTGGCCGCCGTCGAAGGCATCACCCGCCACGGCGACGACGCCATGGAATGGCTGCGCGCCCAAGGCATCGAACTGACATGGGCCGACAACGTGGAGCTGACACCGGCCAGTTAATTCACCTTCCGTTAACCCCACCCGCCGCTGCGACGGGTGGGGTTTTTACGTTGCGCAAATATCATTCACTTTTTCTATAACCGAGCAGCTATCTCGATTTCGAACAAATACAACGATTGACGTGCGAATTTACAGGACCATTCAAATTCGCTGAAAAATCACTGGGCATAAAACGCAAAATACTTTCCCAAAGCAATGTGAACTAGGTGACACGTGCGGTACGTTGTGTTCAACCTGATTCACGTCGTGTTTACCAAAACGGTGTCGTGTGCAGGGGCCGCCGGATACTTCCGGCACCATTGCCCGCCTTGGGCAACCGTCGCAAAGCACACTGCGAACGGACGACCTACGAAAGGAACTGACCATGAGCAAACGCCTCCGCGTCGCGGCTCTCGCCGGCCTCTCCTCCATCTCCCTCGTCCTCGCCTCCTGCTCCTCGGACGGAAACTCCGAGGGAACTGCCGCAGGTGGCGGCCAGGACACCGCAAACACCCAGGCTGACAAGTCCGGCGACAACGGCGAGAAGCTCGAAGTCAACGCCGCGGGCGACTACAACCCGCTCGAGCGCGACCAGATCCAGGACGGCGGCGAACTCACGCTCGCGATCACCGAGATCGCCGAGCAGCAGAATATGTTCCACGCGAACATGAACCTGTACACCCGTTCTCTGTGGACGAAGTACAACCCGGTGCTTTCGCTTTTCGACGGTGACGGCACCTACCACCCGAACCCGGCGTACCTCACCGACGTCCAGGATGAGACCGTCGACGGCAAGACCGTGGTCACCTACACCATCAACCCGGAAGCCAACTACAACGACGGCACCCCGATCGACTGGACTGCCTACGAGAACACCTGGAAGTTCAACAACGGCAGCAACCCGGACGTCCAAGTTAACTCCACCGACGGCTACGAGCTGATCGAGTCCGTGGAGCGCGGCGAGGACGACAAGCAGGCCGTAGTCACCTTCAAGCAGGCATACCCATGGTGGGAAGGCCTCTTCGACTCCCTGGTTCCGCCGCAGGTCAAGGACGCCGACACCTTCATGAACGCCTACCTCAAGCAGGTCCACCCCGAGTGGGGCGCAGGCCCGTTCAAGGTGGAAAACGTCGACTTTGAAGGCGGCACCGCCTCCTTCGTGCCCAACGAGAATTGGTGGGGCGAGAAGCCGAAGCTGGACAAGATCACCTACCGCCAGATGGAGGATCAGGCGTCCCTGAACGCGTTCCGTGCAGGTGAGCTCGACGCCACCGGCGTCGGCACCCGCGACCGTCTGGCTACCGCGAAGGAGATGGGCGACGCGGTGGAGATCCGCACCGCGCTGCGCCCGTCGACCTACCTCATGACCATCAACTCCACCGCCCCGGGCCTGGAAGACATCAAGGTGCGCGAGGCCATCATGCGAGGCATTGACCGCGAGCAGCTGGCCGCGATCCGCTTCCAGGGCCTGGGCTACACCGAGGACCTGCCGGGCTCGTTCAACCTGTTCCAGACCCAGGACGGCTACGAGGACAACTTCGGCGAGGTTGTCCAGTACGACCCGGAGAAGGCGAAGGAGCTGCTGAAGGAAGCTGGCTACGACGAGGCGAACCCGCTGTCGGTGCGTTACGTCACCCTCGGCGACTCCCCGATGGTTCAGGCCACCACCTCCGCCCTGCAGGCAATGCTCCGCAACATCGGCATCGACGTCCAGGTGGAGGAGCGCCCGAGCTCCGACTTCTCCAAGGTCACCGCTGAGCGCGACTTCGACCTGTTCATGTCCGGCTTCAGCTCCTCGGACCCGTTCGGTGTGGCCTACTTCGGCCAGATCTACGCGTCGGACTCTGAGCTGAATAAATCCGGCACCGGCACGCCGGAGATGGACAAGCAGATCGAGGAGCTGCAGCAGATCCCGGATGCAGACGAGCAGATCAAGCGCGCCAACGAACTGGAGAAGGAAGCTCTGGAGCAGTTCGGCATCATGCCGTACGCGAACGGCCCCGAGATCGTGGCTGTGAAGAAGGGGCTGGCCAACTACGGTGCCAACTCGTTCGCAGTCCTGCCGATCGAAAACGTGGGCTGGGCAAAGTAAGTCCCCCGCCTACGAACTGGTGAAACACCCGCGATGAGTGTGAGCCCGCCCAGCGTGAGCGTTGGGCGGGCTTCCGCACTTGCATCGCCGAACACCTCCTGCACACCCGCTGACACCGGAACTGAGAGACCACATGTTTCGATACCTGTTCAGGAAGACGCTGAGTTGGGGCCTGATTGTTTTCTTGGCCACTAACCTGACCTACTTCCTCGCTAGCTTTTTCCTTGATCCGCGAGCCAACTACTTCGGTCGCCGCCCTCCCCTGCCCGAAGACCAAATCGACGCTTTGCTCGAGCCGTTGAACCTGAGCCCGAACACCCCGCTCATTGAGCGTTGGTGGACATGGCTGACCGGCATCCTCACACGCTGGGACTGGGGCAAATCCCCGCTCGGCGACTCGGTGAACGAGCAGGTCTCCTACCGCATCTGGGTTTCTGCCCAGCTGACGCTGTTTGCCACGTTGCTGTCCATCCTCATCGGCGTGGCCCTCGGCGTGTACACCGCTTCGCGCCAGTACAAGCGCGCCGACCGCGTGTGGCAGGGCATCTCGATTATCACCATGAACATTCACGTGGTTGTGGCGTCCATCGCCGTGGTGTGGTTCGGCCTCAAGGTCAACGAGTGGACCGGCAAGCGCATCTTCTACGTCACCGGCGCCTCCTCCCCGGGCGTTGAAGGATTCGGTGCGAAGATGGTGGATTACGCCCAGCACCTGGTGCTGCCCACCCTGTCGCTGTTGATCATTTCGTACGCTGGCTACCACTTCATGCAGCGCACGTTGTTGCTCGACAACCTGAATGCTGACTACGTGCGTACGGCTCGCGCGAAGGGACTGACCAAGGCGAAAGCGGTGCGTCGTCACGCATTGCGCACCTCCTTGATCCCGGTGGCGACTTCCGTGGCGTTTTCCGTGCCCGGCATCTTCACCGGCGCGGTGATGACGGAGCGCATCTTCGCCTGGCAAGGCATGGGCCAGTACTTCATCCAGACCATTGCGCGTAACGACGTCCACGGGGTCGTCGTCGTGGCCGCGTTCGGCGCCGCCATGACAGCTGTCTCCGCCATCCTGGCGGACCTCATCGTCGTCGCCCTCGACCCGCGCGTGCGCGTGAGCTAAGGAGCACCGATCATGGCACCGAATACCTCCAGCGGCGTATCCCGCAAATTGAAGGACCCCCGGGCGCACAGCTCGACCAAACTGGGCATGCACGCGAACATGCCGCTCAACGACCTCACCGCTATCTCCGAGACCGGCCGCCAGGCCGACGGCGTGAGAAGCGCGGAGCGCGATACTCCCCCACCAACCCCGAAGCAGGGCAACAGCATCGACGACCAACGGACGATGCGCGCGACGCGAAAGTCGAAGATCTACTTCCGCCGCTTCATGCGCAACAAGGCGGCGGTGATCGGTCTGATCATTTTCTTCCTGCTCGTCCTGCTCGCTGTCTTTGGCAAGTTCCTCAGCCCGTGGAACTACCAGGATCCGGACTTTCTGAACCTGTCCGTGCCGCCGTCGTCAGAGCACTGGTTCGGCACGACGGATTCCGGCAACGACCTGTTCGCCCAAGTCGTCCACGGCCTGGGCCGCTCGCTGACGATTGCTGTCCCCGCATCCATTGCCACCACCATCATCTCCGCGATCGTCGGCGCCGGCGCGGCGCTCTACGGCGGCAGCGTGGAAAAGGTTGTCCTGGCTGTCATCCACTTCCTGCTGGCCGTGCCGACCTTCCTCATCATCGCCCTGCTGGTCTCCGGCTCGGGCGGCGACTGGAAGGTGCTCACCGTCGTGCTCATCGCGTTCGGTTGGATGTACTCGGCGCGTGTGATCTGGTCGCTATCGTTGTCCATCCGCGAAAACGACTACGTGCGCGCCGCGAAGTTCATGGGTGTCTCCCGCCCGCAGACCATCGTGCGCCACGTCATCCCGAACGTCGCGTCGCTGTTGATCATCCAGCTCATGCTCGGCATCGTCTCCACCATCATGTCGGAGACCGCCCTGTCCTTCCTCGGCCTGGGCGTGAAGCTTCCCGACGTCTCCCTCGGCACGCTGCTGCAGACGGGCACGTCGACGCTGATCACCGCACCGTGGCAGTTCTACTTCCCGGCCCTGATCCTGACCCTGCTCACCGTGTCCATGGCGTTTATCGCAGACGGCCTGCGCGACGCGCTTGACCCGAACTCGAATTCCGGAGGTTCCGCAGCATGACAACCAGCATCCACAACCCCGGCGGCACAGGCTTCGGCGGCCCGGCGCCCGCGCCTACGGGCGACCCGGTGCTTGCCGTGCGTGACCTCCACGTCTCCTTCCCCTCGGAGGCAGGCGTGGTGCGGGCGGTGCGCGGCGTGGACTTCGACCTCTACCCCGGACGCACCCTCGGCATCGTGGGCGAGTCCGGCTCCGGCAAGTCCGTCACCTCGCTTGCGGTGATGGGGCTGCTCCCGGAGTACGCGAAGGTCACCGGGTCGGTGAAGTTCGGCGGCGACGAGCTGCTGGGCAAGTCCG
Source organism: Corynebacterium pilbarense (assembly GCF_026930265.1). Classification (NCBI taxonomy): domain Bacteria; kingdom Bacillati; phylum Actinomycetota; class Actinomycetes; order Mycobacteriales; family Corynebacteriaceae; genus Corynebacterium; species Corynebacterium pilbarense. Next base: position 166,987 of record NZ_JANRML010000003.1, read on the forward strand.
ACGCCGCGATGTCCAAGATCCGCGGCAACGGCATCGGCATGATCTTCCAGGACCCGCTGTCCGCGCTGACCCCGGTCTACGACATCGGCACCCAGCTGGTGGAGGCCATCCAGGCGCACAACAACGTCTCCAAGTCCAAGGCGATGGACCGCGCCGCAGAGCTGCTGGACCTCGTGGGCATCCCGGAGCCGAAGAAGCGCCTGCGCTCCTTTCCGCACGAGTTCTCCGGCGGCATGCGACAGCGCGTGGTCATCGCGATCGCCATCGCGAACAACCCGAAGGTGCTCATCGCCGACGAGCCGACCACCGCGCTGGACGTGACCATCCAGGCGCAGATCCTCGAGGTGATTAAGAAGGCGCAGCGCGAAACGGGCGCGGCTTGCATCATGATCACCCACGACATGGGTGTCGTCGCCGGCACCGCGGACGACGTGCTGGTGATGTACGGCGGCCGCCCCGTCGAGCGCACCGAGGTGCACGAGCTCTTCAGCAACCCGAAGATGCCGTACTCCGTGGGCTTGTTGGGCTCCACCCCGCGCGTGGACCAGCCGTCCAACGAACCGCTGACGTACATCGACGGCAACCCGCCGATGCTCATCGACGTCGCCGACCGCTGCCAGTTCGCACCCCGCTGCCCCATCGCCGTAGACGAGTGCTTGGCCAAAGAGCCGGCCCTGGTCCCGGACAAGGGCGACGACGATGAACACCTGGTCGCCTGCATCCGCCGCGATGAGATCATGGAGGGAAAAATCGACGGCAAGCCGCTCTTCCCGGCCCCGAAGCTGCCGGAGAACAAGTACGCGGGCATCCCGCGCGAGGACCGCGAGGTCACCCTCGAGGTGGAGAACCTCTACCGCGCCTTCCCGCTGACAAAGGGCGCGTTGGTCAAGCGCCGCATCGGCACCGTGGAGGCCGTGAAGAACATCTCATTCGACGTGCGCGCCGGCGAGTGCATGGCCATCGTGGGCGAGTCGGGCTCGGGCAAGACCACCACGCTGCTGGAGATCATGAACCTCGAGCCGGAGGCGGATTCCCGCATTGTCATCTGCGGCCAGGACGCGGCGAAGATGAACTCCGCGCAGCGCCGCGAAGCACGCAAAAACATCCAGATGGTCTTCCAGGACCCGATGAGCTCGCTCAACCCGCGCATGACTGTGAAAGAGATCATCCAAGAGCCGCTGGACGCCCTCGGCTACGAGGGCGACAAGGACGCCCGCATCTCCGAACTGATGCGCACGGTGGGCCTGGACGCGAAGCAGATCGACCGCTTCCCCGGCCACTTCTCCGGCGGCCAGCGCCAGCGCATCGGCCTCGCCCGCGCGTTGGCGACCAACCCGTCGGTGATCGTGTTGGACGAGCCGGTCTCCGCCCTCGACGTGTCCATCCAGGCCGGCGTGATCAACCTGCTGGATTCGCTCAAGCGCAAGCTGGGCCTGTCCTACCTGTTTGTCGCCCACGACCTGTCGGTGGTGCGCCACCTGTCGGACCGTGTGGCGGTGATGTACAAGGGCGACTTCGTGGAGTTCGGCGAAACCGACGACGTCTTCGACAACCCGCAGCACCCCTACACCAAGGCGTTGTTGTCGGCGATTCCGATCCCCGATCCGGACGCGGAGCGTGCGCGCGAGCGCACGGTGTACAAGCCGGAGGAGGTCACACCCTCCTAACCTCCACGTCCACGGGGATTGCGGGCTGGAGCTTCTCCTGCTCGGCCCACATGTCCCACCAGGGCGCGTAGCCCGGGTCCCGCTTCAGGGCCCGGGCTTTTCGGGTTCTGGCGTCCGCGACAACCCGCAGCGTGTCCACGTCGCCGCGCGCTTTCGCCTTGCTTATCGACGCCTCCGTCACCGCGCCAACCCCCTCCACCACGAGATCCGCGCCGGGCACCAACGGCACCCATTCCGCGCGTCTATCCTGCTCCCAGTCCCAGCGCCAGAACCCGGGCGCCACCGGGTGAAGGACGTCGTCGGCGACCATCCGGGCGCCCTCGGCGAGCCCGCCCCAGCCGGGGTAGAAGTCGTCCAGGTGCACCACCCGGATGCCGAGGGCGGCGCCGATTTGGTTAGCGAGGGTGGTTTTGCCGGAGCCCGAGGGGCCGTCGATAAGCAGGGTGTACGTCATCGCACCGCCCACACCGGGCGAAGGTAGCCGGTCGCCCACGCGAGCGCGAGCGCGGCGAGCGCGACGGCGAGGCAGGCGGCCTTAACTACCCAGTCGCGGGAGTGCAGCGTGGATTCGCGCGCCCAAGATCGCTTGTTCGGCCCGCCGAAGCCGCGCGCTTCCATGGCGGTGGCGAGCTTGCCGGCGCGGCGCAGCGACATCACCAGCAGGCCAAACGACAGCGAGAACCAGTACTTGATTTTGCCCTGGTCGGCGATTCCGCGGGCGCGGCGGGAGCGGCGCATGGCGTCGAGGTCGTCGCGAAGCAGGGTGAGCATGCGAAGCGCTGCGACGGTGCCGATGACGAAGCGTTCCGGCAGGTGCAGCACCTGCGCGAGCCCGTCGCCGAGGTCGGTGGGGTCCACGTCCGCAGACAGCAGCACCACTGGCAGGGCGATCGCGAGCACGCGCAAGATCACGGCCCACGCCAACGACACCGACAGCTCGGTGACGTGCACAAGCCCCCACTCGAGGTAGGTGTCCCCGCCCGCCTGGCCGTAGAGCGCCATGGGGATGCCCGCCAGCGGCGCGATGAGCAGGATCGGCAGCGCGCGTTTGCAGAAGCGGCCGTAGCCCAGCCCGCACACGGGCACCATGAGCAGCGTGAACGCGAGTACGAAGGTGGCGGAGACCCAGTCGATAGTGAACATCAGCGGCGTGGTCAGAAGCACCAGGCCGAGGATGCGGGTGACGGGGTTGATGCCGCGCAGCAAGTTCATCGGCCCTCCTCCGCGTCCGAGCGTGCGAGGACGCGCTCGACGTGGTCGCCCAGCGAGGCGATGAACGCCTCGTCGTGGGTGATGGACATGACGGTCACGCCCTGCTCCGTCAGCTCGCGGATCAGGCCGACGAGCTCGACGAAGGTGCGGTCGTCCTGGCCGAACGTCGGCTCGTCCAGGATGAGCAACTGCGGGGCGTTGACCAGCGCGGTAGCCACCGACAGGCGCCGCTTCTCACCGCCGGAGAGAGTGAACGGGTTCGCGTCCACCAGGTGCTCCAGGCGCAGGCGGTGCAACAGGTCGTCGATACGCTCCTGTGGCGCGCCGGACAGCGCCATCTCCTCGCGCACGGTAGCGGTGACGAACTGGTGCTCCGGCTCCTGGAACACGTACCCGATGCGGCTGGTCAGATCCCTCGACGACCACTTGATCGACGGGGAGGTCAGCCCCTGCCGGATCGTCTCCGAGTACTGGACCTCGCCCTTTTCCGGCGGGGTCAGGCCAGCCAACACTTGCACCAGCGTGGTCTTTCCGGAGCCGTTCTCGCCGGTAATCACGGTGGAATACCCCTCCGGCGCGTGCATGGTGCGCGGCGGGCCGAAACGCGTGAGCACCTCCTGCGTTGCGACGGCCGCAGGTACTCCCCGTGGCACCTTCTTCGCGGGCGGCAGTGCCGGGGCGTCCGGCAGCTCGTCGGCGCCGATGCGGGAAAGACCCGTCTGGTCCAGTCGGTAGTAGGTCTGAACCACGTGCGCCCAGTGCTTCGGGCGGTGCTCCACCACGATCAAGGTGGCGCCGGTGCGCTGACAGACGCGGTCCACCGCAGCAATGACCTCGTCGCGCCCGCGCGGGTCTAAGTTAGCGGTGGGCTCGTCCAGGATGAGGATGTCCGCCCCCATCGCGATCACGCCCGCCAAAGCCAGGCGCTGCTTCTGACCGCCGGACAAGTGCGCGGTGCGGTGGTCCAGAGGGATGTCGAGGCCCACGGCGTCGAGGGCGCGCTGCACACGCGGCCATATTTCCTCGCGGGGTACGCCGAGGTTCTCGGCGCCGAAGGCGACGTCGTCGCCCACCCGCGACAGAATCGTCTGCGCCTCCGGGTCCTGCAGCACCATGCCGACGGTCCCGTCCACGTGTAGGGTGCCGGCGCGGCTGCCGTCCTCGGAGTCGTCGATAAGCTTGGCGATCACCGCAAGCAACGTGGACTTGCCCGAGCCCGAATCGCCGGTGATGAGCACCCGCTCCCCTCGCGCGATGTCGAGGTCAACGTTGGTAAACGCGGGCTGCGGGCGTGTCGCGTGCTGGTAGGAAAGACCCCGCGCCTGGATGGCCAGCGACATTTACGCGGCGTGGTTGAAGCGCTCGCGGCCAGCACCGAAGCGGTCCAGCGCACCGGTCTGCGCCAGCGCTTTGACCAGGTAGTAGGCCACCACGCCCGCGAGGACCGCGCCGGAGATGATCAGGCAGGTCAGGTAGATCAGGTTGTACTGCAGGCTCATGGCCAGGTTGGCGGAGGTGAACAGCTCCAGGATGAACGCGCCGATGCCCGCGCCGATGCCGGACAGCGCCGCCACGGACAGGTTGAAGCGGCGGTAGGCGAAGATGAGGAAGACCAGCTCCGCACCCAGGCCCTGCGCGAGGCCGGAGTACAGCGTCTCCGGGCCCCACTGGCTGCCCAGTACCGCGGAAACGGAGGCCGCGACAACCTCGACGAACAGCGCCGCACCCGGCTTGCGGATGATCAAGCCGCCGAGCACGCCGCCGATGAGCCAGATGCCCACGGCCAAACCGCCCAGGCCCGGGGTCAGGGTGTCCAGGGCCTTAAAACCGGCGTAGCCGATACTGTTCCACACCCAGAACAGCAGGCCACAGGCCACGCCGAGGACGGCGGCGGTGACAATGTCCACTACGCGCCAGGACTTGTTCTTTGGTGCGGCAGAGTTTGCAGGCGCAGTCATGTGCGAATCTTCCTTCCTATCGCCGGCATTACCCGGATCAGGTTCAACGGTTCGCCGAAGCGCTTCGGCATCTCAGCCACCGCGTTTTCCGCGGGAGCACCCGTGTGTAAAAACAGTTGCGCCAGATGATGCTACCTCATCGCGGAAATGCACCGTATGCTGGTCTGGTCTCCGCCCCCGACTCCCCAAGGAGAACCCCCACATGGCCGGTGGCCTACTCGCCCTGCTCGACGACGTCGCCTTGATCGCGCGCCAAGCCGCCGCGAGCATCGATGACGTTGCGGGCATGACCGCAAAGACATCTTCTAAGGCCGCCGGCGTGGTCATCGACGACGCCGCGGTGACCCCGCAGTACGTCGACGGGGTCACACCGGCGCGTGAGCTGCCGATGATCTGGCGCATCACCAAGGGCTCGCTGCGCAACAAGCTGGTCTTCATTTTGCCGGTCGCGCTGCTGCTCAACGCGTTCGCGCCGTGGGCGCTGACCCCGATTCTCATGCTCGGCGGCACCTACCTGGCGTTCGAGGGTGCGGAAAAGATCGCGCACAAGCTGTCCTCCAACGACGGCGAGGAAGCCGAGAAGGCGGCCAACAAGTCCGAACAGGACGAAGACGCGCTGGTCAAAAGCGCCATCCGCACGGACCTGATCTTGTCCACCGAAATCATGTTCATCTCCCTCGATGAGGTCAAGGATCAGTCGGTGTGGATGGAAGCCGCCGTGCTGATCGCGGTGGCGATCTTCATCACCATCGCCGTCTACGGTGCCGTTGCGCTGCTAGTCAAGATCGACGACATCGGCCGCGGCATGATCAAGCGCGGCAACGCCCCGAAGACCGGCCGCGCGCTGGTCAAGGGCATGCCGTACGTGCTCAACGCCATCGGCATCATCGGCACCGTGGCAATGCTGTGGGTGGGCGGCCACCTGCTCATCCGCGGCTTCGATGAGGTCTTCGGTTGGCACTGGCCGCACGACGTCATCGCCATGGGCCAGGAGGCGGTCGGCGGCGGCGCGCTGGGCTGGCTGGTGGAGACCGGCGTTTCCCTGGTGGCGGGCCTTATCGTCGGTTTCATCGTGCTGGGCGTGGTGCAGCTGGTGAAGAAGCTGCGCTAGCGCCTGCCTACAATTCCCTCCATGGCAGCCAAGCAGTACTCTCTCGCCCCGTCCACGTGGGGTGCCGGCGTGGAAGTCCCGGTGGACCACGTCTCGCAGGCCGCCCTCTTCTCCGATTTCGCGGGCCGCAAGGGCACCACGTACGTCGACGTTGTGTTGGAGGCGAACCCGCTGAACCGCTCGTGGCGGGTGCGCCGTCGCAGCGGCGGCGAGCTGCCTGGTCCCGTGCTCGGCGAGGTCGCGCCCGAGTGGCGCGCCCACTTCGACGAGGTGGAGCGCGTCCACTCATCGTTTCTGCAGCCCGCGACGGTGGCCGCGGTCAGCCTCAATGAAGACACGGGGCGTTTCGAGGTGCACGTGGTGCTGCCAGAGCCGCAGCTCGCGGTGCCCCGCAACAACGCGCCTGAGGAAGCCGCGGTGCTGCTGCCGGGAGACATGCTGGTCATCGACACTTCCGTCGGCGAATTCTCAGCCGATGAGCTTGCGGCCCGCTCCCCCGGCCAGTGGTTCGTGGGGCTTTTGCCTATCGACGCCACCGCGCTGGCCACCCTCGACGGCCGCGTCCTCGGCGCCGTTGCCGGGCCCGACGGTGAGGCCGTGCTGGAGTGGTTGGCCGACTTCCCGAACGGCGGGCTGTGGGCACGCGCGGTTGTCCTAGACGGCATGGCGGCCCTCGACGCCGCCGCCCCGGACGAGGGCACGGAGAACATCCCCGCCTTAAGTGCCGCGCCGCAGCGCCGCCCGGAGCCGTGGCAGCTCATCGACTTTCCCGGCGGCGGCTGGGCCGTCACCGTGGAGCGCGACTTCGCCACCGACCCGGCCGATGCGGTCAAGCCGAAGCACACCGCCCGCTACGTCTCCCTCGGCGGCGGCGCGCGCCCCGAGGACATCGCCGCGCCGACGGAGATGTTCGGCCGCGTGGACGAGCCTGGTGACACCGAGGCGCCGAAGCGACCGGAGCCGACCGCCGTCGCGGCGCAAAACACCCGGGACGGCTACCTCACCGAGGTAGAAAAGGTCCAGCTCAGGAGGAAAAATAGGAAGCGTCGGCGGGGCGGACGCCACCGTCGATAAGCGAAAGCTCCTAGGCTCGGACGTGGAACACTTCCAACAACCGAGGAGGCATGATGGCTGACAAGGGCCCCAACCCGTTTGTGGTGGACATTGAGAAGGCGACGCTGGATAACGATGCGTTCCGCGACACGCTGTGGACCGGCAAGAACCTGCAGCTGACCGTGATGACCATCCCGGTCGGCGGCGAAATCGGCGCCGAGATCCACGACGACCACGACCAGTTCCTCCGCCTCGAAGAAGGCGAACTGCGCGCACAGATCGGCCCGTCCGAGGACGACCTGGAAATCGACGAAGTGATCAAGGCAGACTGGGCTGCATTCGTGCCGGCCGGCAAGTGGCACAACTTTGTCAACGAATCCGACGCGCCGGCGAAGCTGTACTCCATCTACGCCCCGCCGGAGCACGCCCCCGGCACCCGCCACGAGACCAAGGCGGACGCGGATAACGACCCGCAGGAAACCGACGCTGTCTAAACGGCGGTGCTAAAGAGAGCCCGGAAACGCGAAGGTTCGTTTCCGGGCTTTTTCAATCGCCAACTCGCGCGCGTATCCGGTGCTAGAGTGCTCTCTGGTTCTGAAATGTCTAACCAACATCTGTAGAAAAGGCGAGCCTCATGCGCACCCAGACAACCCCGAAGATCCTTCTCAGTGCCGGTGTGGCCAGCGCCCTCGCGCTGACGGCCGTGACCGCGCCCCAGGCGCATGCGGAATCGAGCCTGTCCAGCCTGTCTTCTTCCTCCGGCACCCCCGCGAAGAAGAAGCGCGAGAAGAAGCCGTGGGTGCCCGTGGAGCCGCCGAAGAAGACCGCGTCGAAGCCTCTGCGGCTGCCCAACGGCACCACCATCCAAATCATGGACGACGTGCTGGGTAAATACTCCGCCCACACCGGGTTCCGCAGCGGCGACCTGGGTGCGATGGCGCCGATGGGCAACGGCGAGTTCGCCATGATCTTCGGCGACTCCTTCCGCGGGGATTTCGGCCAAGGGTGGATGAGCCCGGTCGGCGTGGTGGCCACAATGGACGAGGACGGCTTTATCAAGATCCTGCGCCCCATCGACAACACCTCCGAGGTCAGCGACATGATCTCGTACCGCCGCGTCAACCAAAGCACCCTGATTCCGTCCGACGTGATCAACATCGACGGCACGCTATATCTGCACGGCACCTTCCATGCCCCCGCTTTCGGCGACGTGGTTTCCTCCAACGTGTGGAAGTCCGACGATGGCGGTAAAACCTGGAAAGAAATCAGCTCCACACGCGGCAATCACATGGGCGGTGTGACGCAGCTGATTAGCTGGGACAAGGGCCCGGACGGCTACATCTACGCCACCACCACCAAGTTCGGCCGGGATTCGGCGGTGTACCTGTTCCGCTTCAAGCCGGAAGACATTGACAACCCGGGCAACTGGGAGGGCTACAGCGCCCAGATCGACAAATGGACCAACGAGGCTGAACCGATCCTGCAGGACAACGTGAAGGCCGGCGAGATGTGCCTGCGCTACATCGACGGCCACTGGGTTCTGGTCATGTTCAACGAGGACACGCTGAGCGTCGAGGTGCGCATCTCCGAGACTTTGGAACGTGACTGGGACGAGGTCCGGGTAGCCAAGATCGCACGGCACGGGTCCTGGGACAGCAAGCAGACCCCGCTGAACTGGTCGCAGCCCTACGGCGGCTACATCGTGCCGGGCTCGCACCTGGACGACATGGACATTGTGGTCTCTCAGTGGAACACCACCGACAACAGCCGCTACACCGCCACCCAGTTCAACGTGAAGGGGCTGGACAAGGTGTACGGCATCGACGCGGATGAGGTGCGCGAGGAGCCCGAGGTCACGGTGGTCAAGCAGGGGTCGGAGTCGACCACCGACATGGAGGCTGAGGACAACCTGGTCAACGACAAGCCCGAGCTTTTCTTGTCCTCGGAGGACAGCGACGCGCTGGCCACCCTGCGCACCGTCGGCATCATTCTGGGCGTGCTGGCGGCCATCGGCGCCATCGGTGCCGTGACACTACCGATGTACAGGGACATGCTGCCGGAGCCGATCCAGCAGATGCTGCCGTTCTAGGCCCGGTATCATCTCCCCGGTGCGTCAAACCTCAACTCGTTCTCCGTGGCCGGCCCTGTGGTCGATGATGCTCGGGTTTTTCATGATCCTGGTGGATTCCACCATTGTTTCGGTGGCGATCCCCGCGATCTCGGAGGGCCTCGGCGCCTCCTATAACGAGGTTATTTGGGTCAACTCCGCGTACCTTTTGGCGTACGCGGTGCCGTTGCTGATCACGGGCCGTCTCGGCGACCGTTTCGGCCCCCGAACTATCTACTTGGCCGGTCTGGCGCTGTTCACGGCGTCGTCGCTGGCGTGCGGGTTGGCGTCCACCTCGGCTGCGCTGATCGCCGCCCGCGCGTTCCAGGGGCTGGGTGGTGCGATGGTCACCCCGCAAACCATGTCGGTGATGATCCGCACCTTCTCTCCGAAGGAGCGCGGCGGCGCGATGGGTGTGTGGGGTGCCACGGCAGGCCTCGCCACCGTCACGGGCCCGCTGTTGGGCGGTTTGCTTGTCGACGCCTCCGGTTGGCCCTGGATCTTCTTTGTCAACGTCCCCGTCGGTGTGATCGGACTCGTCCTGGCGTGGATCTACGTGCCGCGCCTGGACAAGACCAACCGGCACTTCGACTGGGTGGGCGTGGGGTTAAGCACCGTGAGCATGTTCTGCCTGGTCTTTGGCATCCAGGAGGCGGAGAACTTCAACTGGGACTGGCGCGTGTGGGCGCTGGTGCTTGTCGGAGCGGCGACGATGGTGCTGTTTTTCCGCTGGCAGTCCAGGCAGGGCGCCAGCGCACTGGTGCCGTTGGCTCTGTTCCAGGACCGCAACTTCTCTCTCGCCGGCGCCACTATCTCCACGGTGGGCTTCGCTATTTCCACCTACATCATCCCGTGGATGATCTACGTGCAGACGGTGCAGGGCTTTACCCCCACCCAGGCGGCGCTGCTGGTGCTGCCGTCGGGTGTGGTCTCCGGTCTGCTGTCTCCGTGGGTTGGCAAGCTGACCAACACGCACGACCCGAAGCCCTTCGCCATCACCGGCCTCACGTTGGCGGCGGTGTCGATGGGCGTCTCGGCACTGATCACCACCCCGGCGGTGGATCCGCGCTGGATGTACGTCATCGCCGTGGTCTATGGCGTGGCCAACTCGCTGATGTGGGGCCCGCTTTCTATGATCGCCACCCGGAACTTGGACCCGCGCCTGGCCGGTGCCGGCTCGAGCGTGTACAACACCACCCGCCAGATCGGCGGGGTGATCGGGTCGGCGGCGGTCGCGGCGATGATGTCGTCGCAGCTCGCCGCCAAGCTTGGCGACGGAGCCGGCGCGGGCGACATAGCCACCGCGGGTCAGGCGACAGGCCCCCTGCCGGAGGCGCTGCACGAACCGTTCGCGCTGGCGATGGGCAACTCGATCTGGCTGCCGTGCGCCGTCATCGCGGCAGGCGCCGTGGTGGCGTGCTTCTTCGCAAGAACGAAATCCTGGAACGACTAACTACACGCCGCCGGGCAGTGGGATACGTTCCCAGTCCCCCAACTCGTCGCGGCGGTAGATCAACTTGTCGGCGTGCTCCCGGTTACCCCAGAGCTGGAAGAACTCGAAGTGCTCCGGCTCGATGCACCACACGTTGAGCCTCTCGCCGTCGAACTTCCTATGCGCGGTGCCCTTCACGCGCACGGAGCGGCGCAGCGGCTGCCACCAGAAGTTCAGCGCCGCGGCCCCGGACACCTCCAGCTGCTTTACGGTGGCGGTTCGCTTCCCAGTGCCGAAGTGAAACCCGTCCGAATTCAGTTGGAGGAGGTCGACGATTCGCACCTCGGGAAGCCCTCGCTCGTCCACGGTGGCGAGGGAGACGGCGGAGACGTCGCGAAGCCCTGCGTCCACGGCGTACTCGAACCACTCGGCGAATAACACGTTGGGGTCGCGAGGCAGCGAGGCGAAGTCGACCTCGATCCGCGAGGTCTGCGTCTTTTCCAACCCCGCGACATAGTCCTGCGACAGGTAAATCATGGAGCAAGCGTATCAACGAAACGCCCCGCAATCATCAAAATCACATGCGATACCAGCCACACAACAGGTATGTATGGTCCCATGGCAGAGCGCACCCGCAAGCCGCGCGCCCGGAAGAAGCGCATCGAGGGCACCTACCCCATCGACACCGGCACGGCCAGCATCCTCGCGGACCCGGACCGCGACGGCGCGTACGTCTTGGAAGTCAACCGGGTGCCGTCGTCGTACGTCGTGCCCGGCGCGCCGGAGGTGCTGGAGTACGACTACATGCGGTGGATCGCGGACTTCATCGAGGCCGCTGACCTGCCGGAGCCGTTTACCGCGGTGCACTTGGGCGCGGCCGGCTGCGCGCTGCCGAGTTACGTGCAGCACCGGTGGGACAGCCGCAACATCGCCGTCGAGCTGGACCGGGGGTTGGCCCGCCTGGTGCGAGACGCGTTCGACCCGCCGGTAGAAATCGCTGTCGCAGAAGCCCGTGCGTTCACCCACGCGCTTGCGCCCGGATCGGTGGACGTGATCGTGCGCGACGTCTTCGCCGGCCCCGACACTCCCCGCCCGCTGACCACGGTGGAGTTCTACCTGGTGGCGTATCGCGCCCTGACCCCGGGCGGGTTATTCGTGGTCAACGTCGGCGATGTGGCGGGCCTGCCCCGCGCCCGCGCCACTGTCGCCGGGCTGCAAGAGGTTTTCGCCAATACCGCCGCGACGTTTACGGGCCGCGGCTACGGCAACGTCGTCGTCGCCGCGTCCGATGCGCCGCTCGCTGGCGCCCAACTGCCTATCGACGGCGCTTCGCCTCTGCACGACTAGCCCCTAGAACTCGAACTCAGTGCCCAGACTGGGCTGGTAGAACGCGGCCCGCTGCGCGGTGAGCTCCTTGAAGTGCGGCGAGGTGACCTCCTGCAGCGCGGCGATGTAGTCCGGCACGATGCGTTTGGGCAGGCGCAGCCCCATGGTCAGGTGTGGAATCCAGCGCTCGCCGCGGCCCTCCGGGTTCGCGGCGCTGACGGCCCGGGCTGCGCGCTCAAGCTCCTCCGGCGCCTCAAGCAGCCAAGCCACGGTCTGTTTGGACTTGGTGCCGAAGATGGCGACGCCGGAACGTCGTAAAGCTGCGGGCAACACAGGCGGCAAAAGGTCCGTCGCCGCGGCGATGGCGCGGCGGTGCATGTCAGGCGCGAAAGTGACGGAGATGTGCGGGCGCTGGTGCTGCTGCGGGAAGCCGCGCTCGGCGAGCTCGGCGTAGATCGCGCGCACGGCCCGTTCTTCGGCCTCGGGCAGACGCAGCAGTATGTTCTCGGGCGACACCGATTGCTCCTTACACTTCCCAGCGGATCTGGCCGGGGTCCTTGTCCTCGCGCCAACCTCTCCATGATGCCTGGCGCACCTTTCGGTCTGCGGTAGCGCCTGCGAGCTGCACCTCAGCGACGTACTTCGGGCTCACCCACCAGGCGTCCTTTGCGTCGGAGGCGGGGATGTCTATGGGCGGGGTTGCGCGCTCGACGCCGCGCAGCTTGCGGCCGATGTCGGCGAGCTGGGAGTTGGAAAAACCGGTGCCCACACGCCCCGCGTAGCGCAGCTCGCCGTCCTCACCCGGCACCGCGACCAGCAGCGATGCGATGCCGCGCTTGCCGGTGCGCACGCCCACGACCACCACCTCCTGGTGCAGGGCGCGCTTGACTTTTAGCCACGCGCGGGAGCGCTCCCCCGGCGCGTATTCGGCGTCGGTGCGTTTGGCCACCACGCCCTCTAGCCCGAGTTCCTCCGCGGCGCGCCAGGCGGTGTCGAACGAGCCGGTGGTTGCGGGTGGAATGACCACGTGCTCGGTTTCGTCGAGACGCTCGAGCAGCTCGCGGCGGGCGCGCCAGGGCGTACCGGTCAGATCCCGACTACCCAGGCGCAGCAGGTCGAAGACCATGTAGCGAAGGTGTGCTTCTGCGCCGTGCTGGTCGGCGCGGTGCAGGGCGGAGAAGTCGGGGTTTCCGTTCGCGTCGAGGGCGACGAGTTCGCCGTCGAGGCAGCCGCCGTCGACAAGCACATGCGCAAGCTCGTCCGTGTGCGGGAACAGGGGCGTGTAGTCCTTGCCGCTGCGGCTGCGCAGGCGGACCGCGCCGCCGACGTCCGCGAGGATGCGGTAGCCGTCCCATTTCATCTCGTAGGCGAACTCGGTGCCGTTATGTTGTTCGAGGGTGATGTCGCCGCGGGTGGCCGCGGTGGGCTGCATCGGTGCCAGCGGCGTTGTTTCGGCGGCGGCGCTGGGCTGGTCCCGGGTGAGCTTGAGCAGCCAGTTTTTCTCGTCGGTGCGGATCAGCGCGAAGCGGCGCGGGATGCCGTCCAAGCAGCCGCCGTCGCGGCCGTGGAGGATGGCGATGATCTCGTTATCGCGCCACTTTTCTATCGCGCAGGTGCCGATGTCCCAGATTTTCACCGTGCCCGCGCCGTACTGGCCTTTCGGGATTACGCCTTCGAACTCGGCGTATTCGATCGGGTGGTCCTCGGTCTGCACGGCAAGCCGGGTGATATCGGTTTTAAGCGGCGGGCCCTTCGGCACGGCCCAGGAGACGAGCACCCCGTCGTGCTCCAGGCGGAAGTCCCAGTGCAGGTGGGAGGCGTCGTGCTCGCCGATGACGAAGATCGGCTCGCCGTCGCGCGGGGCGGGAGCGGCGTCGGGCACCGGCTCGCCGGTTTTGGTTTTGTCGCGCATGGAGCGGTACGTGGCCAGCCGGTCCTCCCCCGGCGCGCCGAGGACTGCAATGGGGTCGAGCCCGTCCTCCACCCGCGCGATGACCTCGTCGAGCTCCAGCTGCCGCAGCGCCGGGTCCGCGATCTCCTCCCACGTGCGCGGCGCCGCCACTGTGGGGCGCTCGCGCCCTCGCAGCGAGTACGGGCTGATGGTGGTTTTCGTCCCGTTGTTCTGGCTCCAGTCAATGAACACTTTTCCTTTGCGCTCGACCTTCGCCATGGCGGCGGTGACGCGGTCCGGGTGCGCGCGCTGCAGGTGCTGCGCAAGGGTCTTGGCCACCTTGGTCACCGCATCGGCATCGCTTTGGCCGTCCAGGCCGGCGTAGAGGTGGATGCCTTTGGACCCGGAGGTCACCGGCACACAGGTCAGCCCCATGTCTTCGAGGATCTCGCGGCACTCCAGCGCGATTTCCGCGGTGTTGTGTAATTCGACGCCGGGTCCCGGGTCTAGGTCCAGTACCAGCCGGTCGGGGTTTTGCGGTTTGCCGTCCGCGCCGAAGCGCCACTGCGGGGTGTGCAGCTCTAGTGCCGCGACCTGGGAGAGCCACGCGAGGGTGGCGGAGCCGTCGAGAAGCGGATACGCGTTGACGCATGTGGTGTGTTGGATGGTGCCGGTAGGCACCCACTCGGGCGCCGAATCCTCGAGGTCTTTGCGGAAGAAGCTTTGCTTATCGACGCCTTCGGGCCACCTCTTCCTGGTCACCGGCCTCCTGTTGGCTTGAGGGACGAGCACCTCGGCAACTGCCTGGTAGTAGCGCATGACATCGGCCTTAGTGGTGCCGGTGGCCGGGTAGAGCACCTTGTCCAAGTTGCTCACGGTGAGCTCGCGGCCGCCGACGCGGACCTTCTGGTCATTGCCCATGGCCCCACTGTAGAGGCGTGCGTAGAGTGAAGCGCATGCGCGCAGTTTGGACCGGTTCCGTCACATTCGGCCTTGTCAACGTCCCCGTCAAGGCCTACGGGGCGACCGAGGACCACGATTTGTCATTCCACCAAGTCCACGACAAAGACGGCGGGCGCATCCGCTACGAGCGGCGCTGCGAGGTCTGCGGCGAGAAGGTGGAGTACAAGCACATCGACAAAGCGTTTGAGGAAGACGGCGACACCGTCGTGATCACCGACGAGGACTTCGACTCCCTGCCCGAAGCCGACAACGACGAGATCGAAGTCGTGCAGTTTGTGCCCGCGGACCAGATCGACCCGTTGATGCTGGAGAAGTCCTACTACCTGGCGCCCGAGGGCAAGACGCCGAAGTCGTACCTGCTGCTGCGGCAGACCTTGCTGGATTCGGATTTGATCGCCGTAGTGCGCTTCGCCCTGCGACAAAAGACCAGGTTGGGCGTGCTGCGGGTAGTGAACAAGGTCATTGTGCTGCAGGGGCTGATGTGGGCCGACGAGGTACGCGAGCTCGACTTCGACGACGAATTCAAAGGCACGAAATCCCGGGCGAAAATCGGCGAGAAGGAGCTGAAGCTGTCCAAGCAGCTGGTGGAGTCTTACGCCTCCGACTTCACCCCCGAGGAATTCGAGGACGACTACCAGGCGGAGCTGCGCAAACTCATCGACGCCAAGTTCGAGGAGGGCGAGACCCTGGACACCGAGGCCACGTTCGGCGCTGATGGCGCGGAGGGCTCGGATGACTCGGATGGCTCGGGTGACGACGATGACAACGTGGTGGATCTCATGGCCGCGCTGAAGGCGTCGCTGGATAAGCGGTCTTCCGGTTCCGGGAAGAAGTCCACGAAGAAGGGGAAGAGCGCTTAAGTCCACGCCCCCTCCTCCCCCCACAACAGTTGACACTCAGCTTAGGCTTACCTTAGTGTCTCCATAGTTCCTGCAACTTAGCTTAGGCTAACATCACCTAACGAAGGGAAACGTGGTGAAACGTTCACACCGGATCAGCACCCTCGCCGTCTCACTTGTCACCGTCTGCGGACTGGTCGCCTGCACGGGCGCCGAGACAGCCCCCACCGCCAGCAACGAAGTCGGCGATATCAGCACCGCAGTCAGCACAGGCACGAACGGCGCCTCCGCGACAACTCAGACCCGATCCACTGAGGGCGCGGTCACTGTCACCGACGCCGCGGGCCGCACGCTCCAGTTCGACGAACTGCCGGAGCGCATCGTGCTGGCGGAAGGCCGCGCGGCGTACGCCACTGCCCTGCTACAGGACAATCCGCTGGACAATGTTGTCGCCTATGGCCAGGACTTGGAAAAGGCGGCCGGGGCATTCCGCGAGAAGCTCTTCGAGATGCAGCCGGAGGCGAAGGACATGCCGGAGATCGGCATGATCCACAAGGGCGACGTCACCGTTGAGAACCTGCTAGCGCAGAAGCCGGACGTGGTGATCATGACGCTGGACCAGAAGAAGTCCGTGGAAGAAAGCGGCTTCATCTCCGATTTGGACGCGGCGGGCATCACCTACGCGTTCATCGATTTCCGCCAGAAGCCGCTGGAAAACACCACGGTGTCCATGCAGCTGCTGGGCGACCTGC
The DNA here is from genome assembly GCF_026930265.1 of Corynebacterium pilbarense. Lineage (NCBI taxonomy): Bacteria > Bacillati > Actinomycetota > Actinomycetes > Mycobacteriales > Corynebacteriaceae > Corynebacterium > Corynebacterium pilbarense. The sequence continues at coordinate 183,298 of NZ_JANRML010000003.1, forward strand.
TCGGCCAGAGCGAGCGTGCGCAGAAGTACAACGAGTTCTACCAGGCCAAGGTCAAGGAGATCACTGACCGGGCGGCGAAGATCGTCGATAAGCCGGATGTGCTGCTGTGGACTGCCGCCGGGTTCAGCGATTGCTGCGCCGTCGCCGGGGATGTGCACCTGGGCACGCTGATCACCGCAGCTGGCGGACACAACTTGGGCCCCGAGGTGCTCGGCCCAGAGACGAAGACACTCACCCCGGAGAAGCTGGTCGAGCTCAATCCCGACAAGCTCATCGTCACCGGCGGCGAGTGGGCGCGCGACCCGAACAAGGCGGACACCTTCCGCCACGTCGAGCTGGGCTACCAGTCCAACCCCGACCTCGTGCTCGAAACGTGCGAGGGCCCGCTGCAGCAGCCGGGCATGGAGCTTCTCGACGCACCAAAGGAAGGCAACTACTTCGCCATCTACCACCAGTTCTACGACAACCCCTTCAACGTGTTCGCCCTCGAGGCGTTTGCGAAGTGGCTGCACCCGGAGGAGTTCGCGGACCTGGACCCGGCGCAGGACTTCAAGGACTTCCACAAGGAGTGGCTGCCGTTCGATTACAGCGGCGTGTTCTTCGTCGACCCCGCGCACCCGGAGGCGATGTAGGGCATGACCACGCACGTGCCCGCAAAACCCGACGTGGCCGAGGACGCCCGCCGGGCCGCGATTGATAGCTACCTCAAGCGCGGGCGGAAGAAGTCCTTCGCCATTACTGGTCTGCTGGTCGCGGTAGTGGTGAGTTTCCTGTTCGCCGTTGTGGTCGGCCCGATCGACATCGCCGTGGCCGACGTATTTAACGCGGTGTTCCACCCGGAGCGGGTGGACGAGCAGACCCTGGTGGTGATTCGCACGCTGCGCCTGCCAGCCGCGGTGATGGCGGTGCTGTGCGGTGCCGCGCTGGGGCTAGCGGGCGGGCAGATGCAGACGATTTTGGATAACCCGCTGGCGGAGCCGTTCACCCTCGGTATCTCGGCCGCAGCGGCGTTCGGCGCCGCGCTGTCCATCGTGATGGGCTGGTCGCTGGCGGCCAACCCGCAGTTCAACCTCGCCGCCACCGCTGCGCTGGCGGCGCTGATCGCCGTAGCGATTGTGGCGGGCGCTTCTGTGTGGCGCGGCGCCACGGCCGAGTCGATGATCCTGCTCGGCATCGCGCTGTCCTTCTTCTTCCAGGCTTTGCTGTCGCTGTTGCAGTACGGCGCCAACGTTGAGGCGCTACAGCAGATCGTTTTCTGGACTATGGGGTCGATGCAGCGCGCAAACTGGACAGCGAACATCATCCTCGCGGTCGTCCTCGCCGCGGCGATCCCGTTCTGCGTGGCCAACGCGTGGCGCCTGACCGCGCTGCGGCTTGGCGACGACCGCGCCGCCGCCCTCGGCATCGACGTCAAACGCCTGCGCCTTGCCACCCTGCTCGTCGCATCGTTTTTGGCGGCCGCGTCTGTGGCGTTCACCGGCATCATCGGGTTCATCGGGCTCGTCGGGCCCCACGTGGCGCGCATGCTCGTGGGCGAGGACCAGAAGTTTTTCCTCCCCGCCGCGGCCGCTGCGGGCGCGATGCTGCTGAGCTTGGCCTATGCCGTGTCGCTGTCTATCATCCCCGGCCTGGCCATCCCGATCGGCATCATCACCTCGCTGGTCGGCGTGCCGTTTTTCGTGTTCCTCATCTTCACCCGTGCCCGCCGGAAGGGGGCGTAGACCATGACCGTTAGCGCGCAGAACCTCTCCGTTTCCTACGGACGGTCCACCATCGTGCACTCGTTGTCGTTCGGCCCGCTCGAGGGCGGGACGGTCGTCGGTCTGATCGGCCCCAATGCCGCCGGCAAGTCGACGCTGGTGAAAGCCATCGCCGGGATTAAAAAGCCGACGGCGGGGTCGGTGACCATCAGTAAGGACGGCGCGGAGCTCACCGGCAGGGACCGCGTGGAAGCGATCGGCTACGTGCCGCAGGACCTGTTGAGCAGCGCCACGCTGACCGCGTTCGAATCGGTCATGGTCTCCGCCCGCCGCCGCGGCGTCGACGGGTGGGACCCGCTGGAGCGCACCGCCGACGTCATGCACCGTTTGGGTATCACGCATCTGTCCGACCGGCTGGTCTCGGACATGTCGGGTGGTCAGCGCCAGCTCGTCGCTGTCGCGCAGATGCTGGTGCGCGAGCCGAGCGTCATGCTTCTCGACGAACCCACGTCCGCCCTCGACCTACGCCACCAAGTCGAACTGCTCCAGCTCATCTGCGACGAGGTCTGCGGAACCGACCGGGTGGCGCTGGTGGCCATCCACGACCTGAACCTCGCCGCTCGCTACTGCGACGAGCTGCTCGTGCTCAAGTCCGGCCGCCTCGTCGGCCAAGACACACCCCATGCGGTGCTCACTCCCGACCTGCTCGAAGACGTGTACGGCTTCCGCGCCCGCGTCCTAGACGACGCCGGTGTGCCCGTGGTCTGCCCCGTGTAGGCACGTGGGGCGTGGTTAGCCCCATTGCGGGTTGTCCACATCCACGCCTTCGGCCGCCGCGTGGGCTGTGACCAGCTCGAGCAGGTAATCCTGCGCGCCGCCGTACGCCTCGTGGAAGCGGGGGTCGCCCACGTACATGCGCGCGAGGATGAGCTGGCGCGCCGGGGTCACGTCATACCACTGGGCGATGCTGGCGCGATGGCGCTCCACCAGGGCTGCGGCTTCTTCGGAGCCTGGCGCTACGCCGGCGTCGCGGGCTTCGACCAGGTCCGCGGCGAGCGCGTCCTGTTCTTCCTGCAGGCGCTTGAAGTCGCCTGCACCCATTTGAGCGAGCTTTTCCTGGGACTGCGTCCACTCCGGGGTATCTCCCCAACGCTGTTCGGCTTCTTCCTGGTAGGCGGGCATATCCTCGCCGAGGTACTTCTTCATTGCGTCCATGTCGATAGATCCTTTCGTTGCGTTGTCGATGAGGTGCTGGACAGATGTGAGTTGGGCGTCGAGCGTGCGCCGTCGAGAAGCGAGTGCTTCCCGGTGGTGCTTGAGGGCGCGGGTGAGGGCGGCTCCGGAGGCGTCGAGAAGCTGCGCGATCTGCGCAAGCGGCACGCCAACGCCGCGGTAGAGGGCGATGGCCGCGCCGCGCTCGAGGTCCGCCTCGCTGTAAACGCGGTGGTCGGCCCATGTGCGCGCGGGTGCGATGAGGCCGAACGCCTCCCAGTGGCGCAGCGCCTTGGTGGAAACGCCGAGGGCCTCCGCGGCCTCGCCGATTGTGTATTCGATACCATCTGCCATGGTTGCGATTGAACAGCTTGCCGCAGGGGCAAGTGCAAGTTGGGAGCGATAATGGACGAAATCCGCGTGGGCGACGCCGAGCGTTCGGACGCGCTGGACCGGCTGGGCACGCTGTTCGCAGACGGTTACCTTGATGTAGGAGAGTTCGAAGAACGCACAGGTCAAGCTGCGGTTGCGCGCACGCGCGGGGAGCTTTCAATGCTTTTCGACGACCTCCCGGCCGAACCGGTCGCTTTGGAGAAACAGACGCCGTCCGAGGTCGAGCTGGATGAGAAACTCGCAGCGAAACGAAAGATGGACACCGCGATCTACACCACCCTCATCGGCGGTTTGGCGGTCTATTTCGTGCTGCAGATTGGGCTGGATCTGGACTACGCCTGGGTGGTGTGGCCGGTGATGGGCATACTCGCGGTCGCTTGGTACGCCGTCTTCGACATCTCCGACGAGGAAGACGAGATCCTCGAGGAACTGCTAGAGAAGGAGCGTTCCGATCGCGCCGAGCGGCTGAAACTCGCCGCCGAGCGCCGCAAGGAGCTTGGGAAATAGCCGAGAGTTTCCCGCTCCCGCCGGTTAAAGTGGGCACATGGGTTTTCGTCGTGCGTTCGCGCTTGTTGTAGCTAGTTCTGTTGGGGTGGTTTCGGGTTGCGCCGGAGGTGGCGAGCCCGAGACCGTGGTGGTCACATCCACGCAGTGGGTCGACCCGGATTCGGGTGAGGTTGTGGAGCCTGAAGCGGGCGAGGATTCGGCACCAGTCGAGGCTTCTGAGGCCGCGCCCGAAGCACCAGCCGAAGAAGATGCACCTGCCGATAGCCCCGCGGAAGACGCACCGGTAGTCGTCGACTCGAACGGTGACCTGCTCGTCACCGGCAACGTGGACGCATGGTCGACGGAGCAGGCCCGGAAAGGCCGCCCCGCTCCGAACAACGAAGACCCGGACAACGTGTATTACGTGCTGGTCTTCGACTCCCCTGTCAACATCACGGCAATTAAGGCGGGAAGCCAGGTCGCCCAAGAAAGCCCCTTCGCTCAACTCGGATCCGTGCAGCACTGGGATTTCGGAACCTCAGATCACACCAACGGCTGGGACGAATACGTAGGAAAGCGGGTGCGGCTGCGGGTTCCGCCTAACCAGTTCTCGTACAGGTCTGACGCGAGCCTGCCCTTCGGCAGCCAGCTCATGCTCAACGACAACGCCGAAGTGGGCATTGAAGTGCTAAATTAATCCCTCTGTCGAACGGTTGTTCTATTTTCGAATGGCCGTGTCGGGCGCGTTGTTAGATTGAGTTCATCACTTTCAAACAACCGCACTCCCGGCAGGAAGGAGGGGCCATGACCAGCGAGATCACCCGGTGCGTCGACGAGATTTCTTCAGCGCTGCACACACTTAGCACGTTGTTCGAGGACCCCTCCGCCCTCGCATTTGAGGACGTCCGGCACGACATGGAGCGCCTGGAGGAGCAGTTTAAAAAGAAGGCAACTATCGACGCAGCATTCGCCTTCATCGCCGACCGGGACGATGCCGGACGTGTCGTCGGAGCCAACTACCCGAACGCCTACCTGCAGCAGTGCCTGGACCTGTCCAAGGGCGAGGCCTACAACCGCCTCGAGCGCGGCCGGTTGCTGTACGGCGCGCCACCGGAGCCCACTCCTCCCCCGCCCGAGGACGTGGAGGACCTGTTCGACATGACCGGGGAGGATGCCGAGGCCGAAGCCCAGGCCGCCGCGGAGGCTGCCGCCGAGGAGGAACGCGCTCGCCAGAAGAAAGCGCGCGAGAACTCGTCGAAGGTCAGCGCGGAAAAGCAGGACATTATCCGCCGCGAGCTGGACAAGCTGCTCAAGGCCGCGGCCTGCGAGCGCACCCGCATTCATTCTGAGGCAATGGAGGAGGCCCTGCACCGCAGCCCCGAGGACCTGCGCTTGTTCGTGCGCAAGGCGGTGAACGCGGCGAACCGGAAGCACGCGCCCCACTCCAACCCGAACGCCGGGTTTGAAAAGAGGAGTGCCACCTTTGGCCGTCGCAAGGCAGACGGCATGGTGGACATCCACATCAACGCCACCGCCGGCCACGCGGCGCTGATGAAGGCGCAGATGGACAAGGGGCTGGCACCGAACTCGAACCTGCCGGAGGAACTGCAGGGCGAGGCGGATTCGCGCACACCGGAGCAACGCCGATTCGATCAGTTCTTCGCCATCTTTGAGCAGTACGAGGAGAAGTGCCAAAAGTCGAATGACGGCGCCGCGTCCGTGGTGCTTGCGCTGACGCTGGACGACCTCGCGGACGGCGACGCCGCGATGCTCTTCGACACCAACACCGGCATCGAGGTGGACTGCTTCGACCTCGTGCGCCTCGGCATGGACGGCACAACCGACTTCCTGCTGCAGGTCGACGGGGTCAGCTCCGTGCCGCTGTGGATGGGGCGCACCAGCCGGCTGGCGTCGGTGGCCCAGCGCATCGCCATGTTCGCGGTGCAAGGGGTCTGCTCCTGGCTCGGCTGCACCGCGGCCATGTCGGAGTGCGAGGCCCACCACATCCTCGCGTGGATCAAGGGTGGAAACACCGACATTGAAAACCTCACCGGGCTGTGCCGCGAGCACCACAGGTGCAACAACGACCACAGAGACGGCTCCTTTAACAAGGGATACATGGATTTCGACCCGAATACGGGCAGGTCAGGGTTCCGACGGCGCCCCGGCGACCCGTTGAAATTCAACCAATCGGTCCCGGCGAAACATTCGGCGGTGAGCAGGATCTATGCGGCGAAGGGCCGGTGCGAATGCGCCAAACACACTGGTCGCGACCCGGCGTTTTACCCGCCCGGCCACCCGCCGATGAAAGACACCTGGACCCCGATGCGGGTGTGACTCCCCCGCGCGTAGCGTTATCCGTATGCGCATTTACACCGTGGGCCACTCCAACCTGGACTTCGACGACTTCACCGCGATGCTTTCTGCCGCCGGGGTGGAGTCCGTCGTTGACGTGCGCAAACTCCCCGGCTCACGAAAGTACCCGTGGTTCAACGACGACTACCTCGCCGCGCACCTGCCCACCCGCGGCATCGCCTACAGCCGCAGCGAAGGCCTCACCGGCCGCCGCAATGTCTCGCGCACCGTCCCCTTCGAGGTCAACGGCAACTGGCGCAACCGCAGCTTCCACAACTACGCCGACCACGCCCTCGGCGACGAGTTCGCGCGCGCCCTCGCCGAACTCCGCGACCACGCCGCCGAAACCCCCACCGCGGTGATGTGCTCCGAGGCAGTGTGGTGGCGCTGCCACCGCCGCATCATCGCCGACCACCTCATCGCCCACGGGGACGAGGTGGGCCACATTATGGGGGCGACGGCGGAGGGGGCGTCGATAAGCGAGGCAACCTTGAACGACGGCGCCGTCGTTGGCGACGACCTCCTCGTTCGCTACCCAGAATTCACCTGAGCGAAACCTCACCGCAAAACAGCCTTTCTAAGGTTGCTCTCACACACGCAACCCGCTTCAAAAGAAAGGCCCCTCGTGTCCGCCCGCTTCCGCATCCAGCTGATCTCCGCGACCACCGCCGCCGCCCTCGCCGCCACCTTCACCCCCTTCGCCCCGGCGGCGATGGCGGCGGAGACCTCCGAATTCACCATCTCCAACGTCACCGATTTCCACGGCTACTGGGAAGAGACGAAGTTCGTCCCGGGCGCCGCCCACCTCAAGTGCGCCGTGGACAAGGCCGCCGAGGGCAAAACCCACGTCTTCACCTCCGCCGGCGACAACATCGGCGCCTCCCCCTTCGCATCGAAGCTGCTGGACGACGCCCCCACCCTGGAGATCCTCAACCTGATGAACCTGCAGGTCTCCGCGCTGGGCAACCACGAGCTCGACGAGGGCGCCGACGACTTCTCAAACCGCGTCACCGCTGCCTCCGACTTCGACTTCCTCGCCGCCAACGCCGAGACCGTGAAGAACACGAAGGACTACGTGATCAAGGACCTCGACGGCGCGAAGGTGGCCTTCGTGGGCACCATCACCGACGACATGCCAAACCTGGTCAACCCGAAGTCCATCGAGGGCATCACCTGGAACGACCCGGTCGCAACCACGAACGAGCTCGCCGAGCAGCTAAAAGATAGCGGCGAGGCCGACGTGGTCATCGCGCTCGTGCACGAGGGCGGCATCAAGGCCGACGAGTTCTCGGACGCCGTCGACGTTGCGTTCCTCGGCCACTCGCACCAATCAATCGAGCCCTCCGGCGAGAAGCCGCTGCTAATCCAGGCTGGCTCCTACGGCACCAACCTTGCCAACGTGGACCTGAGCTTCGACCGCGCCGCCAAGAAGTTGACCGTGAAAAACGCCGAGCTTCTCGACGCCGACACGATCCGCGCCTGCGACACCCCGCAGCCCGAAATCGACGCCGTGGTCAAGGACGCGCTGGCGAAGGCCGGCACCGAGGGCAAGAAGGTCATCGGGCACACGGACGAGGACCTGTACAAGGCGGGCGACAAAGAGTCTCAGCTCAACAACTTCATCGCCGAGGCCACCCGGCAGGGCGTGACCAACAACTCCTCGGTCACCGCCGACATCGGCGTGATGAACGCGGGCGGCGTCCGCGCCGAGATCGAAGCCGGCGACGTCACCTACGAGCAGGCGTTTTCCGTCCAGCCGTTCGGCGGCGAGAACACCTACGTCGAGCTGAAGGGCTCCGATGTGGTCGCCGCGCTGGAGGAGCAGTGGCGCGACGACCCGGACCGCCCCATGTTCCCGCTGGGCATCTCCGACAACGTCTCCTACTCCTACGACCCGGCCGCGCCAGTCGGTTCCAAGATCACCTCCGTCACCGTCGACGGCGCCCCGATCGACCCGGAGAAGACCTACGTGGTGGCCGGCTCGACCTTCCTGCTCGCCGGCGGCGATAATTTCAAGGCCTTCACCAAGGGCACCGAGCCCGCGAACCTCGGCTACGTGGACCTCAACGCCCTGGTCGAGGCACTCAGCGGAGGCCAGCAGCAGCGCACCGGCCAGTCCAACGTGGGCGTCCACCTCCCCGCCCCGCTCACCGCGGGCAAGGAAGCAACCATCGAGCTCAGCTCGCTGCTCTTCGACCAAGGCGAGACCGCCACCACCGCCACCGCAACGCTTGGCGACGCCTCCGGTTCCGCCACCATCTCCCCCAACAACGCCGACATGACCCCCAACGAGTACGGCACCGCCACCGTGAAACTCACGGTCCCGGCGGGCATGTCGGGCACCCAGGAGCTGCGCATCACCACCGACGCCGGCACCGAGGTCACCGTCCCGGTCGAGGTCGCGGCCGCCGCGGACCAGGCCAAGCCCGAGCCGAACAAGCCCGAGCCGAACAAGCCCGCAGAGCCGAACCAGCCGAACACCGGCGACTCGAGCTCCGGCGACCTCGGCTGGATCATCCCGGTGGCCATCGCCGGCGCCTTCGGCCTGGCCAACCTGGTTGCCCTGTTGTTCCCGTTCGCGGTGGATCGGGTGCTGGGGCCCGTCGCTAAGCGTTAGCCCCCCTTGCGGCGGGTGGCCATGAACAAACCGCCCGCCACCAGCGCCAGCGCGCCCAGGCCGAGGACCACGTAGCGCAGGGAGGCGGAGGGCTCAGAGGATTCGCTCGACGCCGAATCCGAAGCATCACCACCGACCACACCGCGGATCCACTCGGCCTGCTCCGCAACCGGCGCCACCGCCACCGCCGCGTTGGAGTTCATCTCCTCCTCGGTGGGGTTTTCCGGGTCCTCGAACAGGCCGGCCGACATCACGCCGGCGACCTTGCCGTCGGCGAAGATGGCGCCGCCGGAGTCGCCCGGCTGGATCCGCGCGCCGTTCTTTAAGGCGACGTCGAGGGCGGTCGGGGCGTCGAAAAGCGCCAGCGGCGATTCCCCGCGCACCGTGGCCTCCGCGGCGGGCAGTGTGGTGGAGCCACCGGAGCCGTCGGAGGACCAGCCGTAGATGTTCACATCCCCGCTCGGCACCTCCCCGGCCACCGAGGCGTAGGAGGAAAGTCCCATGTCTTCGGTGGTGTGCAAAAGCGCGATATCGCCGCGGGGGGCCACCTCGTGGCGGTCCACCTGGAACACCTTCTGGTTGTCGCCCTGCCCGGTGCGCACCGAGCCGCCCGGCTTGGCGGCCGCCTCGACGCAGTGGCGGGCGGTGATCACCCAGTGCGGGTCGATGGCGGTGCCGGTGCACACGCCGTCGTCGGGGTCGGAGTCGTCCACGCGCACCGAGACCACCGGCTGCGCCTCAGCCGCGTCGCCGGCGAACTGCTCGGATTCCATCGCCCACGCGGGCTGCGCCGCCAAAGCGAGACCAACTGCAACACTAAAGGCCAACTTTTTCATCATTTTCCTTTCCAATCACCGCCACGAGGCGGCGAACAATACTTTCCATCGGCCCGCGCCGGAACACGGCGAGCCAGCCGTACGCGATCACTGCGGCGCCGGCGAGGCTCACCCACACCCCGACCCACTGCGCGCTCAGCACGTGCAGGCAGTACAGGGTCAGCGTCATCCGCCCCAGCGGCGCGGCCCACCCCAACCAGCGGCCCGCCAGGCAGCACAAAGAGCACATGCCTATCGACGCCCCGGCGGTCCCCACCACGTCGATGAGCCTGCCGGTGTGGCCGGTGGCGTCGAGAAGCGGGGGCAACGGCACCCACCACCGCAGCGCAACATCGGCCGCGAACAGCAAGCACCCGACAACCGCCCCGGCACGCAGCGGCATGTGGCGCGCGAACAGGATCCCGGCGACCATGAGCACTGCCCACATCAGCGGCGGGTACGGCGAGGCCGACGGCGCAAGCGCCGCCGATCCCAAAGCTCCAGCACCGGCGAGCCAGACAAGCCACGCCGAATCCAGCCTCGGCGCCCACGCAAGCACGATCATGCAGACCCCGATCGTGCCCAGGACCACCTCGATGGTCCCGGAAAACGGCACCAGCGCGAAGTGCAACACCACGAGGCACGCCCCGCGCACCACGAACTGCGCCGGCCGGGCGCGCATGAGCCCCATGGACACCCCGGCGAGGAACGCGAAGAGCCCCGCGGGGAAGCCGAAGAGCACCTGCGCTGTAAGCCCGTCGTGCACGGTGAGGTGCGCGACGATCATCGCGACGAGCGCTACGGCCCGGGCCGCGTCGATTCCAACGATTCTGGTCTGCATGGGGTTCAAGCTAGAAACCCCGGTGTTGCGCCCGCGTTAACCCGGATGTTTATGTCTCCGCAACATCGCGACGCATACGATCGCAACCATGACAATTCGGGTGCTAATCGTGGACGACGAGGCATTCCTCGCCGACGCCATCGCCACCGGCCTGTCGCGCGCCGGGATGCAAACTCGCCTCGCCTACGACGGGTTCGAGGCGCTAAAGCTTATCGACGAGCTGCCGCCCGACGTCGTCGTGCTGGACCGGGACCTGCCCGGGGTGCACGGCGACGTGGTGTGCCGCCGCATCGTGGAGTCCCAGCCCGCGACACGGGTGATCATGCTGACGGCCAGCGGGACCCTGGACGACCGCTTGGAAGGCTTCGACCTCGGCGCCGACGACTACTTGGCCAAGCCGTTCGAGCTGCCTGAGCTAGTCGCGCGGGTGAAAGCCCTGGCCAAGCGCAACGCGCCTGCCCGCGGCGAGGTGTACCGCTGCGGGGACGTGCGCTTGGACACGTTCCGCCGCGAGGTGACCCGCGGCGAGGTGCCGGTGAGCCTGAGCCCGAAGGAGTTCGCGGTGCTGAAGGTGCTCATGGATGCCGACGGCGGGGTGATCTCCGCCGAGGACCTGCTGGCGGAGGCCTGGGACGAAAACGCCGACCCGTTCACGAACTCCCCGCGCGTGACCGTGTCGCACCTGCGCAAGAAGCTGGGTGAGCCGCGCATCGTGCACACCGTCACCGGCGCCGGGTACTACGTGGCGGAGGCCGAGCGATGAGGCTGAGCCTGCGCGCCCGCATCACAGTGATGTTCGTGGCCACCGTCCTCGGCGTCGGCCTCGCGCTGATCGGTCTGGTGTACGCCTACTTGAAGCTCACCCCGGTGCCGGTGATGGCGTCGTTTCCGGGCACTGACGACGGCGTGGTCATCGACGGCGCCGTGCCCGTCACCGACGAGATCCTGCGCCGCATCCTCTTGGCCTCGCTCGGGGCGCTCGCGCTGCTCACCGCGCTTGCGGGCGTGGTGGGCTGGTTCGTGGCGGGACTCGTGATCACCCCGCTGCGCTCGATCGCCGACGATGCGCGCACCGTCACCCGCGGCGACCTTTCCGCCCGCATCGACTACGACGGGCCCCGCGACGAGGTCGGCGAGCTGGCCGAAGCGCTCAACGCGATGCTCGACGAGCTCGCCGACGCCGTCGAGCGCCAGCGCCGCTTCGCCGCCAACGCCTCCCACGAGCTGAAGACCCCCATCGCGACCATCCAGACCGTCGCCGACGTGGCGCTTTCCGGCGACGACGCCGACCTGCGCCCGGCACTGGGCCAGATCCGCGAGGTCAACGCCCGCAACGCCGCGACCGTGTCCTCGCTGCTGCAGCTGGCTAACGTGCAGGTCCGCGACCGCGCGGCCGTAAATCTGGCCGCCGTGTGCCGGGAGGTCGGCGCCGCCCACGGCATGCCCGTGGACGCAACACCGCTGACCGTCGATGCCTCCCCCAGCCTGATCCGCCAGGCGGTGGACAACCTTGCGCGCAACGCCGCCATCCACGGCGCCGACGGGTCAATCGCGCTCCGGCAGGCCGGCGCCTTCGCCGAAATCACCGTGGAGTCGGCCGGTGAGCCGCTCGACCCGGCGGAGGTGGCCACCTGGACCGAACCGTTCGCCCGCGCCCGCCGCACCTCGGGTTCCGGCCACGGGCTGGGTCTGGCCCTGGTCAAGGCGATAGCAACGGCCCACGGCGGCTCGGTCGGGTTGGCGCCGCGGGCCGGGGGCGGGCTCGTCGTAAAGCTAATGCTCCCTGCGTAGCGCGGCCTCGAAGCGCGCCTTGGCCGCCTCGACGTCCTCGGCGTTGTGGGAGGTGGGCACGTCCGCGCGGTCCGGGAAGACCGCCTTGCCCTGCGGCAGGTTGATCGCCGGCTGGTTCGGCTCCCCGCCGCCCTCGGAGCGCAGGTGCTCGTGGGCGTAGTCGGCGCAGTGGTCCAAAAACACCCGCGGCGGGGCGAAGAAGTTGCAGCCGGTCAGCGCCTCGGAGAAGTCCAGGATGCAGTCGTAGTTGCCCTCCGGCTCGCCGATGAACATCCGCCGCATCATCACCTCGGTGACGCGGGGGTCGCGGGCGTAGCTCATGAAGAAGGTGCCCTGCTTGCCCAGCGCGTCACCGAACGAGAGGTTGTTGCGCACAATCTCCAGGCCGTTGCCGTCCTCGTCCTCGACCTGGTTGACGGCCACGTGGCTGTTTGACGCCTTCTCATCCAGCTCGATGTCGGAGTGCTTCGTGCGGCCGATGACCCGCTCCTGCTCCTCCACCGGCAGAGCGTTCCAGTCCTTCAGGTTGTGCACGTACTTCTGCTCGACGATGTAGCTGCCGCCCTTCCAGATGCCGTCGCGGATGATCGCCACCTCGACGCCCTCCTGGCCGCGGGGGCTTTCCGTGCCGTCGACGAAACCGAGCGGGTCGCGGAAATCCTGGTACTGGAACGCGTGGACCTCGTCGTAGTAGTTGATCGCGTCCTCAACGATCGCGTTGATGCGGCGCGCCAGCTCGAAGGCGACGTCGAACTCGTCGGAGCGGATGTGGAAGAACACATCGCCCGGGGTGGACGGCGCGTGGTGCTTCGCGCCCGTCAGTTCCACGAACTCGTGCAGGTGCTCCGGCTTCTCCAGCGCGAAGAGGCGGTCCCACATCTTCGCGCCGACGCCGGCCACCGCGGTCAGGTGGGCCTCCGGGTAACGGAAACCCACGCCGCCAGTCAGGCTGGACAGGCTGGAAAGCACCTCCAGCGCCGCCTGCTCGCCGCCCTCCTTGAAGCCGAGGGTGATAAACAGCGCGTCCCGCGACTGCGGGAGGATCACAGTTTGGGTTACTTCTGCCTGGTTCCTACTCGTCATGGCCTTAAGCATTCCCCACTTGCGCGGCTTTAGTCGGGCCAGGGACTGTCCTGTCGCCGCTTACAGCACCGCCCAGCCGGTCAGCGCCGCGCCGATGACCACCGCCCACGCCGGGACCTTGAAGTTGCGCAGCGCCACGAACGCTGCAGCCGCCACCGCCATCGTGGCCGTTCCATGGATGCCGGAGGTGAACACCGGGGTATACAGCGCCGCAGCCAAGATGCCCACCACCGCTGCGTTCGCGCCAGCGAGGGCATTGGCGGCGTGCGGGTTGGCGCGCAGCCGGTCCCAAAACGGCATGATCCCGACGACCAGCAGCGCCGCCGGCAGAAAGATCGCCACCGTGGCCAGGGCCGCACCCCACAACCAATGCACGCCCTGCGCAGAGGCACCCAGGAAGGAGGCGAAGGTGAACAGCGGTCCCGGCATCGCTTGGGCGGCGCCGTAGCCGGCGAGGAAGGTGTCGTGGTCCACCATCCCGGTGGACACCGTGGCCTGCTCTAGCAGCGGCAGCACCACGTGCCCGCCGCCGAACACCAGGGCGCCGGAGCGGTAGAAGCTGTCGAAGATGCCCCAGCTCGTGCCCATGCGCCCTGCCAGCGGCAGCAGCGCGAGCAGGGCCGCGAACACCGCCAGCGCCCCCACGCCGACGGTGCGGCTGGCGGCGGGGGTGCGGCTGGGGGCCGAAGGGGCGTCGATAGGCGAAAGTGCGAAGGTGGCCACGAGCATGCCCGCAACGATCGCGCAGACCTGGGCCGCCGGGTGCGGGACCAGCAGCACGATGAGGAAGGCGGCGAGCGCGACGGCCGCGCGCAACCGGTCCGTGACGATGCTTTTTGCCATCCCCATGACCGCCTGCGCGACGACCGCGACCGCCGCCGCTTTGAGCCCCGCGAGCCAGCCGGCGTCGGAAATGTCGCCGAGGCGCGCCACGCCGAGCGCGAACGCGACCATGAGGACCACGCTCGGCAGCGTGAAGCCCACAAACGCCGCGAGCATGCCACCGTATCCCGCGCGTTTGAGCCCGATTGCCATGCCGACCTGGCTCGACGCGGGGCCCGGCATGAACTGGCACAGGGCGACCAGATCGGCGTACTCGTCGTCGGTGAGCCACTTTCGCTTCTCCACGAACTCGTCCCGGAAGTACCCCAAATGCGCCGTCGGTCCGCCGAACGACGTCAGGCCGAGGCGGGTGAATATGCGTAGTACTTCAAACACAAGCGCGATGCTAGCGGACGACGCCACGCTGGGCAGGCGTCCGTGCGTGACTCGACGCGGCGCGGGGTAACACTGCGATCACCACGGCGGAAGCCGCCGCAGCAGCCGCGAATGCCGCCACCATGCTCGCAGCCGAGTTCGGGATTCCCAGGGCTTGGACCGAGCCGAAGGTGTTCCACGCCGCGTGCACCGCAACCGCGACCCAGATGCTGTTAAACGCCCACACCAAAAGCGCATAGAGCAGCGCATCAAGGAAATAATGGGCGAATGCGACCGGTGAGCCGTACGCCTGCGGGTGCATCGCCACGAACGGGATCGCGGCGAGCACCGCGCCCACGGTCGGGTGCTTGGTCCACGCTGTGAACGCCTGGAAGAACACGCCGCGAAACGCCATCTCCTCCGCAAGCGCGGCGAGCACAATAACGACGAGCTCCAACGGAAGATCGCTCCGGATATCTCCGATAACTTGGTCCCAGGACGCGCCGTAACCGACCACGCCGACCGCGCCCATGACAGCGGCGATGACCACTAACGCCAACGCGTACGCGGCGAACGGCACCCAAGGTTTCGTTCCTGTTCGCCCTGTGAACACGGACGCAACCGGCCTGCGCCCGATGAACCGGACCGCGAGGAGCACCGCCAGGATCTCCACGACCACGGAGCCGTACCCGAAGTACTTGTCCGCCGCGCCGCTCGACGTATCCACCCCCGCGGCTTCAAGGGAAACACCAATCACCGCGACGAACGCGACGGTAAGCACGGCGACCGCGACGATTTCGGCGAGCGGCCTCCACCAGGCGTAGTTGGGTTGGTTTCTTGACGCGAACGCGTACTCCCCCGCGTGTAGCACTGTGACGAAACTCCTCCTCGCGGTTACAACAACCGGGCCATCATATGCCCGCCTGTTGATATGTGCACGGGCTGATCAGCCCCGGCGCCGCGCCCGCGCTAGACTCTGCCCGCGGAAAACCACAATCGAGCACGGATCGCGTATGGGAGGTTCCCGGTTGCACCACTTCAGCCCGCTGTTTGAGATGGGCCCTGCCCGGCGCGACCACATCCCCGCCTTCCGCACCGCCCTCGGCGTGGCCATCCCCATGTTCACCCTGCTCGCGCTCGGCCGCATGGATCTGGCCATCTACGCGAACTTCGGCGCCTTCACCGGCGTGTACGGCAGGCACATGACCCGCCAAGTGCGGCTGAAGCACCACGTCCTTGCAGGTATCGCCCTGACAACGTCGGTGACCGCGGGGGCCACCATGGCGTGGCTGGACCTTAGCCCGTGGGTGTTGATGCTGGTCACCTCACTGGTGTCGGCTGTGTGGGCGACCATCGCGCTGGCCGCGGACATGAAGCCGACCGGGTCGGTGTTTGTGATCTTCTCCGTGGCTGCCGTCGGGTCCTTGAATAATCCGGTCCATCCGGTGCTCGCCTTCGCCATCGCCGGCACCGCGGCGCTGCTGTGCCTGGCGCTCGGCCAAATCTCCCACCTCATCGGCGAGGGGCCAGGCGGCGACGCGAAGGAACCGGAGCGTCCCTCCCGGTCCCCCGAGGCGGGCTGGATGCCGTGGAGGCGCCTGCGGGTCGAAGCCAGCCGCTTCTTTTTCTCCCCGCTACTCGCGGGTGTGCTGGGGCTGATCTCCGTGACTATTTTCGACCCGCTGACCCACTCCTACTGGGCCATGGTCGCCGCCGTCGCGCCGCTGGTGAACTCCCGGTTCAAGATGCAGTACTACCGCGCCATCGAGCGCGTCCTGGGCACCCTCACCGGCATCGCGGTGGCAGGTTTTTTGGTGTCCCACCCGATGCAGGGCTGGCAGATCGTCGTGTGGATTGTGATTTTGCAGTACCTCACCGAGATGTACGTAACCCGCAACTACACCATCGCCGCCAGCTTCATCACCCCGACCGCCCTGCTGATGGTGCAGACGGTCGAGGCCTCCCCCGTCTGGCCGATGCTGCTCGCCCGAACCGCGGAGACCGTCATCGGCGCGTTCGCGGCGCTCGTCGTCATCGCGGTCGGCTACGTGCGTAAGTACCCCGAGGTCGTGCTGCCGCGGCGATAAGCGCAGGTGCTTTGCGACGAATTTGCCGCCCGCCATGACTACAGTTTCTGGTTATGGAGACTTCAAGCAAGGACCTGGCTTTCCTGGCCGATGGAGAGGGTCTGCTGATCCTTAGCGAGGAAGAGCGCTTTCCCGCTACTTCTGCACCCGTGTTTTCGCCTGCGTCACCGCAAGTGCTTTTCCGCGCTAGCAATGTGATGAGCACGATTTCCAACCGGCAGTTCAAATCCGGCAAGTATTACAAGGCAACGGACGAAACTGCGAAGCTGCTCCAGCATCGCACGTCGTCTGGACCGGTTCCCGGAGTCCTACGCCGAGGCGATCTTGGACTCGCTGACAATCCAGGTCGATTCTTCAAACACACCTCGTTTCAAGAGGTGAAGTTTTCGCCCGCCATAGCTTCGACCGCCGCTGGCATCGCAGCTCAGGCCGCAATTGAGGCAGCAATTGATGAGATCAAGGAGTATTTAGATGTCATCGATGAGAAGCTCGATACTCTCCTCCGTCAGCGCAAGGTTGATGCACTAGCGCAGCTTGGGGGTATCCAATACACGATTGAAGAAGCGGACGAACTTTACCGGCGCAGCAGTAGCGTCTCCGCAACTACCTGGTCGAAGGTCGACCACCTCGGATCAGCGCTCAACGGCATCGAGTCTTACGCCATTGAACAACTCGATGACTCCATTGATCAGCTCCGGAAGCAGAAGAACAACTCCAAGAAACTTGAAGCCCTCCTAGCTGGGCTGAAAGGCGATCTGCCACTTTGGCTGGGTGTGGCTGCTCGGAGCATCTACCTCCACGATCGGATGTATGTCCTGGAGATCGCCCACGTGAATGAGTTTGAGCCCCGCCAGCTGGATTCTCACCGAGAGGGAATCCACAGCGCGCGCAAGGATCGATTGGAATCGACCACCCGACGTCTGCTCGAGATGGATCCAGCCGTCCGTGAGACAGCCAAGTTGAGCAACCAGGTCTGGGTGACAAACCCGATTCGTGCTCGCCATATCACCGCATACGCGAACGAAATTCACGACATAATTAGTGCGTTTGCGCAGCACTTGCGGATGAGCGTGAAGGACGCAGAGCGTCTCCACGTCCAAGGATGGCGGCAATCTGTGGTGTCGCTAGCGGGCGACACCATCGATGCCGCGAACCGCGCCCGCCAATCGGCGGTGGGTCAAGCGCAAAAAGCCACTGAGAAAATTCGCGACATGAACGACGACCGGCTGCTTGCAAAGGCCGCAGAAATCGAAGCGCGACGGGAGCGGGGGGACCAAAAAGAGCTCGATTCGACCGGCAACGAAGATCAATCTGCGACAGAATCCCGCTCGACGCGACGCGGTTTCCGTTTCCGTCGAGACGAGAAGAAGGCGTAGAGGATTTCTCCACGAGATCGGTAGCAGTTATGTTCCTGAGAGTCCGTTTGAGCAGCGAAGAAGCATCGCTCGTAACGAAGCTTGCGCGTGCTGAGGGCGTAACTGTTTCCGAGTTTGCTCGATCCGCCATCGCGGAAAGAATCGAAGATCTTCAGGACCTGCAGGAACTTCGCTCAGCCGTCGAGTTTGACTCCGACAAAAGGTTCACGATGGATGAGATTTACTGGGAGTTCGGTCGCTGAAACTTGCGATGCAACAAAACTGCGGTCTGGGTTGGTCGACACAGGACGTAGAAACGTAGGGTGTTGGGCATGCAGGATCTGACCATCGCACCCGGCCCGGGGATCCCCGGCGGCGTGGTCATCGCCGCCGCCGACCTGACGGAGCGGTTTGCGAAGTCGTCGGGGCCGGGCGGCCAGGGCGTCAACACCACCGACAGCAAGGTGCAGCTCTCCCTCGATATCGCCGCGTGCGCATCGCTTACCGACGCCCAACGCCGCCGCGCCCTTACCAACCTCGAACACCGCCTGGATGGCACCGTACTCACCGTGAGCGCGTCGACGCAGCGCTCACAGGTACGCAACCGCGCCGAGGCGCGCGAGCGTTTGGCCGCGTTGTTACGCGAGGCGCTCGCCCCGCCACCTCCCCCGCGTCGGAAGACAAGGCCGACCAGGGGCTCGGTGCGGCGCCGTCGAGAGGCGAAGAAGCGTCGCTCGGAGCTCAAAGCCACACGCAAGCGACCCCAGATTCCCTAACGCCCGCCCTAGACTCGGGTTGGGGTTGTCCCACTACCCCGATATGGCGCGACGCGTGTAGGGTCGCTGACTTTCTACGCCGAGGCAGCCTGGACTGGCTGAATCCGCTCGATCTCGGCGAGGGCCTTATCTTCAGCCAGCTCAATCTCATATTGGTTCTGCAGATTCATCCAAAAAATCGGCTCCACCCCAAAATATTTTCCGAGCCTAAGAGCGGTGTCAGCCGTGATTCCACGTTTGCCGTGCACAATCTCGTTGATACGGCGGGGCGGAACCCCGATAGACACGGCAAGCTTGTGCTGAGTGATTCCGAATCCCTCAATGAAGTCTTCTAAGAGAATCTCCCCAGGATGAATCGGCGGGTACAGCTTGTTCGACATGGCGTTCCTTAGTGGTAGTCCTCAATGGTTACGTGTTCGGGCCCTGCACCCTTCCAGCGGAATGTGATTCTCCACTGGTCATTCACTCGGATACTAAACGTCCCTTTCCTATCTCCCTTGAGAGCCTCTAGGCGATTCCCGGGCGGTACGCGAAGGGAGTCAAGGGATACAGCAGCGTCGAGCTGGTGGAGCTTCTTGTTCGCCGACTTATGGATCCGAGGATCCAGTTTCGGAACTGGTTCACGCAGGAATACCAGCTCGGTCTCTCGGTTCCCGAACGACTGGATCATGCCTCACCCTATCCCCCATAACGCGATGCGTCAATAACGCACAACGTTAAGTTTTAGCTCACTCGACTGCAAGTACACTCCCACCCTACGCAACCACAGCGCTTCCGTATTACGGTGACTACCGTGAAGACCATAAAAGGAAAGCCGATCAGTGAAGATCAGGTTGATGCTTGGTGCGCCGAAGCCGAAAACGGCTACGACATCGAGTTCTTACGCTCTCGCGGGAGAAAAACCGCGCGATACAAAACGCTCCATGAGGCCGGAAGGCTCTAACCCCGCCCGGACACGAGATTGCGGCTTTTAGCACCGGGACTGATTTGGACGGTCATACAGGACCCGGAGGGCAACGAGTTCTGCGTGGGCAGCCCCGAGAGCTAACTACACGTTGAACTTAAACTCGACGGAGTGTCATCGCAGTCTAACGTGTGCGAGATTTATTTCTGAACCCCCAGCCCAGCCGCTGGCGTGAACCTTGCACACAACGGCGGCGATGGTTCCTGTACGGCCTTGCCTACTGGTCATCCGGCACCCCTCATCATTGCTGGCGCGTTACCGCACACCAATAATGGAAACCATGAGCGTCGCCGACTTCAATATCCGCCAGATCACTTTCGACTGTCACGATCCATCAAAGCTCGCTGAGTTCTGGTCCGCTGCCACAGGCTGCGAGATCGCCGCAGATTATGGGAACTTCGTCATGATTGATTCCACTCCCGCTCTGGGATTTCAGCGCGTGCAGGATCCCACACCTGGGAAGAACCGCATGCATATCGACGGCGGTGGGGCTGACCGCGAAGACTTGGTGGAACGGCTGAAGAGGCTAGGCGCAACAGAACTCGGCACCCACGAGGCACCGGGATTGGTATGGACCGTTATGCAGGATCCCGAAGGCAACGAGTTCTGCGTCGGCAGCCCAGACGCCTAGCTAAACGTTGAAGCGGAACTACACCACGTTCCGCAACGAAAAAACCTCTTGCTCGGCGCACCTCAAGCGGGAAGCATGGAGGCGTGAAGCTCGAACGCATCGTCCCCGACCTCACGGTGGCAGGCCTCCGCAGAAGCATCGACGAACACGCTGCGGTCCTCGGTCTCGAGGCGGTCATGGATCACGGCTGGATCGTCACACTCGCCGATTCCAGAGGCTGTCAGCTGAATCTCCTCATGAGAGATGCCACAGCCCGCGAGAATCTCGATGCCTCAATCTTCGTCAACGATGTCGAAGCCGCCTGCGGTCGCACTGTCGAGTCAGGTCGTGAGATCGTGCACCCTCTCACGACCGAAGAGTGGGGCGTCACGCGCTTCTTCTACCGCGACGGATCAGGCAGCGTCATCAACGTCGGAATGCATTCTCACTGAGCATCGTCATCGTACGAAGGCGACTAATCCCAGTCACGCGACGCGCACCGCCGCATCCACCACGAGCTCGGCGCGGCTGCCTGCGCACGTTGAACACGTCTACAATCGCCGCTAGTATCTATCGTACGATCGTATGCTAGAGGAGGCCCGTATGAAGCGGTACCGCGTCGGTGCGATGGCCTGGGTGCTCAGCGCACTGGTGCTCCCGATTCAGTTGTTCGTGGCGCTGGGCTGGCCAAATCGCTACTCGCTCTCTCGCAACACCATCAGCGATCTCGGTGTGACCACCTGCGGGGAGTACTCCGAACTCGGTCAGCAGATACGTCAGGTGTGCTCGCCGGAACACGCGGTCTTCAACATCGGCATGGTCGCTTCCGGGGCTCTGATCCTGCTCGGCGCGGTTGTCCTGCATGGATACTGGACTCGGCTCTCCGGCCAGGCCGGAACCATCCTGATGGCGATCGCCGGAGCCTCGGTCATCGGCGTGGGCCTTCTCCCCTGGGACGTGTCGCCCGCAGCCCACGACAGCTTCGCCCTGCTTCAAGCCGCCGCGCAGTGGATCGCCATGGCGCTCATCGCCGTCGCCGCCGGGCCGGGCAGATTCCGGAAGGTCACGGCCGCGGTCGTGATCCTCTCCGTCGCAAGCTTTATCATGTTCGCCGCAGCACTGGATGGGTACGAGATGCCTTGGATTGGGCTCGGCGGTGCCGAGCGGCTCTCCTTCGACTCGCTGACGCTCTGGACCGCGCTGACCGGCGTTGCGCTCATGAGGGCTCACAAGCTGTCCGCTCAGGTGCGGGAGCGGACCTCTCTGCGACGGCCATGCGACAGCACCGCTGTCTCGATGCGTGGGCCCTCCGCTGAGAACCGGACATGAGCTTTCGGCTAAACGTTGAACTTAAACTCCACGGAGTGTCGTCGATAAATAACTATTCGATGCGCAAAGTACAACGAAATACCGCTAGAAACAGACAACATATGGGGGTGCACAGAAACACATATAGGTTCTGCGGAAAACCTATAGGGTGCGTCGCTAAAAACCGCTGTGCGCGAAAAACATAAAGGGTTTACGGACCCGGTCCCAGACCCCTCAATACTCTGAGCCGGAAGAATGGAAAGTGGAAGGTTGATGGGAGTTGTCAGTGGGTGAATGCGCCACCTCGACTTGGAGGTTGTTGTGGCTGGTCGTTGGACTCCGAAAGATGTGAAGGCTACTTCTGTGGCGCGGCTTGTTGCAGGCGATGATGTCGGCGAGATTGCACGTGAGGCCGGTGTGGCAGAGGCCACGGTTTATGAATGGGTCAAGCAAGCAGGCGCACTCCCACCGAAGAAGGCGTTGGCACGTGCACGCGACCAGCTCATCAACGAGGCGGTGGCGCTGGTGGCTTCAGGTATGTCGGTACCGGATGCGGCTGCGACGTTAGGCATGTCACCAGGGGCGTTGTACCAGCGGTTGGCGAAAGTCGGTGTGCTCACCGAACTGCAGCAAAAGCCCCGCATCACCCCGCAGCAGAAAGCTGACGCGGTCGCACGGGTGCTGGCTGGTGAGCCGGTTGACAAGGTTGCGGCGGCGTTCGACCGGTCTGCGAATTCGGTGTATCGCTGGGTGCAGCAAGCACGCCAGGAGAAGGCGGGCGGAAACCGTGATGCGTCACAGCGCGCGGACACGCCGGAGGCTTGCACGGTAAAACCACCTGCACACAGCAAAGTTGATTCCGTGCCAGCACCAATGAAAACACAGGCAGGCCACGCGCCTGCCGACTATGCCGA
>NZ_JANRML010000040.1:0-1700 GCF_026930265.1 Corynebacterium pilbarense
TGTCATGTCTTGACACTTTTTGGACATGGAGTCTGGTGAGTTTTTGGACGCGGAGTCTGGTCACTTATTGGACATCATGTCTGATGACTTGTTGGACACTGCGGTGGAATAGCCGGATGGCTATTTCATCGCATTTACGTAGGAAGATCGCGGATTTCGATCCTGTCCGTGACGACAAAACCATCACGCAGTTCTGCAAGGAAGAAGGGATCTCACGCCAGACGTTCCACAACCTGAAAGATCGTGTCGCCAAGCGCGGCCGGGCGGGTATTTTGCCGGACAGCACCGCCCCGAAAAACCCGGCTCGTAACTACACCGATGCTGACCGCCAGGCCGTCTTCGATGCCCGCGTTGCACTCAAGCAGCAGGGGTTGGACTACGGGCCGATCTCGATTCACTACCACTTGCTCGACACTGTCGGCCCGGATCGCACACCGTCACGACCAACGATTGCAGCGTGGTTGAATAAAGCCGGGCTGGTCGACGCCAATGCCCGCAAACGTCCCCGCAGCTCGTACAAGCGTTTCGCCCGTGATTATGTGTGCGAACTGTGGCAGATCGACGCGGTGGTCTACCGCCTGTTCGACGTTGCCCATACCCAGGTCACCATCTACCAGGTCATCGACGACGCCAGCAGATTCGATGTCGGCACCAAAGCGTTCAAGCTGCCCGAAAATGGCTCCGACGCACGCACCACACTCAAAGAGGCGTTTGCTCGCTACCGCAAGCCGCAAGAGATCCTGTCGGACAACAGCGAAGCGTTTGCCACCTATCACCGCGGTCGTTTATCAGCCACGGAAGTGTGGCTAGCGGAACAAGGCGTGATGGCTATTGCAGGCTTTGCGCCAACGACCCAGGGCAAGGATGAACGCGCGCACCGCACCCTGGTGCAATTTCTTGATGCGCGCACACCCAAAACGTTCGCCGATCTTGAAGCCGCCATTGATGTCTACCGTGAGGTCTACAACACCCAGCGGCATCACCAAAGTCTGCGCGTCGGCAAAATGCACATCACCCCACAACAAGCCTGGGAGAGCTTCCCGCAGGCGGAATCCCCAACCGATCCGCTGGATCCTGATGTGATCTGGCAGCGCGTGGTCGACTACAACCTGGCACACAACCCGCTGGCACAACCGCCAGCGAAGAAAAACGACCCTGGGGAAGCTGCCACTTCGCCCAAGGTCGAAACCGTTCGTGCAATCACCACACCAGGTACATCACACACGGATGCCCCCACCATAGATCCCCGCAACGCCGCGGAAAACTACCGCTTCGACGTGCCAGTAGAACTCGAAGTCAACCGGCACGGGACAGTCTCGGTGTGCGGCTACGGCCTCTATATCGGCTTGCGGTTTAAAAGCCGCAAGCTGTTCAGCATCGTCACCCCCGATAACGTCGCCGAGTTCTATACCGCCCACGACGGTGAGTTCCTGTTCAGCGTGCCGTTGCCCATCAGGCTGACGCACCGCCCGGCCGGCGGCCAGATCAACATCAACCTCGTTGAAGGCATGAAGCACCGTCAACCGCCGAAACTGCGCCCAGACCTATCCAAACCCCGGCCGAAAAAACACAACCCCGACCAATAAGACCACCACTAGTCGGAGTCCAAAAAGCCATTGGACTCCATGTCCAATAAGTCACCAGACTCCATGTCCAATAAGTGACCAGACTCCGCGTCCAAAATGTCCATAGACATAACA
>NZ_JANRML010000041.1:0-1684 GCF_026930265.1 Corynebacterium pilbarense
GAGTAAAGGAGGCAGAGTATTTGGGTCATATTGTATCTCATGAAGGTGTCAAGGTAGACCCTAACAAGATTAAGGCCATGATGGACTGGACGATTCCCAAAACATTAAAGAATCTTAGAGGATTTTTGGGTTTGACAGGTTACTACCGCAAGTTTGTTCGGAACTATGGAAGAATAGCAACACCTTTAACGACACTAACTAAGAAGGATGCATTTTCATGGACTCCAGAGGCAACTAAAGCTTTTGAACAACTTAAAGAGGTGATGTGTAAAGCTCTTGTCTTGACCACTCCAGACTTCACAAAAACCTTTATTGTGGAATGTGATGCCTCGGGAAATGGAATTGGTGCTGTCCTAATGCAAGAAGGAAGGCCCCTGGCTTTTGAAAGTCGACCACTCAAGGGAAAGGACTTACACAAACCCATTTATGAGAAGGAAATGATGGCAATACTACATGCATTGAAGAAATGGCGTCCTTACCTAATAGGTAGGCACTTCAAGGTCAAAACAGATCATGATAGTCTTAAATACTTCTTGGAACAAAGACTATCTTCAGAAGAACAACAAAAATGGGTAACCAAGATATTGGGTTATGATTTTGAAATCGTCTATAAAAAGGGGAAGCAAAATGTTGTGGCAGATGCACTCTCAAGAAAGGATGAAGATGTTGAGGCCTTTCTCTGTGCTATCTCGATCATCCAACCCGATTGGATAATAGAAGCAAGGGATGAATGGAAGAATGACGAAAAAGTGTGGACTCTCATTCAAAGGTTGCAGCAGGATTCCAGTGCATCATATACATTTACATGGAAAAATGATTCACTATGGTACAAAGATCGCTTATATTTATGTAAGAAATCCCAACTCAAACAAAAGGTACTATTGGAATTGCACACCTCTCTAGTAGGAGGGCACTCAGGATTTTTGAAAACCTACCATAGAGTCAAGAAGGATTTTTTTTGGGATGGCCTTAAAACTGATGTTCAAAGGTTTGTGGCAGAATGTTTGGTTTGCCAACAAAATAAGGTGGAAACAATTAAGACCCCAGGTCTTTTACAACCATTATCCATCCCAAGTTAGCACTGGGAGGAGGTTTCCATGGATTTCATCACAGGGTTACCGAAGTCTGAAGGAAAGAGTGTCATCATGGTGATTGTTGATAGACTGACCAAGTACACACACTTTTCAAAAGCTACATGGCAGCCCAAAGATTATTGTAAGTGACAGAGATCCCATCTTCACTGGACATTTTTGGACAGAATTATTTTCTTGTTTGGGTACTCAAT
Source organism: Corynebacterium pilbarense (assembly GCF_026930265.1). Classification (NCBI taxonomy): domain Bacteria; kingdom Bacillati; phylum Actinomycetota; class Actinomycetes; order Mycobacteriales; family Corynebacteriaceae; genus Corynebacterium; species Corynebacterium pilbarense. The sequence continues at coordinate 1,286 of NZ_JANRML010000041.1, forward strand.
TGGCTCATAGCTCATCCTATCATCCTCAATCTGATGGACAAACCGAGATAGTGAACAAATGTCTGGAAGGCTACCTTCGTTGCTTTGTCTCTGATAAACAAACACAATGGTTCAAATGGTTACCCTTGGCAGAATGGTGGTATAACACTTCCTTTCATACTGCAACAAAAATGACACCATTTATGGCACTTTATGGATACCACCCTCCTTCCATCACTTCTTCTCTAAAAGAAAAATCTAAGGTTCAAGCAGTGGAAGATCACATCGAGAATCAACAACAAGTTCTCCAAATCTTAAAGGACAACCTGACCATGGCACAAAATCGCATGAAACAACAAGCAGATCAACATTGTAGTGAAAGAAGTTTTGAAGTGGGGGACTGGGTATTTTTAAGACTAC
>NZ_JANRML010000042.1:0-1580 GCF_026930265.1 Corynebacterium pilbarense
ATATGGAAATAATCATGGATTTGTCAACAGAAATTATAATTCATTTTACCCATTGATGGACAAAAATATGGTATGCTACAAATGCAATTATCTTGGTCACAAAGCACGAGATTTCAAATATATGAATGAACATGTCCCTATGCCAACCACAGTATGGAGAAGGAAAGAGATTCCAAACAATGAACATTGTCGAATAGCATTGACCGCTGAAGAATGTAAAGAAGAAGATGAATGGTACATAGACAGTGGATGTTCTTCACACATGACTGGGGATCAAGACAAATTCATCAGCTTCAAGAGAAATGGTGGCAATGTTGCATTTGGAGATGACTCATCTGCCAAAATACTTGGAGAAGGTGTAGTAGAGCTTGGAAGAAAAAATGTAAAAGAAAAGAATGTTCTATTGGTTGAAGACTTGAATCATAATCTACTCAGTGTTAGTAAAATGTGTGATCAAGGATACACTCTTACATTTGATTCCCGAAAATGTAAAATCAGAGAAAATAACTCAGGAAGATTGGTTGCAACTGCAACAAGAAGACCGAACAACATATACATCCTAGACATGAAGAAGAGAGAGAAGACAAAAGCCACACAAAAGGATTCTAAGGAAGAAAATGTCCCAAAGACCAAAAATAAGGATGAAGTATTATTGAGTGCCACATGTTCAGGGGGAGCAGCCCCAAAGAAGAAGGTTACCTTTTTCCATTAAACTCAGGGGGAGAAGCCATACCCTTTGCCATTGATGTCAAAGGGGGAGAGAAATTGGGATCATGATGATAGGGGGAGCATGAGTGTTGCCATCAATGACAAAGGGGGAGATTGTTGGAAGATTGGTTGTTGTCATTGATGTCAACCCTAGTCATGGGTTTTGGACCGCAAGATTGATGAAGGTATTTGGACATGAAGGAAAATGCACATGCAGATACAACACCCATGGATGGATAGTATACATCATGTTTTTTCCGGTGGTATGTGGCACGTCACGTGGATCCTCATGGTTGAGGAGAAATGAATTTTTGAAGATGACAAAGTGAATTGAAGAAGGAAGTACATGTAGGCCCTGAAGATAATTAAAGAAAAGAATTACAAAATAAGAAAGTGTCAGGTCGGCCCTAATGTTAAAAGGAAGTGACATAAATGGTATAAATAAACATCATTATACATTCATTTGATACAAGTCTAATTTCATAGGTAATAAGAAAAGAAGAACAGATTTCAAGGGAGGATGAAGTCTTTTGGTGATGTGTTCTAAGGTATGTTATTTTCAGGTCATCTTACCATTTTTGCTATAACGTTTTTTCTAGAACGATTCAGATGGTGAAATCGCTATGGTATTGAGAAGACATATCAAGGTACCTATGGTAAAAGTTTCAGCTCTTTATTCGCTATAATTATGGAGATACACTCTGTGGAAGATAGGGTTTGTGACCAGTCCTAAAGCTAGTCAATAAACAGGTGTTCCGGGTAAAACAGTCATAACTTCCTCATATATAATCCAAATGAAGTGGGACCACTTCCATTGGAAATTATACAAACTTTAGTTTCTTGTGTACGAGTTTCAAAATCAGATGCTAAAT
>NZ_JANRML010000043.1:0-1441 GCF_026930265.1 Corynebacterium pilbarense
GAGGGTGTCCGATTCTTTGTGTGCGGGGGCTTGGTTTACAAGTAGTCCGCGAATCGGTCGGGGTAAGCCACGGCTAGTTGGTTGATGGCTTGTTTCCACCCGGTGGCTTTCGCTCCTTCAATATAGCCGTTGCACTCAACGTCGCGCTTTGCTTTCTTCGCTCGCTGGGCGGCGCGTTTGTCTTCGATGTTGCAGATCATCAGCCAAAGCGTCTTCAGCGCCGCCGTATCGTTCGGGAATTGCCCGCGGTTGCGGGTAGCTTTCCGCAGTTCAGCATTGAGCGACTCGATCGAATTGGTGGTGTAGAGCACCCGGCGTGCCGCCGGCGGGAACTGTAGAAACGGCACGAACCGCTCCCAAGCGTCGCGCCAGACTTTGACCGACTGCGGGTATTTCCGGCCCAGTTCACTGGCCTCGAACGCATCCAAGGCGGCACGGGCGGTGTCTTCGTTTGTGGCCGTGTAGACCTCGCGCAGCGCCCGGGAGACGCCTTTGCGGTCCTGATACGATACCCACCGGTTCGCAGCCCGAATCAGGTGCACGATACAGGTCTGCACCATGGAATTCGGCCAGGTGGCTTCCACGGCTTCCGGCAAGCCTTTGAGCCCGTCGCAGCACACGATGAACACGTCCTGGACGCCACGGTTGGCCAGATCCGCGCACACCGATGCCCAGAATGCGGCACCTTCATTTTCAGCGATCCACAATCCCAGGATGTGCTTGATGCCGTCCATGTCGACACCAACCGCCATGTAGCAGGACTTGTTGACCACGCGGTGCCCGTCACGGATTTTCACGCGCAGCGCGTCGAGGAATATCACTGGGTAGAACTCGTCGAGCTGGCGGTTTTGCCAGATCATGACCTCGTCTAAGACCGCGTCGGTAATGGTGCTGATCGTATCTGGGCTCATATCCACCCCCAGGGTGGTGGCGAGGTGGTGCTGAATATCGCGCACTGTCATCCCGCCGGCGTAGAGCGAGACGATCATGTCGTCGAGCTCTGTGAGACGGCGTGCGCCCTTGGGCACCATCCGGGGAGTAAAGGTGCCGGCACGGTCCCTGGGCACGGTCACTTCCACCGCGCCGTAGCCGGAATTGACGGTTTTGGTGTACGACCCGTTGCGGTGATTGTTCGCCTGTGCGGTTTCCACCTGGGCTTTGGTCTTTCGGTCGGAATGGCTATAGCCCAAGTGCGCATCCATCTCCGCCTGCAGACCAGCGTTGATCGATGCCTGTAGCATGCCTTTGACCAGCTCGCTGGCATCATCAGCGGAGGTCGACAGCTCGCTGATCAAGCTGGCGAGTTCAGGGTTTTCCATCAGCTTCTCGCTGATCTCATTGACCTTTGCCGGGTCATGGTTTTTCTTCGGTGACACCGTAGTCATTATCGGTGAAACTCCTTCTAGATCAGAGCCTCACACACAAACTTCCTGACACCCTC
>NZ_JANRML010000044.1:0-1391 GCF_026930265.1 Corynebacterium pilbarense
CCTTGGGGGAGGGCACAACTTTCTAGGTGGTTAGGGAGCTGAAAATACTCACTTTTGCAAAACCCTAATTTTTGGGTACGGTAACAGTGACGTTTTTCCTCTTGCGAAATATGCTTCCTTCAGGTTGGCTCTGATACCATGTTAATGTTTTATGCCATTATTATAGTTCTTTGCATTTCATAAGATAAGAGCATAATAAGAACAAGATCACTGAGAAATACACATTCACAAGAGACACAACATTTATCCTGGGAAACCCTCTAGGGGAAGAAAACCCAGCAAAAACTTCCTTATCATAAATAGCTTATACAATGTTCAAGAGATAACTCAAACCAATACAGAAAGTCCTCCCCAAGAGATGTGCCACTCTTCTTCTCCTCTCTCTAACTGGTAATTGCAGCTTGCCTCATAAGAGAATGAGCAAGTGAGTTGTGTTTGAAGTGAGGCGCTTAGCCTCTTATTTATATCAGAATGACACGTGTGAAAGGTCACAACTGGCAGGGCCGACCTCTCACTCTGGGTGGGTAAACCCACCTTTAATTAATTCTGGGTCTTCCATAATAACTGCTGGGGCCGACTTCTTATTCTGCCCTTTGTAATTGTCCGATGACCAATCCGCAAAAGGGGATTTGGTCCTTATACAATTACCGACTTGATTAATCCTCAATGGGGATTAATCTAATAATAAAAATAATAATAATGACATGATTAATCCACAATGGGGATTTAATCCAATAACAAAATAATAAGAATGCTCTTCGCAGTTACATTATTTCAACACTCCCCCTTAACAAGAAGGGTATTCTTCATCAGCATCAGGCGAGAGAGGTCTGCATCATCAGTGGCATCTGGAGGACAGTATCGTCAATATCATCTTGAACAATTGTCTAGCACATTTACGAGTCATCGGAAGTTTTCTTCATCAGCAGCATCATCATTCTCGAAAGAATGCTATCATCATCTGCATCAAATATGTATCAGTAAAAATGATACCTCATCACAACACTAGGCTGGCAGTACTACACTAGCTCAATGTCACAACTGTTAAGCTGGTAGCTCAGTGTCAGTCACATCTTGCTTTACGTCTAACAACTAGGTCAGAAGCAAGGAATATCATCATCTCGCTTTACATCTAACAACTAGGTCAGAAGCGAGGAATCACAACGTCATGCTTTACGTCTAATAACTAGGTCAAAAGCATGACTCATCTTGCTTTACGTCTAACAACGAGGTCAGAAGCAAGGAACACATCAACATCTCGCTTTACGTCTAGCAACAAGGTCAGAAGCGAGGAATCATCTTGCTTTACGTCTAACAACTAGGTCAGAAGCAAGGAATCAACGATGTTATGATTTACATCTAACAACTAGGTTAGAAGCATAACTCATCTT
>NZ_JANRML010000045.1:0-1378 GCF_026930265.1 Corynebacterium pilbarense
TGGCTCAGACCCCACTGGTTGGGTCACACAAATGGAACATTATTTCTCCCTCTACAACATTACAGATGACTTGGCCAAACTCCGGTATGGTGTTCTCCATCTCGATCAAGAACGCTGGCAATGGTGGCAATGGAGAAAAACTTCCCGTCAAGGATATATTGCTTGGACCCAATTTGTTGCAGAGCTTTATGAACGCTTTGACACTGACACCAACCATTTGGTCCGTTTGACCAAATTGAAGCAATCAGGCACAGTAGAAGACTTCATAGCTGCATTTGAGCGTCTGGCTTTTCGAACAGAGGGCATGACTGATGCCTTCTTTCGTGAGTGCTTTATCAGTGGCCTCAAGGAGGAGGTTAGGGCCCATGTCCTCATGGCTCGACCTACGACTTGGGTGGAGGCTACCAAAAAAGCCAAAGAAGCACAACAAATTGTTTCCTCTCAAAACCGTAAGCCTTCCTTTATCCCTCGCCCTAAACCAGTAAACCCCACTACTCCCTCCGCCCCATTAAAGATCCAAAAATTGACCAGGGCTGAAATGGTTGAACGCCAACTCAAAGGCCTCTGTTATAATTGTGATGAAAAATATTTTCCGGGCCACAAGTGTAAGGAACAAAATTTTTTTATGGCCATCTCCAAGGATATTTCAGAAGAGGATGTTGAAACTCCCCTTGTGTCTAAGTCACCTGAAACCACTGACATAACCCCTCCCTCAGACCCTCCCAAAGTAAAACCGGTCATTTCCCTCAATGATCTCACTGGCTTCTCTGCTCCCCAAATCCTCAAACTAATTGGCTACATCAAACATAGGAAGGTCATCATTCTTGTTGATAGTGGAAGCACCCATAATTTTATTCATCGTCGCATTTCCCAAGAAACTCATTGCTATATCCATGCATTCAATAATTTCCAAATCATGATTTCCAATGGTGGTTCCATGAAATGTGGAGGGCGCTGTGAAAATGTGTGTCTCCAAATCGGTGACTACCACCTCAAATCCCATATGTTTGCTATTGACATGGGCGGTTGTGACATTGTGTTGGGTGCAGACTGGCTAAGGACTTTGGGTCCCATTCTCATGGATTTTAAGGAATTAACCATTCAATTCGACCAGGAGGGACAAAAATATAAGTTCCAAGGCATCATCGTCGGTTCCCGGAAGGTCATCAATTCCCCTCTCATGGAAAAGCTGCTCAAAAAAGGCCATTATGGAATTATTTCCAAACTCCATGCCATACAAGCAACTAAGACACCCTCTGTGCTGCAAGACCTCCAATCCATCCTCTCTAAACATCAAGTGGTATTTTCCACTTCCCATGGAATCCATCCTTCCCATGGTGTTCATGATAATTCCATTCCCCTTGTCCCAAGAAGTTGT
>NZ_JANRML010000046.1:0-1368 GCF_026930265.1 Corynebacterium pilbarense
ATGTTATATTTTGCGGGGTGGAAATACCACCCCACCTTTTGTTGCTAATCCTTTCTTTTCAAGTGTGAGCAGGTTTGCAGGTTTATGCCAGAAATGTTGAGGTTCTCATGCTCTCTACGGTGAGCACATGTCCCCGAGTTGGAGCCAGATGTTATCCCCGATATCTAGGGATAACTAGGAGATCATGTCTCGAGGCCCACAGGTCCTAGACATGGAGTACCGAGAGCAGGATTGACTTGAGCATGGCCCTGGAGGGCCCATCTTTCTTCTTCTCAGCCAGACTTGTCCTGTCAGCAGTACCAGCTTCCATCACTACCGGCTTGGGTTTGCATCAGAGAGGACTCTTGCTCCATGAGGTAATTGGTCCGAGGTATCATGGTATGTGTCATATTTGATCATTATAACCTTCTTATATATGCATTAGGTTCCTTTCATTTCAGATAATTGCTTGGATCTTACACTAATCCACTTGACCACTGTTGGGGTGATTGATGGGGTAGCTTAGCAAGTTGGTATTCATGGGTTTTGGTTAGCCACCAAAGGGGGTTTGCAGAACCATCGTCCGCTCCCACCATCTTATCACTTTTACATCTCATACCCCGCTCATCCATCCCATTCCCCTAGTCTGGCCATTAGGATGACCTTTCAGGGTACACTTTGTCTTGTGGGAAGAAGGGGCTAAAGGCCCAGGGGGTAAAATCAGCTGGTAAAAGATAAAATCCATAAAATAAAACCTAGAGATGCTTCGCCCAGGGATCCCCGAGAAGGCAATAAAAAGCCTCTCAACAAGAAACAAGAGGGACCCGAAAAAATAACAAACAAGACCTAATCAAGAGGATAGGGGGTCTCATCACGAGCCAACCTATTATGTTCATGGGTACCTAACAGCATGACATTGCCATTATCTGGTTACCAAGCCAGGGCAGTGACCTTTGGTTGCATGGCCAAAGGAAAGGGGGTCTCATCACGAGCCAGCCTTCTCATTTCTGCGAAGATACTAGTGGGTAACGCTGTCAGCTCTGGCCACCAAGCCAAGGCAGTGTCCTCTCGTCAGACCTTGTAGTAAAAAAGCAATAAAAGAAAGATAAGGCAATAAGGGCTTGGAAAAAATGCATCCATGACGGGTACAGCTCGCCTCCTACAAAGGCACCCACAGACGACACCAGCCCTAGGTCTGACTGTGACTAGACATCCCTAAAAACCATATCACCTCATTAAACATGGCTTGAATAATCTTTTGAGGAAACTTTCCATCTCTTGTGGGTATTAGCCCAATAGGTTGTCTTGTCGGTTTCCTTAGCTTTGTATAGTGGGTCTGTGTAAGGTCTTTGAGCTTTTAGAAGATTTGTTAGAGATGTTATGTATATA
>NZ_JANRML010000004.1:0-151407 GCF_026930265.1 Corynebacterium pilbarense
TGATGTCCAATAAGTGACCAGACTCCGCGTCCAAAAACTCACCAGACTCCATGTCCAAAAAGTGTCAAGACATGACATGTTTAGGCCGAGAGCCCTTCCACTAAACCGGGCTGAGCGAGGCCCCATAAGATTCTGGCGTATTTCGGCTACTCGAATGCATGGGACCGCCCCAGCCTGCTATCCACGCTGCAACGTCGCCTGGATCAGCGTGCTCAGCAGCTCCGGGTAATCCACGCCGGTGGCGGCCCACACCTGCGGGTACATGGAGATGGTGGTAAAGCCGGGCATGGTGTTGACCTCGTTAAGCACCGGCCCGTTGTCGGTGACGAAGAAGTCCACGCGCGCCAGCGACTTGCAGTCCAGCGCCTTAAAGCAAGTCACCGCCATCTCCTGCAGCTGGGCGATCAGCTCATCCGAGTACGGTGCCGGGATCGTGGCGGTGACGCCTTCTTCCAGGTACTTCGTCTCAAAGCCGTAGAAGCCCTCCGCGGAGTCCTCAGTGCCGTTGAGCTTGGCGGGCACGGACGCGGCGATAGTGCCGTCGGGGCGCTCCAGCACACCGACTTCCACCTCGTCGCCGACCAGCTCGGCCTCGACGATGACCTTGCCGTCGGACTCCAAAGCCAGCGACACCGCGGCCGGCAGCGCCTCCCAGCTGGTCACCTTGGACACGCCGATGGAAGACCCGCCGTTCGCGGGCTTCACAAACACCGGCAGCCCCAATTGCAAACGCTCCGCCTCGGTGAGCTCGCGCGCCCCGTCCAGGATCACCTCGCGCGTGACCGGGATCCCGGCCGCGGCAACGAGCTTTTTGGTGTACTCCTTGTCCATCCCGCACGCGGAGGCGAGCACGCCCGGGCCGACGTACGGCACCCCGGCCAGCTCCAGCATGCCTTGGACTGTGCCGTCCTCGCCGTACTTGCCGTGCAGCACCGGGAAGACGGCGTCGACGGTGGTGATGGGCTCGCCGGAGGTGACGTCGTAAAGCAATCCTTTGCGCTGCGGATTCAGCGACAGTGCCACTTCGCGCCCAAGCTTGACGACGGGAAGCTCCGCCCCCTCCGCCGGATTAGTCACACCCTCAACCCAGACACCTTCCTGCGTGATGCCGATGGGAAACACCTCGTACTCGGCAGGCATGTGAGACATGACCGAATCGGCGGAGATGCAGGAAATCGAGTGCTCGGTGGACATGCCACCGTACAAAACAGCTATGCGGATCACGGGGAGCAAGCCTACCGGTTGGAATCCCACCAACAATCCTTCCGCTGGCGGTAAACCTTCTGGACCCGACAGACGCTAAGGCGAAACGGGGAGTTTCCGTTCAATTTCCGCATGGTGATGGTTTGCTTCGGAAGTACTCCACCGTGCGCGCCACGCCCTCGTCCAGCGACACTTGCGGCGTCCAGCCAAGCACGCGCTCCGCCTTTTCATAGCACAGCGATGAACGTGCGACATCACCCAGACGGGCGGGCTCATCCTTTGGCTCATCCGGCGCGCCGACGGCCTTCGCCACTGCGGTGTGGAGCGCCCGGTCGGTCGTCTCCACGCCCGTACCAATGTTGAAGCGTTCGCCCTCGCCTGCCTCCGCGGAGGCGAGGTAAAACGCACGTGCAACATCTCCCACGTACACGTAGTCGCGGGTGTTCGTGCCGCCACCGAACACGCAAGTCGGATTACCGTCCAGCAGGTTGCGAGAGAAGATCGCCACCACGCCAGCCTCTCCGAGTGGGTTCTGGCGTGGGCCGTAGACATTCGCGGGTGCGATAAAGCTCGTCTCTAGCCCGTAGAGCTGGCGGTACACGTTCAGATACAGCTCGCCAGCAACCTTCGATGCCGCGTACGGCGACTTTGGATCGACGTGCAACTGCTCTGTCGCCGGCAGCTGCACCGGCTCACCGTAGATGGATCCGCCGGAAGACGTGTGTACCACTCGGCGCACACCGGTTCGTCGCGCCGCCTCTGCAAGACGGATGGTCGCGGTGATGTTCATTTCGGCGTCAAGCAGCGGATCCTCAACCGAGCGACGCACGTCAATTTGGGCAGCCAGGTGGAACACCACCTCGGGTTCGACGCGCCGGAAGATCGCTTCAAAATCCGCGGCGCAGATATCCTGTTCGAGGAGCTCCACCGCACCGGATTCAAGGTGACTAGCGATGTTCTCGGTTCGCCCCGAGCTCAGATTGTCGATCACCGTGACTTGGTGGCCGTCCCCCACCAGCAGGTCCACAAGGTGAGAGCCGATAAACCCGGCACCGCCGGTAACAACCGTCTTCATACGGACTCCTTAAAGACCTTCTTTGACCTCGGGGTGTTCTGCCTCGAAGTCGGCGATGATCTTCTTCACCGCGGTGTACAAAGCCGGGCCGTACTTCTCGTCTCGCAGACCAAAGTCCACATTCGCCGGGATGTACCCGCCCGGGTTACCCAAATCGTGGCGCTTGCCCTCATGCACCACCACATGCACCGGATGCCCCTCAGAGATCATCAACTCAATCGCATCCGTCAGCTGCAGCTCACCACCCTTACCCGGTGTGATCCGGCGCAGCGCGTCAAAAATCCCGCGGTCCAACAGGTAGCGGCCGGTAGCCACCAGCGTCGACGGTGCATCCTCCACAGCAGGCTTTTCCACCATGCCTCGCACCTTCAACACCTCAACGCCGTCAATCTCAGCCTGGGCATCCTCGACGTCGAACACGCCGTAGTTGAACACCTCCTCACGCGAGACGTTAAACGCGCACAACACCGAACCACCCAACGCATTGCGGACAGCGACCATCTTGTCCATCACACCAGCCGGCAACACCAGGTCATCCGGCAGCATCACAGCAACCGCATCCTCATCGTCATCCAACGCCTCCTCAGCGCAGCCCACCGCGTGGCCAAGCCCGAGCGGCTTATCCTGGGTCACCGCCACCGCCTCAATCAGACCGTTGGCGCGCGCCACCTTGTCCGCCTGGGCCTGCTTGCCGCGGGCGACCATCAGCTCCTGCAAGTCCGAAAACTCGCCGAAATGCCGCATGATCTCTTCCTTGTTCGGCGCGACCACCACAGCCAGCCGCTGCGCACCGCACGCAGCAGCCTCCTCAGCAATCAGCTCAATGCCCGGAGTATCCACCACCGGCAGAAGCTCCTTCGGCACCGTCTTCGTCGCCGGCAAAAAACGAGTCCCCATACCCGCAGCCGGCACCACAACAGTCTTCACCGAAGCGCGCGCAGCATCAACAGGGTGGTCAGTAGAATTCTGCATAAACGCAAAGCCTACAGCCTAGAAACGAACACTCTACTCATGCTCCAAACGACGAGCTCTTAGGAAATAAGTCCTAAAACGAAATGCTTTTTCGCGCTTCAGAAAAGTCCATGCCTAGCGTTTCATTCGCCACGCGAAAGATTATCTATGTGGCTCAGGTTCCAGCCCCTTAAAGATTCATCTTCCACTGCGTACTCGATAGGAGTCTGCTGGTTCGGAAACTTGTAGTGGTGAAGTCGCGCAACCTCGGGAGCGACAACGTCAAAGGCCCCCTTCGACACCGCATGAACCGACACCATCGGCAGTGAATCGGCCAATTTAACGATTGATTTCACTCGCTGGTCCCACCCCTTGCCGTAAGCAACAACATCCTTTCTCGCCCATCGTCTTGTTCGCTCCCTAACTCCCTCGCCTTCGACCCACCCTTCCATGTCGAAGTTGAAGTTCAGCAGCCTAAGTCTTGGTTTATCCGCCGTCTCTACTAGGTCTTTAACAGTAGCAATCCCAGGTAGCGCGATGTACTCATCAACGTCGATGATCGCAACCCAATCATGGGGAAAACGCATTTTCAGGTCCGAGAGCTTCCCTGGCAATATTTTGTATTGCCTATCCGAAAGAGGGTCGACAATCGGCAAGCCGGATTCCGCAATATACTGTGCATTGTCCTTTCTCCAACGAGAGATCCGTTGCCACTTTTCTCCAGATGGAAGACAATCGAAATACTCCCCTTGAGGGCCAAGGGTAGTTACTTCTACGGTCAAGTTATAATCCACGCTGGCCTGCTGAATAACCTCATAGCTGTCGTCATTCGGGTTATCGAGCACGATGTGGAAAAATTCAAATCCTATGCTTCTGTGATAGCAGAGCCAGTCTACGAGTCTCGCCGAATCCCCTCTTGACATCGTTAAAATATGCAGCACTATTTTTGCCCCTCTTCTAAGAATAATCCAACGCCGAAATCAACATAAATAGCATGCCAAAAACGTCATAAATGAGTTACCGCTAACACTAGCGCACTTAAGCCAACGTATCGCAAAGCTCCTCCACTCCTTTGCAGTTGCCCAACTCAGAATCAGACGCAGCTCGACTAGCGTTTCCAGCGCTCATCAACAGAGTGTTATGTCCATGGATATTTTGGACGCGGAGTCTGGTGACTTATTGGACACGGAGTCCAATGGCTTTTTGGACTCCGACTAGTGGCGGTCTTATTGGTCGGGTTTGTGTTTTTTCGGCCGGGGTTTGTATAGGTCCGGGCGCAGTTTCGGCGGTTGACGGTGCTTCATGCCTTCAACGAGGTTGATGTTGATCTGGCCGCCGGTCGGGCGGTGTGTCAGCCTGCTCGGCAGCGGCACGCTGAACAGGAACTCACCGTCGTGGGCGGTATAGAACTCCGCGATGTTATCGTGGGTGACGATGCTGAACAGCTTGCGGCTTTTAAACCGCCGGCCGATGTAGAGGCTGTAGCTGCACACCGCTACTGTCCTGTGCCGGTTGATTTCGAGTTCTACTGGCAGCACGCATCGATGGTGGCTTCAAGCTCAGCGAACGTTCTGGGTGTGCGCGCATCAAGAAATTGCACCAGGGTGCGCCGCGCGCGTTCATCCTTACCCTGAGCCGTTGGCGCAAAGCCTGCAATAGCCATCACGCCTTGTTCTGCCAGCCTCACTTCCGTGGCTGATAAACGACCGCGGTGATAGGTGGCAAACGCTTCGCTGTTGTCCGACAAGATCTCGTGCGGTTTGCGGTAGCGGGCAAACGCCTCTTTGAGTGTGGTGCGTGCATCGGAGCCGTTTTCGGGCAGCTTAAACGCTTTGGTTCCGACATCGAATCTGCTGGCGGCGTCGAAGACCTGGTAGATGGTGACCTGGGTGTGAGCAACGTCGAACAGACGGTCTTGGCGACATGATCCTTCACGTTTCGGAACGTTTCGCGTGAGATCCCTTCTGCCATGCAGAACTGCGTGATGGTTTTGTCGTCGCGGACACGATCGCAATCCGCGACCTTCCTACTAAATGCGGTGGAATAGCCATCCGGCTATTCCACCGAAGTGTCCAACTAGGCATCAGACATCATGGCCAACAAGTGACCAGAGAAATGACACGCTCACCAGCAGAGCAACACGCCCACTTGCCTAAGCAAGTCCGCCAATCCTGAATCAATGTCTCCGGCGGTGATATCCAGCCGGATTGCCCCTAAATTGAGCTCCTCAGCTAGCAATAGAGCCACTGCCAAGTGGGGCCTTATTGTTTCACCTAGACATGCGAATAGCTCGGAATTACTTGAGACAATAAGCGATGCTGGAGATTTAAGACTACCGCTCCAGCTTGAACTGCTGAGAGATACGAGAGAATCTCTGTCATTATCAGCCATCGTGGTCGCCAAACGTATAGAGCGCGCCCCTCTAAAAATGGGTTTCGGATAGTACTCAATCGGATTGGAAAAGAAGTCCATACCCGCGTGCGCGCTAATAGCGGAGGCCGTGTTTGGTCCCATCTTTTGGGGCACGACGAACTCTCCGCCACACCACGGTCCAAATATGAGGTACAGAGCAACCGCTTCAAGCTCCGGGTTAATTTTGTCAGGAAGGGCATCTAGAAGCCAGGTCCTAGTCGGTGGCTCAGCATCATATTCGGACAGCTCAACGGTGTACGCGACCTGCCGGTGCGTATTTCTGCTCTTACTAATCCGCACTTTCCTTCTCCCAGTACTCTTCGCCAAAAATCATCCATGCAGAGTCCTTACTGGCAACCGCTTCGACTTGATCGGCACCACAAATCTGAACTTCCCACGGCAGGTTTACGTGATCTACGGAATCATCCTTCTTGATCAATACAAACCTCTTTTCGAGGCCCCCGGCGGCAATAACACTGCGAGCACTCTCCAGGATCAAACCGATCTGGCCTGTACAACCAGGAGCGTCCCCATTCTCCATCGACCTCGGTACGACGCTGAAATCAAGATTTGCCTGACGCGCCGTTACGAGGTCACCGAAAGTTGCATTCCGGACTATTGCAAGCGGAACGAGAGGGACTTCCTCATCACCAGTAGAGATTTCTGCACGCACCAATTCACCGTCCCATTGGTCAGGGATCGGCGAACCGGTGGTCACCGCCAAGACGAGATCGCGGCTAGCTATGTGATCAGGTAGGTACAGGGCCGCCTCGCTGAGCATCTCGTCTCTTGGAGGCGTCTGGGGGTACTCGCCCATCTCTCTGGCCTCGGCAGCGATGTTTTTTAGATCGTCCGGATTGAGGCGCCATTGAATGAACTTCAACGCTGAGCTCGCGCTCGCAAGTTGCCGATCGGTATCGGTTACGGTTACTTGCCTGCTATGCATGCGCCTGAAGGTCACCGGTTTTCCTACATGGGTGAGTTTGAGACCCGACCGGAGGAGCCTAAGCATAATGTTGTTGTCCACACCACTGGTTAGTGTTTCATCGTATTTTAGATTACGAATAACGTCCGTACGCAACATCCATGTGCTGTGCCCCGGCGCTGTACCGTTCGCCATCGCTGTCTCAATAGAGGGGTTCTTCGAAACGATCAGCTTCAGCTCCCCCGTCGTATCGTCGAAGTTGACAAACGACCCGACGTTGCCCATTGTCCCAGGTGTCAAACTGGCGATGTGCCATTCCAGTCGGCGCGGATGCATTAGGTCGTCGTCATCAAGAACCGCGGTATAGATTCCTCGGCTCTTTTCAGCAGCAAGATTTCGAGCCGCTGAAATGCCCGCATTTTCCTGCCAGAAGTACCGGATCCGCTCATCCCCAAAGGCCTCCACGACCTCTCGGGTGTTGTCCTCACCGCCGTCGTCAACTATGACGATTTCAAAGTCCTGCATCGACTGAAACAGCACCGACTGGATCGATTCACCGATTAGATCAGCACGATTGTGAGTACACATAGCGACGGTCACCAGCGGTGGAGCGTCTTTAGGCTTGTGCTCCCAATGCAAATAGTTGCGCACAAAAGATTCATCGTTGTAAACGATGTCGCGGTTCCTCATCACCGTAGCCCGTCCCTCTTCGGTCTGGTCTACGATCGCACGCGTCGAAGGGTGCCACATATGGTACATCCGCACATCCGGGTCATTAACCCAAACCGTTTTGAAACCCGCACGGCGGGCCCGCTTCGCAAAGTCGAGGTCTTCCCCACCATAGGTATGAAACCGCTCATCGAAGCCACGGATTTCGAAGAACCCACGACGAGAAATCGCCATCATTCCGCCCATTCCCCACCGTGGCCGAAGACGAGAGTTACGCTCCATTTCATCCCACGCCGTGGGGTTCGCAGCTACCCACTCATCATCCATCCCCTCGGGCAGATCGCGGCACTGCAGGAAGTAAGCCGCTTGTGGCTGGGCAATTGCGGTTTCCACAATCTTCTCGAAAGCTTTTGGTGTGAACACCATATCGGCGTCAGTGGAGACAAGAAGTTTGCCATTACTAATCGCAAACCCAGCGTTTAGCGCACGAGAACGCGACCAGACTTCAGCTCCGGCGGTGTAAACATAGTTGCACCCAAGCTCCTTCGCCAACGATTCGTTAACCTTAGGATCGACCGACCCATAGTCAGAGATAATCACTTCACCGTTGAATCGGCCGAATGAGCCTTGGATACTCTCTACCGCAAGACGGATACGCTGCAGGCCCCAGTCTCGGAATCCGATGACAACCGAAACGTCGACCGGTTTCACTCCAGATTGATTCCGCCTAGCTGACATTTGTAGTAACTCCGATCTGGGTTAACTTGTTCATCGTCGACCAAGGGGCCTGAATCTGCAGGTCAACGCATTCAATCTGCGCCACCTCACGCTTTTTAGCCCAACGCATTACCTCAACCGTCAATTTGGTAGCGCCATTAGGCAGGTGAAAAAAGCTTGTAAACCCCGTCTGCCCACCGTTCTGGGCCCGGTTATATACATAAAGGGAATTTAGTGCGAGAGAAAAATGCAGCTTCAACTCTTTGGCGATTTCCCGCGTCGAATCAACTCCTAGAAAGTTGATCTTGAAAACATAGTCTTTTGGGACCAGTGAGCCGTCTGCACGAATCGCTAAGCGGGCTGGCACAGCCGTTAGGGTTAACGGGAATTCTACTTGCATACGATATAAAATACCGTAGGCTCTAACGGATTCCGACATAGGCGATAGCTGCCGAAGTAGCCTTAACCACCATAGGGCGGGCTGCTAATCTGGCGATCTATGCGGATGACTGTGATTGGCACTGGTTACCTCGGGGCGACGCATGCGGCGTGCATGGCTGAATTGGGCCACGAGGTGCTGGGCGTAGACGTTGACGAAACCAAGATCGAGGCACTGAAAAACTCCAAGGTGCCGTTCTACGAGCCGGGCTTGCCCGAGGTGCTCGAGCGCAACATCGAGGCAGGTCGCCTGAGCTTTACGACGAGCTACGCCGAAGCCGCCGCCTTCGCGAGCGTCCACTTCATCGGGGTTGGCACCCCGCAGCAGCGCGGCTCCTACGCTGCCGACACCCGCTACGTCGAGGCCGTTATCGACGATCTGGTGCCCCAGCTCGAAGGCGAGCACCTGATCCTGGGTAAATCCACCGTCCCGGTCGGCACCGCCGCTGCCCTGCAGCAGCGCGCCGACAAACTTGCCGCCGAGCACGGCAACAAAGCCAGCGTCGAGATCGCGTGGAACCCAGAGTTTTTGCGCGAAGGCTACGCGGTCAAAGACACCATCGAGCCGGACCGCATCGTGTTAGGCCACCGCGCCGAGAACTCCCGCGCGGAGGAGATCGCCCGCGAGGTCTACGCCACCCCGCTGGAAAACAACACCCCGTTCATCGTGACGGATTTGCAGACCGCGGAGCTGGTGAAAGTCTCCGCCAACGCCTTTTTGGCCACGAAGATCTCCTTTATCAACGCCGTGTCCGAAGTCTGCGAGAACGTTGGCGCGGACGTGACCCAGCTGGCGGACGCCATCGGCTACGACGACCGTATCGGCCGCAAGTTCCTCGGCGCCGGCCTGGGTTTTGGCGGTGGGTGCCTGCCCAAGGACATCCGCGCGTTCATGGCGCGTGCCGGCGAGGTCGGCGCCGACCAGGCACTGACCTTCCTGCGCGAGGTCGACGCGATCAACATGCGCCGCCGCCAGCGCGTGATCGATTTGTCGCGCGAGGAGCTCGGCAGCGTGATCGGCCGCAACATCACCGTGCTCGGCGCGGCGTTCAAGCCGAACTCGGACGACGTGCGCGACTCGCCCGCACTTGCTGTGGCGGGCCAGCTTTCGCTTGCCGGCGCGTCCGTGCGCGTCTACGACCCGCAGGGCATGGACAACGCCCGCAAGGTCTTCCCCACCCTCGAATACGCCACCAGCCTCGAAGACGCACTTCGCGGCGCGGAGCTGGTCATCCTCGCCACCGAGTGGCAGGAGTTCAAGGAGATGGACCCGCGGTGGGCGGCGGAGCTCGTCGCAAAGCAACTGCTCATCGACGGCCGAAACGTCCTCAACGCCGACTCGTGGATCCGGAACAACTGGACCATCAGAGCGCTTGGGCGAGCCATTTAGATGCATAGCTCGTAGCGAAGATATTAAGGGCTCTTTGTGCATTCCCTCAAAGAGGACTATAGATGTCCCCAACCGTGGAGTACCAGTTGTGCCTATTCCTTAACACTCGGACCGGATCACCATGCCTAGCGGTGCAACGCTCTAGCTAACCCGAAATTCAGAGCTCCTTTTTTTATGTCCGAGGGTCTAGCAACAACGCGGTAAATTTAAAGTAGAGTCCGACCGGGTACGTGCTATCGTCTCCTCCGGCTGACCCAACGTGGTCTGCGCAAGGTGGCAGGCGGCACAAGCGCATTGAGAGCGATAGGTACTTTTTGTCCTTCGTGCCTCGAAACGACAGCCATTCATCCTTGCGCTCGAGCTTTAACGTACTCACAGAAGGCGTCTGTGACCATTACTGGTTCTCCGATGGCAGGAGAAGTGTGCATGAATAGACCTGGCGACGTGTTCACCTCGAGAACAACGGCGTTGTCTGCATGATCCAGCGATTGCACGATCATATCGACTGCTCCCGCCTCCAATCCAGGAATAGCCGCCACCGCGTTTCCAGCGATTTGTTTTAATTCCTCGCACACGAAAGGGGTCACTTCGACCGTTACTGCACCCGTCGAAAGGGTAGTCGCACCATTAAGAAAAAGGATCTGCCGCGCATTCAAAATATAATTTTCGTGATGCGAGGTGCCCAATTGCTTGGTCACTATCCCACGATCGACAACTAATTCGTACTTTGCGAGTTGAAAGTGCGACCTTCTCCTTCGCTTCTCCTCCTGAATAAGTTGGTCAACTGTCGACTCCCCGTCACCTACGACAAAGGGTTGTATTCTTGTAGCTCCTGCGACAAACTTCCCATCAATGACAAAGGTCCGCAGGTCAAACCCGATGGACTGCTCCTCAATGAGCACCAAACCGCCGTCCGCGACAAATTGCGTGGCATGATCCCATGCCTCGCTTAGTTCACCCTCTGTTTCAACGCCAACGGTGACGCCTTTCGACACAGCGCTATTGGTCGGCTTAACAACCAAGGGCGTCCTCAAAGTATGCAAAAGGCGTTGCCCGACTTGTTCGAAAGATGGCGCCAAAGCGTATCCCCGAGAAGTAGGAACGCCTGCATTCGCTAAAGCTTGCTTAGTGATCTCTTTGTTTCTACAAACTAGGTCAACATCTTGACCGTGGCGACTGATCTTTACCCCATAAACTTTTCCGACCAGTTCGCCAGCCTCGTTGAAGTACTTTATTCGTCTTGGATCTTTGCCTATCTGTTTACTACTCCAGCCAATTTTGGCCAATGAAGTGCGCATCATTTTCGGAGTCCCAGGAAACCCCTTGTACGGGTTATACTGGAACTCTGATGTTGGGAAAAAGCGATCTACAAAGGAGATGTGGTGTTCAAATAGTCCACCACCCGTATTGTACGTCGACACGTGCTTACTCCTGGTTTCCTTCGTCACTACTTCGATGTAGCTGATCCGACAGCAACACTTCTACCGTCAATTGTTCACCGTCTATCAGTGGTCTGTGGATAAACTGATCAGTCACCCGAAGCTCCGATGCTCGCTCCCAAGACAGTTTGCGGGTGACAGATTTCAACGGTGAAATAACCACCTTCACGCTGTCTCTTGCTCGGAAGCCGGCGATTGCAATAGCAACTCTCGATGGCCCTGCAGCCCCATCGGTTTCAAAGCAGATCCGTTCATTAACCTCGATTCTCCATCGAAAGAATCCACGGCCCCGTATGTTTTTGTACGGACTCTCCACCGTCAGCCACCTATCGCCGTCCTCTTCAACCGCGTGGAGCTCGGCTACCAACTCGAATTGCGGAGAAAAATGGGCTCCAGGCATTTGAAGTGGGCTAGTGGAAGCCCCCAGAGTCGCGCGGACTTCGCCAGATACGGTATCGACCACTGAAACATCTGAAAACAGAATCGCGCTTTTATTACTCTCAGTCTTTAGTGCCTTCCATTCTTCGAATAGCGTCGGCGCACCGTTAGCAGAAATCTCATTAAATGACGGCACCTTGCGCTGGATCAGCTCTTTAACGATGAGGTTGTCCATTTTCTCATAAGGCTCAAAAGAATCCATTAGCTCCAAAACATCCCGTGAAGCCATCGGCACTAGCGTTTCGAACGCCACGTCTTGTTCGTTTTGTATCTCAGATAGCCACTTGCCATTTTGCAGCTCCCAGTGAGTTAATGCCGCTCGGCTAAAGGCCTTCGGATCCTTCTCGTATCCCAGCTCTCTCAAACGATCAGTGGGGTCAAAACCTAGTTTTTTGCGGGATCGACTGCCGAGCTGGTCGAATGTCAAGTCCGGAAGGGAGACTTTCCGCACAATCTCGACAGCGTTCCCCCTCACGCTGAGCCAACGTTGCCCAGCAAAAGTCTCTGCGTACCTGGGTACAAGAGCGTAGCCATGACTACCTATAGTATTCTGCTTTATTACGGCTTGAAACTTCTTATCTACGTCAGGGGAATTGGGTTGATCACGATCGATCATCACCCTTTCTTTTAAAGGCAGATCCTTGGTTAGCTCCCGGACGATTGCGAAGTCGTTTCGCATTGTGTCTTGAAAGTACTTCGTACGATTTCGCTTGCGATGGCCATCTAGTCCGTAGGTATAACTAACCGAGTCTGGCCAATAGTCCTTCATCATCGCGAGAATGAATCGACTATCAAAGCCGCCCGAGATCGAAATTGCGAACTGCCAGCCATCCCGAACGTAGCTATCGAAAATGTTGTCGAACTTGCTTTCAATTAATTCGAGCCGATCCTCTCGTGGTAAGTCCGAATATCGGTTTTCGCGAAGCGGATAGTAACGCTCCACCTCGAGGTCCTTTACCCCTAGCCGGAAGTTTGGCAGCAGAATCTTCAGGTTACGGAACGGCGTGTAATCAGCTGCCCAGCGAAGAGCTTTGAAACTTCCCGGAAGCCGCTGATACTCACGATCATCCACCTCCGCTATCAATTTCAAGTGAGATGCAACTGTTCTAGTTTCTTCCGAATAGTAGACCGTCCTATTTCCCATTGCGTCGTGATAGACGTATGTAGACTCTCCGTCGCAGACGAAAAGCATATAGCGCCCCGCCAGGTGGTCCAATGCCGCTTCGAAGTCCGCCCGGTTATCAAGCCATGCCTGCCCAAACAAACGGAGCATATCGGACGGGTTAACATCGCCCTTGGTCCAAGCCCAATGACCGTGTATGCCTATTAAAAAGTCTCTCTCGCCCCAAGACGCATATTTACAGGATTTTTCCTTCCACAATGTCAGAGATGAAGGCAGATCAATCGACTCAAAATCTCGGACAGCCTCGAGCTCCCTCTCCGTTATCACGAACCCCCCGATGAACTCCCTGAGTCGTTCGTACACCGTAAACTCCATTCTTTGTCATGGCCCAGAAGTCTGCTTCGTTCGATCTTACGCTTCGTTGGGGACCCAAATCGGCGGGTGCCCGAGCGACCTATTCTTGATACGCCTCCCACTTGAGGCTGGAATACCCGCAGCCGATTCCCGCTTGTCGGACCGTGAGCGCTCAACCTAGCAAAATGTAGCTGAGATGCAGTTTGCTATTAACGGCAAAGAGCAGGCCGGACGGTGCCTCTAAACCAGTTGTTGTCCACGGCAAGTACCGTTTATTTCTTCACCTAGTGAATCTCGTACCCAGTAGAGCTGGACTTTGTAATCCGACATTCACTCAGCCGTTCCAGTCACAGCGCAGAGCAGGTTTCGCATCCGTCACCTTACGGGGATAGAGCTTGCAGTCATCCACTGAGATTCGCGTCGCTTCCGACCAGGAGCCCACGCCAGTCACCCTCTTGAGAAATTCCATCTCAATCAGAATTTCATCATTCGGGGTAACGTTATCAATTGAGAAATTTATTGGTACTCCTCTCTCCGCCCCATCGAGGGAAAAGTGTGAGATTCCGTTAATTCTGATTCCCCACGAAAAGTAGTCCTTCCCAGCGGGGTTGCTATACGGAACAACAACACGGAAAGCAAGAGTTCCCGTTTCCGAAAAGGGAGCGAACCTAATCACCAGTCGAGACCGCGGCCCCACCCACGTTTCGGGAATCCTGGAATATGTCTGAGCCGGAAGATCTCGAGCATTGCCATTTTCATCTAAAACGAAACGTGCCTCGATCATCCCGGATGTCTGCACGTTGAGCTCTCGCCATTCCTGGTAAAGCGACTGGCCTGAATTCACTGGCTGCCAGTTGAGCTCGGGAGCATTTCTTTCGATCAAATCACGGATAACGATCCCACTCTTCAGTTCATCTTCGGGGAATGCGCTCATCAAGTCCAATATCCGACGATTTGCTGCAGGAATCCATGTATCAAATGCGGCATCGAGTTCATTATGGATTTCCCCAAGCCACTTGCCATGACGTAACTCCCAGTAGAAAAGGAGTTGTTTACTGTATCCATGGAAATTCGAGCGGTACCCAAGATACTCAAGTCTTGCGTCGACGTCGGCTGGAAACTCGCGTTGAGCACTCGTCACTCGACCGTTGAACCCCGGTTTTGCGTGGGCCATCCGAGCCAGTTCTATCGCATTTCCCCTAATATTAAGCCACTTGCCGGTACGGAAGATTTCCCGGTAAGAAGCTACCAAATGTTGACCATGACTGCCGTAGGAATTCTTTTCAAGCAGGTCAAGTAAATCTGTCCCTACTGTGGCGCGATTCGTAACGTCGATGAATATGTGGTCTTTAAACTGTACCGATTCCAATAGCATTCTGACGATTCGGTCGTCGGATAGCATTGTTTGGCGATAGAATGTGCCCCCTAAGCCGCGTTTCTTACCGTGCGAGGGTTCTCCGTATGTGTAGCCCGTTAATTTGTGCCAATATGGTTTTGCCATCGCGAGAACTAGACGACTGTCGATCCCCCCTGTGATGGAGAACGCGACATTAGGGTTGTCTTCAAAGTAAGACCGCTGTGAGCAATGCCAAATCCGCTCGATCTCAGCGTATTTTTCCTCACGGTCAGCCGCTAGAAAGGGATTCTCCCTTCTAGGGTAAAATCGTGAAACATCAAAGCTTGGAAGCTTTAGGAAAAAATTCGGGAGCAGGTTGAAAATCCCCTTTGCGGGAGTGAAGTCAGCAGCCCACTGAACAACCTTTAGTCCCTTTTCTATCTCGAAATTCTCGTAAAGATCCAGCTCCTGGACAATGCGAAGGTGCGAAGCCACTATCCGGTTCTCAACAGAATAATAGACTGTTCGAGCGCCTAACGTATCGTTGTACAAGTAGGTTTTCCCAGAAAGCCCTACAAGAATCACATAACGGCCACTCAAGTACTCCAACTCGTCGTGAAACTTGTCTAGGTCATCTTGCGCTTGCGCAAGCAGATAGCTCGCGGTGTCTTTGCCCTCCCCCTTCGGAGAGGTTAGGCTCCAGTGCCCTCGGATTAGCAGAAAGTTTTCGGAATCCCCCTGCACAAACTCTTCCGAGACCGCATCGTCGCTCCACCAATACAGGCCATTTGGGAGCTTCTGTTTTCTAAAATTCGCCACCTCTCCGAGATCCCTCTCAGAAAGAACGAAACCTCCAACAAATGGTTTCAGACGTCTCGAATCAACGCCCTTACTTCTGGCAGGCAATTCGCGGCTGAAGCTTTGGCCGCCCTTGGACTCGCTCACAGATCTTCTTCCATTTCAGCTTTAATCATCAGAGATTGGAATTGCGGGTTTTCCGTAACCCGTGGACCATACATTGAAGCGATTTCGTGAATACGCGAAATGCTCTCTGCCCGATCCTCACCAATAACATCTTTCAGCTTCACCAGGTACCACTTCTCAAGGAACGCCATAAAGCGTGTATCGGAGTAGTGGTCGATGAGGCCAATCTCCTTCAACCAGGACGATCGAGACTCCTCCAGTGGCAAGTACTTTCTATAGAACTTCGCCGAGATAGAGTTCACCGTCGAGTTGGCGACCTCCGCATAGTAGACGTGAACCGGAGTTGGCACGACTGCGATGCTTTCGGCGTAGTACAGCATCTGCTGGAAAAAGTATGAGTCTTGCCCGACAGCGCCCTCCGGCTGCTCGATACCTGTGCTGCGGAGCCAGGCGGTTTCAGCGATGAGAGCTTGAATACTCATCGGCTGATACTGGGCTGTAGCCAGCAAGTCGCGGTTGTTGCCACCGAGGTGGTAAATCCCTTCTCCACTTCGTTTGATTCCAGCTGATTTAAGAGACTTCTTGAGGTGCCAAGAATTGTTAATGACACTTCGAGTTCCCTTGAACTTGACCATGTTTCCAAGTGCGAACGAGAGCGGCTCAGAGCGCATTAGCTCAAGAAGCTGGATATAGGCATCTTCCACTTGTTCGTTGTCCGGATCTAGGTAAGTAACGAACTTTGTGCGCGCGAGCTCAAGGCCCTTGTTTCGGGGGCGAGAAGCGCTACCCGATCCCCCTGGCGGGAACCGGAAGACTGAGACATTTTCGTAAACCTGCTCAAGTACGGCTAGTGCATGAAGCGTTTCCTTATCCGTCGACCCGTCGTCGACCAGAAGAATTTCTGCCTTCGAGAAGACAGAGCTCCTCCGCAGCGATTGGAAGCACTTGTGAATCAGGAACTTGCCGTTGTTGTAAACCGGCACAATTACAGTCAGATCCTTTGCCGCCGGCGAAGATACTACTGTATTTGAAACCGCAGCGGTCCTCACCAAAATCGCCCGCTCAATGGGTGTGGTGCCAAAGGTCTCCCCCGGCTCCAGCCAAGTAACCTGCAGGGTCGACCTCGGCCCCGGCTCCCCGAATTCATAACAGGTCCGCGGGTCATCAACTGAGCAAAGCTCTACTGCGTCGGCGTCGCTGTAGCGGAAAGCGGCAACCGCGTCTGCGACCAAAAAAGGAGAATCGAGCGATAGGTTGTTGGCGAAGATGACGACATCGCCATCCTTGCTGCCTTGTGTTTTTGCAAGCTCGTCTCGAGTGAGCCATTCAAAGTCGAAGTCTCCGTCCTGAGAAGCCACGAAGTTCGCGAAGTTCTCCTCATCATCAGCGACGACGAGAATGCGATGCTCGGTTTTGGTGTGCGGCACTCCAACCACATCGAGGATTTGATCGACTCGTTCAAACGCAGTGTCATTGAGGAACACGTCTCGGATGCCGCTAGCTCGACCGTAGCGGAAATACTCCGTGCTCAAGTTATCAACGAACTGCTGAGCGTCTATCTCAGAATCGACGATTGCAACATACGGGTAGAGGGAATTCACTCCGTTGCTGTAGTTAGATAAAACGGTCGTACCGGTCGCCAGCAGCTCTACAACGCGATTGGCGAACATGGTTGAGCTTGCCGTAACTGAATTAAGGTTTACCCCAAAGGGGAGAAGCCGTTGAATGCGATGAACGTCTTCGTGCGAGATCGGTCTCCGCAGATGCGGAAGAAAGTCATCCGGGTAATTATAACGGGATAGATCGCTTTTGAAATCGCTCTGGTCCAAATCCGCATTGCGGTCAAAAATCGACAGGTCGAGGTGGGAATCCTGGACCCCCTTGAAGATTTTCTCTGCCGCTTGTGCACGAGATTTGTATTTGTGCGCAAGCCACGATCCCGCAAAAACTACATCGTTACCGTCAAATCGCTCACTTCCAACGGGATTGGTTCGCTCGAAGTTGACCGCGAAGCGCAATGCCTCGACCGGTGTTCCACCGCCCACCGCTTCCTGGTACTTGGGCACCATTTCTTCAGCGGACGTGAAGATGAAGTCCGCTTCCTTCGCAAGACCAAGGAACTTCGCAAAGTTCGGCGGGTCTTCCTTCGAATAAAAAACGATCGGGATGTCCAGCGACCGAGCAAGTGGAGCGGCCTTTTCGGAGAAAAGCCGACGCCCTTCAGAGTTCGCCCCACCGAACCCATGCCATTCGTCCTCCAGCCCTCTCCAAGCGGAAACTACGAGCAGGAGGTCCAACGTCGGAATCTCTTCGTCCAAGTTTTCCGGGGTCAAAGGCACGAAATCGGCCGCAACTCGAAGTGATTCGTAAAGAAATCTATCGGCGATGATGCCAATTCGAACGTTCCTACGCTTGTCCCAGCGCTGGCGGCTAATAGATGGCAGGGAATCAGCCTCTGCCAACATCTCGTCTAGTCGTTGCGAAAACTCGCTGTCATAAAAATCGACGCGCTGTTCATAAGCTTCGCGGGAATTGGTGGGGTCGAAAAAAGCATGCTTCCCCGATAAAGCGTCGCGGTATGCCAGTGTGCGGGTGTACGAACGAAGGTCCCGGGACGCCGATTTGGTTGCTTTGGCTTTAGCTTCCAGCTCAGCCAGGCGATCTAACTGCTTTTTTACGGCCGCGTCCTTCACTTCTTTGCCTTCCTAAAAGTGCTTCTCATTGCCCAATACTTTTTCTTAATCTGCAAAACCCCCCGAGGTACGTCTTTGCCACGCAAAGAGTTCGGCAGGAATGGCAGGCCAGCGCGCTCTTCATCAGGGATGCCGAGCTTCTTTTCTAGGACGCGGACTCGCTGTTTTAATTCCGCAATCTTGCGGTCTCGCCTTTGAATTCCGGCGAGGAGTTTTCTATCCCGATCAATTTCAAAGAGCAGAGCATCGCAGGTCTCCTCTAGTTCGACGGTCAATCGCCGAACTTGATCAGTTACGTCTTGAGGTGACTCGAAATCTTCGACCGGTCGTATTTGTTCTGCCACGCCGCTAATACTTTCTCTTTGACAATCGTGGTTGGACGCACTCAACTTTATTGCTGGTCAATTTTATCCAGAATGATCTTATAGACACGCTTACTCAGACGCTCCTCAAACGACTGCTCCAGCATCGGCACGAGAATCCTCCTCGTATTAAAAGGCAATATTACATCGGCCGCCATCTCATACTCCGCGTAACCTCCGGCGGCCCATGAGCTCAATCGGCTTTCCCAATAGAAGAGATCAAATGGGTGGAAAATCGCGTGCTCACTCATATCAAGCTGGGTGTAGTCAATGTATGAGTCCAGGTAGCAGACCAACTCCGCATTCTCCGCAAAGGACGATTGCGTGAATTTCGCAGCGAGACCACGTGCATTCAGAAGCGATGGGTCCCTTTCACGATAAAAGACAGTGCCAACCTCCGGCCCAAGCAAAATCGCCACCTGGCCGTCATGGTCCAATTCGTTGTAGAAGTTCTCCGCCAATGCGGGGAATCGTGCCCACCCTGTGAATGTCTTTGCATAAGCCTTTCTGAAGCGACTGGATTTATCGGACGGCTTCAAATCCATTACTAGGAACCGCAAGTCAGAGGCCACGGCTAGGTGGCTAGCCGCTACCAGGTCATTTCTGGAGTGGGTTGGGTTCTTCTCGAAGGAGTGGTAGGTGAATGCAATCGCATTCAGTTCATGCAGTCGGTCGAGGGTCGCTTTGAGAAACACTCGCGAGTCCCAGCCCGCGGTTAACCCGAAATAGAATGGCTTTCTCTTATCTATTCCGAGCTCGAGCTGGCGGTTGAGCTCTTCCTCTACCTGACGTGCTGTTTCGATCGCGTCACGCTTCTTTGGTGAGTAACCCTCCGAAGGGAAGAACCGAGAATGCTTTGCCTTGTGATTGTCCACCGTCAAGACACAGTTCGCCGTGATCATTGAGACCGCATCGTGCGGCGCCATTGCTCCGGGAAGCCACTTTCCGGCGGGGCTCTTGTAGTCAGGGTGATTTAGAAACGAACGCGACCTGTCTGTCGCCACCGCATCGATAGCGCGTGCGGTCAGAGTCGAATGTGAGGATGCAATCAAACCACGCTCCGTTACGGCCCAGAAACATGACCGACTTGCAGTCGCATCTCCGTAGATTCGCAAGGTCTCCCCGTTGACCATGAGAATTACAAACCTACCCCCGAGCCATGTGACGTACTCGTCCAATGCCCGAAAGTCTGAGCCGCTTCTCGCCGCTTCCATGAGAGTATGACAAATCTCGCGCTGGTCACTCGAATGCAAGTCTGAATCAATCGCTGTGCCGATGAGGATCGCAGCCCCATCGAAATCGTCTGAAACATAGTTTTCTACAGGCAAACGCTCGTCATGCCAGAGATCGAGACCACAGATGGAAAGATGTTCCCACCCGCGAGGCACAAAATGCGGCTCCGCACCTCTAGCGAAGAGGTATCCCCTACCAAACGGTGTTATTTCATCATCGCTTCTGCGGGATCGTGTGAGCAACGCCGGGCCTCGAGAGGATCTACCACGTTGCCGGTACGCCGACACCTTCGTTGTCATCGGTCTGGCGCGTCGATAAAACGACCCAAAAGGCCACCGAGCGGCTACGCGCTTCAAAATCCTGCGAATGGGCATTATGCCAATTTCCCCATTATGGTTTCCCGGAAAACATCGTAAACGCTTTCAGTGTAGTGAAACGGCGCAGGCCCCCACTTGTGATGGGAATCAGCGACCGTATCTTGCATCCGGAGAACCTCAAATCCGTTTGCCTCTGCGAAGTCCCAGTACCGCCGGTAGATTGCGTTATACGCGCCAGCCTTCACTGCTTCGAACAACCCAACGGTCTCGCCAGTTTCATCAACCAATGCCCAGTCAGGCGCTAGCAGTACCGTCTTTTCAACTAGCCCGTTCTTTTGGAGCACGTCCTTGAAGTGGAAGAATCGCTCCTTCCAGATTCGGAAGTGATCCTCTTCGCCGAAGTCGATGTGGGGGACGCCAGTGGTGATCCCGCTGTAGTTCTCCACTCGCCTAAACTCACCACTGTCTGTAACAAACGTGTCCACATCGAACTGCCAAGCGCCGAGTCGTTCAACATTCAAATCCCACAGAACCAAGTCGACATCCGAATTCTCTTCGACATCACGAAATAGCGAGCCTGCAAGATCGGCTTCGAGCATTCGACGCTGAAATTGACTGCGCAAGTCGACTTTGGGGACCAGTTTCGTTGCATCAGTGCCGGCAGAGATGAAGGATTGACGTGCTACGTACCGCTTGAGCTCAAGGGACTCTCCCAGAAGGGGGTCGATCGTGTCGCGACTAACGCAGCCGCCAACAATGAGCAGACTGTTTTTCGGTGATGTCACTTCTGTCCTCACACACTAGAGCAAACTGGTTAAATTCGAAAAAGTTTGAATAATCCTACTAGCCGCCCAACTCATCTCCCTCTTTTAGGACGATCGGCGAAAGAAGTCTAGATTATGGTCGTGAACCACAAGCCCAACGCGAATTGTTAGCTGAGGAAAGAACGTGAGTACGGTGCAGCAAAATCTCATCGAGGTCGATGACACCTATTTAAGGAGACTTAGCGCTAGGCCGGGCCTAGGCAAATATCTCGCACAACTTTGGCAGCGCCGCCATTTTATCTGGGCTGAGGCTAGGAACAAGGCTTTTTCACGAGGTAGGGACATGTACCTCGGGCGGGCGTGGATTGTGCTTCAACCAATTCTTGACACGGCCGTTTACATCCTTGTATTTGGTGTTGTCCTCAACATCTCTAAGAATATTGACTATTTCATTGGATACCTGGTTATCGGTGTTATTTTCTTCAACTTCATCACTAGAGGTCTAAATTCTGGCGCTGGATTGATTCAAAGTTCGAAAGGAATGATCTCGTCATTCTCATTCCCGAAGGCAGCGCTCCCCATCTCACTGACTGTCAAGCAGCTGCTTGACAACGTTGCGCCGGCGATCGTCGGTCTTCTCATCGCTTTCTTGTATCACGGGCTGACACCTAGCCTTGCAATCCTTACGGTGCCCGTGTTTTTCCTGATGATCCATTTGTTCTCTCTAGGAGCAATGTTGATCGTCGCAAGAATTACGGCGTTCATTCCCGATTTGAAAGCCCTTGTGTCTACTTTCACTCGCGGTTTGTTCTTCGTATCAGGCGTGTTC
The DNA here is from genome assembly GCF_026930265.1 of Corynebacterium pilbarense. Lineage (NCBI taxonomy): Bacteria > Bacillati > Actinomycetota > Actinomycetes > Mycobacteriales > Corynebacteriaceae > Corynebacterium > Corynebacterium pilbarense. The sequence continues at coordinate 21,593 of NZ_JANRML010000004.1, forward strand.
TTCGACATCCACCGATTTGATTCGAATGAGACCATTCAGTCCATCATGCTCGCAAATCCCGCCTACCAGTTCTTAACAGCGGTACGCGAGGCAACCATTTATCAAACCGTTCCTCCCCTCGGCCGGTGGCTCTATCTCGCTGCGTGGACATTTGGTCTACTCATTATCGGTTTGATCTTCTTCTGGGAAGCTGAAGAAAGGTACGCGCGTGTCCGATAAACCAACCGTTGTTGTACGAGATTTGTCTAAAACCTACCGCCTAACGTCTTCGGGTTCGATCCGTGGACTCGGAAGGAAGACCACTTCTGTCGACGCCTTGAAATCCGTTTCGTTCGTCTCCTACCGAGGCGAATCCGTCGGCATTTTAGGCAAGAACGGCTCAGGCAAATCAACCCTACTTCGGATCATCGCCGGAAACGAGTCTCCTACCTCTGGACTCGTACGAGTATCTACTGAGCCACGGCTCCTGGGCGTGTCAGCCGCACTTCAAGGCGCTTTGACTGGAAGGGAAAACGTAAGGCTCGGCTTGCTTGCTATGGGATTGCATCCTGACGAAGTTGCGCAACTAGAAGACTCCGTAATCGAATGGGCCGACTTAACGGATTCCATCGATCGGCCACTGCGTACTTATTCCTCAGGTATGTCTGCCCGTCTGAAGTTTTCCATCGCAACATCAGTTCGTGCCGAAATCTTGCTCGTGGACGAAGCTCTGTCCACAGGAGATTCAACCTTCACCTCGAAGGCTAAGAAACGCATGGATTCGTTCCTCGAGGAATCGGGCACTGTTTTCCTTGTGTCGCACGGAGCAAAGACGATTCAGGACAATTGTTCACGTGCGCTGTGGCTCCACGAGGGAGAAATCATCGCAGACGGCCCTGCCGAGTCGCTTACGAAGCGTTACAGAGTGTGGAGTAACAGAGCAGCCACCGGAAAGGACGATGAAGCGGAGAAGATCATTCGCGAAACAGCGGCTTCCTACACTCCTCCCACTATCCGTCTTTCCAGCGAAACTGCATCCCGCTAACACTCGACGTTGAGTATGCCCGATCCGAGCGCTATTACCCGGGCATTCGCAAAGATAACTTCGTCGTCGACTTCCCAAGTGTGTGCTACTGAAGGCGAGCGCATCTGGATGAAGTTAAAACGGTCCGCGGAATAGATGGTGTATCCACTCTTGACCGCACCGTTGAGAAAACCCGTGTCTTCGCCCTTAGTGCGATCCGGAAATTCCAGCCCTTCAGTCACCTGGCGGCGCCAGACTAGTGTCGGACCTGCCACAAAATCTGTGAAACACATTTCGTGGGCTGGATTCCTGAGCAAGAAGCTATCCGACTGCCCATGGTGCAAATACGATGCCCGCTTACCTACGATGTCGGCGCCAGAGTACTCAAGTGCGTTGATCTGATCCCGCAGGTAGTTTTCAAAATAGAGGTCATCGTCATCAAACTTGGCCAAGAAGTCGCCGGTTGCTTCGGCCGCCAAGTGGTTCATACATTTACCGAGGGACCACGACTTTGACGCCTGAAAGACCTGTCCTGACACCCCCTCAGGAAACTGCGCTCTGACCGCCTCTGGTTGTTCGTCGATCCCATGAAGCATCACCATGAGCTCAATTTCGACATTACGTTGCCGCGCAACCTGCGAGAAGAGATGACTCAACTGTTGCGGGCGGTTTGTCGAAGCAAGTATCGACACCTTCGGTCGTGCATCGCTTTGCTTCTCAACCAATCCAATCGAGCTAAGAAGAGTGAAGGCGCGATCGGTATAGGTGTGATTCTCCCAAATTTTCCGTTGTGCCCTGTGACTGATTCGGTCTCGGACTTCTGGGGAATTAACGATGCGTCGAAGCAAATAGCTGCCCCCTTCCACATCGCGGATGATTGGGACCTCATCCTCGCTGAACATTTCATGTAAAGCGAGACTGTCAGTTGAAACAACCACCGCACCGGACGCGCCCGCTTCGAAAATACGACGGCTGCACATCGTAGGGCTTTGTGTGATCGTGTTGACGTTGAGAACAACCTTGAACCTTTTGAAGGCCGACAACATCTTGTTGTGCGGCAACGCACCTTCTACGTAGCGCTCGTATTCTGAGGGAAACTGGTATTTATCTTCTCGTCCTGCAAAGCGGGAGAATATTACTAAACCGTCCTTTAGGCTTCGAGATGCTCGCACCGCTGCGTCTAAAACAAGTGCGATCTGTTGTTGGCGCGATTCAAATTTATGCGCAAAATACGTGCCGGCGAATGCGATGTCGCCCCGGCGTTCCTCCCCTGCTTTCAAAATCGGGTTATGAAGAACCGGCTGAGCAGCGAACGGTAGGACGCCCACGTTTGCACTTGGCAAAGCGGACTCATACTGCGGGACCAAATTCGCGTCTGTCGTGAACACGAAATCGAAGAGTTCCGCCGTCTTGATGAAGTCGTCGAAGTGAGCCGGATCCTCTTTATTCCAGAACACCGTCGGAATGCCACTAGCGTTGCACCAATCCACCAATTCCTTCAGCGCTGGAGATGGCGCGTTCGGTCCAGTCAGCTGATACTGCCATTTTCCTCCATTGCCGTTCCACGCGGATTCCACGAAAAGAAGCTCGAATGGTCGCTCGTCGCTTTGTGCATTGAGTACAAAGGACTCGCCGGGATTCACTGGGCGCAGGTCAAACTCGTACCCCCACGCTCGTTCGGAAAACTCATCCAAAATCGATCCAACCGCTATTTTTTGAAAAGGTTTTCTCGGGTTGAGCGCAGGAGTGATCTCTTCAACGTCAGACCACTCACCAAAAGACCTCGGGGCGACGCGTCGCGACAGAGCGAAGGCAGCTTTTTCTACCGCTTTCCGCGCTCCCTGCCTTCGCATAACATTCACGAAGCGCGACATGTCGTCACCCACCGAACGCGCTTGTTCTCGAAAATTGACCATAGCGGTTACTCCTTTACGTTTTGGTGTCTATCGTCTCATTCTTAACTACGCGTCAGGCGAGAGTGTTTCCTCGTAAGCTTGGAGCAGTCGTTCAGCACTGGACTGCCATGTCCGTGTATCCAAGAAGCCTTCCAGCTGATGACCATAAAAGTGGTCTGGATCCACAAGTGCCTTCCGAATCGCTTCGCTCAATGCTTCAGGATCATCGGGTGGAACATACGAAGCCAACTCACCTGTAGCTTCTCTAACCGCAGGAAGGTCGGAGGCAACCACTGGGATATTCATTCCCATCGCCAGCATCGGTTTAAGCGGGGTGACTGCCCTGCAAACTTCATAGTCTTTTCGTGGCAACACAAACACGTCTAATGCAGCACACCACACAGGAATAGTTTGGGGATCTTGCTTGCCTGCAAAGAGAACTCGATCTGTTAAACCCCTCTCATCTGCTAAATGTTGTAGAGCAGAAAGTTCTGAGCCGCTACCGACTATCAATGCTTTGGTGTCTACATCAAGGAATTCCAAGGCTAAGATAAGCGAATCGAGCCCCTCATAGTCGACGACCGAGGTGAATGTCCCGATCAGCTTTGTGCTCGACGGGATCCCGATTTTTTCCCTTGCGAAGTCCCTAGTAGGAGCTTCTATGGCCTCATCACGATCGAATCCATTCGGAACAACGTAAATGTTGTCCTTCGAAACTCCGCGTTCTTCAACGCGACGCCGTGACACATCGCTGAGCACAAGGACTGCAGAAGCCGCTTGCATAGCTAGGGTTTCGCGTCGCCTGAACTCTGCAAGAAAATCCCTCCTTCTTTGCCCCGAGTTCTCTAGCTCCAATGTCTTATCGCGCTCCCCGCGCACTTCGTATACCCATGGGATCCCAAGGATCCGTGCGACCTCGCTGATCAAGCTCGCATTCCTGAAGTCTGTCGTCGTGTGCAACAGAGTGATATCGAGCCGCCGTGCTATCTCTACAAGCAAATTAATGGCGGCACGCCGATTCTTGCCTCTCTGCAAAGACATGCGGCTTGGTAGCAACAAGAAGTAATCGATGCCGTCAACTGAAACGGCATTCTCTGTGGGAACTACCCCAATTGTCGCCGGATATCCCACTCTTGTGGCTGGGTAGACAGCTACATTTTGCCGCCTGAGTTCGTGGAGAAGTTTTTGAGTACGCACCGTGTATCCACTAACTGTGTACGGCTGCGCACTATTGACAAAATACAGGACTCGAGCTTCGCCACTAGGCTGCCGATTAACTGATGGAAAAATTGGATCGTCTAAGTCTTGCCACGAGGTAGTATCCGGAACTCCCGCACGAGCAATGCTCTCTACAGAAGCAGGAAGTCTGAAGCCACTTTCCTGGAGCTTTCGGCCAATTTTTACGGAGACTTTCTGTAAAAACGGTTTCGGCCCCGACAAGAAGTCCGCCGCCATCGCAGATAGAAAAAGCTGGCAGTACCTAGCTGGACGCATTACCATCCGATGCTTCGATCTGCCGCAGTATCTGCAGCAATCGCACAGGTGTCATTTCTTCACGCTCCCGAATCACCCAATCACGGCCAGCGGTTCCGACACTGAGACGCTGCGGGTTATTGCCAAGCGACACCCATAGATTTGCGAGCGCCGATGGATCCTGCGGTGCGACTACGTCTCCACCGCCCAGACTTGAGATTAGATCAGCGGCCTCTCCCTCCACGACCCCAGAAATATGAATCCGGTTAAATAGCAACTCATAGGTTTTTGAAGGAACCGTACGCCGCAACGGTTCCCATTCGGCCAAATGCACTAGCGCTGTGTCAGCCCAGTCGTAATAGGCGTTCAAAAGTTCTGCGGGTTTCAGCCGAATAAAACTCGCGTCGACTCCAAACTCCTCGGCCTTTTCCTGAAGCAGTTCACGGGCTGCACCCGCGCCAACAAAAATCATGTGAACTTGGAGCCCCTGTTGCTTGGCCAGCTTGGCAGCCTCCAAAGCGTTTTGCAGGTTTTGCGCGCGGCCTATAGTTCCTGCGTACAGCACGTTTAAATGGCCGCTCTTGCGGTGACTCCCTCTGTCTTCCGTCGGCTGACTAGCTACCGGAAACACATTTCGGATTACTACAACTTCTGGGCTGCTTCCTCGCGTGGACAATTCACGGCGAGACTCCAGAGATGCTTTTAGGGTGCTGGAGGTGACCAAAATCGCTCTTGCTCCGCGCAGAAGAGAATTCAGTACTTTCGTGGACACACTAGTAACTAGTTGGAGCGGGCCGTTTTTGGCGAGTTTCTCTCGGATCGACGGATCCCCGACGCCAGCATTCCAAGACGTTGCTTGTCCCATCAAATCTGGCCAAGCATCTCGGAGATCGATGACGTACGGTCGACCGAAAATTTTCGCAGCCAGCCACGTTACCCCTGCCGTTGGCAGAGCGGGAACCGTTCCTATTACGATGTCCGGCTCAATCTGCTTCCTGTTCCTAATGAGCGTGCGAACTTGCGAAAGTGCTATCAGAAGCTGGCTCGCCGCTTTCGATGTAATCGAGTCGCCTACTCGGTACGCGGAACTGCGGAAGATATTCTCGCCTTCGGCTCCCTTATATGGGACTTTCCGCGTCAGACTACTGTCACCTGTAGTGACGTCAATCGACCGGCTATTACGCGGTGGCGGTGCAACTACACAGACTTCATGACCAGCGTCGATAAGTATTTTCGCAAGCCAAGACCATCGTCGTTGCGGTACTCCATTTTCTGGGTACCAGTACTGGGTGACGAGAAGGATGCGCATGTCCTCGCCACCTCCGATTGACTATGGGCTGAATAATTGTGGGGCCAGCGGGGCTCGAACCCGCGACCAGCGGATTATGAGTCCGCGGCTCTAACCGACTGAGCTATAGCCCCTAGTGCAGATCCAGAGCAGTTGTGCCTGGAACCGCAATTCTTAGGCGTAAAGCACGAGTGCGTTAGCGCCAAATGCCTCTAGTATCAATCACAGTCTTTCCGTTGAGCAAATCCTGGTCGACACCAACAAACTCTCGGTGGTCAACAAGGAGGACTACAACGTCTGCGCCTTCGATCGCCGTGGTGAAATCGGCCAATTCGATGTTCTTGTGAGCGGAAAGACGTTCAGGGAGGGAGTCAACGTTCGGTTCCACAACCGAAACAGTTGTTTCGGGATTTCGCTCAGCCAACTTCTCAACGATCCCCAGTGCCGGCGACTCTCGGAGATCGTCGATGTCTGCCTTGAAGGCGATACCGAGCGCTGCCACCCGCTTGTTGTCAGACTCGCTGAGCGCCTTCTCCACCTTATCCAGGACGAACGACGGCTTGCCATCGTTGATCTCTCGTGCCTGGCGAACAATCTTGGCTTCCTCCGGAACGGCGGAAACGATGAACCACGGATCGACAGCGATGCAGTGCCCACCGACGCCGGGGCCGGGCTTGAGGATGTTCACGCGCGGGTGGTGGTTGGCGAGCTCAATCAGCTCCCAGACGTCAATTCCAAGACGGTCGCTAATGAGGGAGAGCTCGTTCGCGAAAGCGATATTTACGTCTCGGAAAGAGTTCTCGGTAAGCTTCGCCATCTCTGCGGTCGTCGCATCCGTCGTCAGCAATTCAGCGGTGCAGAACGTTGCATACAAATCCCGAGCGAGCTCCGTGCCCTTAGGAGTCAAACCACCGATGACGCGGTCATTGTTCTCCATCTCTTCCATGATCTGCCCCGGCAGGACGCGCTCAGGACAGTGAGCAATGAAGATGGCATTCTCGTCTTCTTCGTTCAGCGAGAGGTCAGGCCGCTTCTCGATGATGTACTCCGCCATGTTGCGAGTCGTTCCCGGAGGAGAGGTGGACTCCAACACCACGAGTGCACCAGGGCGCAAGTGCGGAGCCATCGCGTCGACCGCAGAATTGATGTATTTGGTGTCTACCTCGTGATTCTCACCCTTGAACGGGGTTGGCACGCAGACGATGTAGGCATCCGCCTCGACCTGGTCGAAGCGTGCGGTGAGCAGACCGCGTTCCACGACGTCCTTGAGAAGCTCGTCAAATCCTGGTTCAACGAACGGCACTTCACCTTTGTTGATGGATTCAACGAAGGCGGGGTTGACATCAACACCGGTTACCTTGACTCCCTTGGACGCGATAAACGCTGCCGTTGGAAGACCGATGTACCCAAGGCCAACGACGCAGACATCTTTAAACGTATTTTGCACCGCGGTGTTTGCCACTTTCTATTCCTTTCGCACAGGGTCTAATTGGGACCCGCTGTCTCGGCGGCTCGGATCGTTCTTTTAGAGCGTACCCTCGCCAGCTTTGCCTGTGTTCTCAGTCCCGGTTACTTGCCGTCGATTTCCGGTTCAAACTCTCCGATGCGTTCGCCAACGCCCATCAACTCGGCAATCGCGGCCACAGCACGCTCTGCAGCTTTACCGTCGCCGTAAGGATTAACTGCGTTCGCCATCGCTTCATAAGCGGCATCCTGGTCGAGAAGGTTCCTGGCTTCCGCAACAATCCGATCTCGGTCAGTACCGACAAGCTTCACCGTTCCGGCGACAACAGCTTCGGGGCGCTCGGTATTCTCGCGCATCACAAGCACCGGCTTACCGAGCGAAGGTGCTTCCTCTTGAACGCCACCCGAATCGGTGAGGACAAGGTATGCGCGGCTCATCAGCGCAGTAAACTGGTCATACGGCAGCGGGTCCGTGATGATGACGTTCGGAAGGTCCTCAACTTCCGGAAGAACAGCATCGCGCACCTTCGGGTTGAGGTGCAGCGGCAGCGCGAAGATGTGATCCGGATAGGACTTCGCGAGGTCTTGGACTGCCCCACCGATTTCCTTCATAGCGTCGAGGTTCTCGCGGCGATGGGTGGTTACCAGCACAAGCTTCTCGTCGGAGTTCCGAAGCTCCTCCAGCCGCTGATCGTCAAATTTAACGTCCCATTCCGAAGCAGCCAGCAGAGCATCGATGACGGTGTTGCCTGTAACGACGATGTCCTTGGAACGGAAGTTTTCCCGGCGAAGATTCTCGCGCGATTCGTTTGTGGGAGCCAGGTGGAGGGAAGCGATTTGGCCGATGATTTTGCGGTTCGCTTCCTCAGGGAACGGCGAAAAGATGTTGCCGGTGCGCAGGCCAGCCTCGAGGTGAACAATCTTCACGCCCTTGTGGAAGCCCGCCAACGCTGCCACCATCGCCGTCGAGGTGTCGCCCTGGGAGATGATGACGTCCGGCTTTTCTTCCTCGATGATCGGATCGAGGCCCTGAATCGCACGCGCCACCAACTCGTTAAGAGTCTGCCCGGGCTTCATCAGCGCCATGTCGTGGTCCGGAGTGATGCCGAAGCGCTTGTTCACCTGCTCCAGCATCTCGCGGTGCTGGCCGGTCGAGACGACGACAGATTCGAAACGATCATCATCCTGGAGGGCGCTAACGACCGGAGCAACCTTGATGGCCTCCGGGCGGGTGCCGTAGACGGTCATGATCTTGGGCTTGTCCGACATAGGTTCCTTAAGGGTCGTTCGTCACAGGGATACTCACTACAACTTAGTACAGCGCCGTTGGATAAGTGTGCCGAGGGCAACCACCCCGCCCCGCTTTTCCGCTGTACCCTGACCACCATGTACCAATACGTTGTCGGGGCCGCCGCCGGGTATGTGCTCGGCACGAAAGCCGGCCGGAAGCGCTACCACCAGATCGTCAACGCCGCGCAGGCTGTCGCCAACTCGCCGGTGACCAAGCAGGTCACCGCCTCGGCACGCCGGGCTATCGCGAACAAGATTGATCCGGAGCCGCGCATGCGCGAGGTGAAGGACCTGCGCAAGGGCAGGAAGCTCCGTGGCGGTTCGGCTAAGCAGATCGAGGACACGATCTACGAGCCGGACCAGGATTAGTCCAGCCCGGCGACGATCCCGTCGAGGATGTCCTTTTCGCTGATGATGAAGCTGGTAGCGCCAGCTTCGCGCTCGAAGGCGTCCATGAGCTGCTCGACCACGGTTGAGCCGGAGCCGATCACGTCCGCGCGGCCGGGGTGGACAGCCGGGTTCTCGCGGCGCTGAGCCGCGGTCTTGGCACGCAGATCGGCGGTCACCTCACGGAGCCGGTTGAAGGGGATCTCCGACATGTGGATGCGCTCTGGGTCGTAGCTGTCCAGCCCCTGCGCTAGGGCAGAAAGCGTCGTAAAGGTGCCAGCGCAGCCGACAAACGTCTGCGCGTCTGCGAACGGAATGGTGGACGCGGCATCGGCGATTTTCTCGTCGATAAGTGCGCGCGCATCAGCGGTTTCCTCCGCTGTGGGCGGGTCGGTGCGCATGATGCGCTCGGTGATGCGCACACACCCCATTTGGGTGGAGATGGCGTGGCCCTCCATGACGAACTCGGTCGAGCCGCCGCCGAGATCGATTACGCAGAACGGGCCGCGGGCCGGGTCGATGTCCGCGGTGGCGCCGGCGAACGACAGCGCCGCCTCCTCCTCGCCGGTGATGACCTCGGCGACTGCGCTCGGTTGGATCCGGCCGAGCAGTTCACGGGTCATGGCGAAGAAATCCTCGCGGTTGGCGGCATCGCGGGTGGCGGAGGTGGCCACCATACGCACGCGGGTGACGTGCTCGCGCTGCATCTCCTCGACGTAGTCGACAAGTGCCGCGCGGGTGCGCTCGATCGCCTCTGGGGCGAATTTGCCGGTCTCGTCGACGCCCTGGCCGAGGCGGACGATGGTGTTGCGGCGTGAGACCTCGCCGGTGTCCGTGTCGTGGATGAGCAGGCGGATGGAGTTAGTGCCGCAGTCCACGGCGGCGACGCGCGTCATGCCAGCCCCTCCCCTGCTTCCTCCAGGGTGATGCCGAGATCGTCGAGCGAGGGCCAGTCGGCGGGGATGGCGGAGCCGCGCAGGTCGCCGTGCTCTGCGGCCAGCGCTACTGCTTCGGTGCCGAAGCGGACGCGCTCGGGGCCTTCGGCGAGCGCGTAGGCGATGAGTACGTGGAGGCACTTCACGCGCTCGGGCATGCCGCCACCGGAGAAGTCGGTGCCCAGGTCCTCGATGGCGTTGCGCTCTTTCAGGAAGTGCTCATGGGCTGCCTGGTAGTCGGCGCGGAGTTCCTCGCCTTCGGCGCTGTCTGCGTTGAGGCGGTGTTCCATCCACTTCATCACCTGCGCGACCTCGAGACGCGAGGCCTCGGCGGTCAGGCGCGGGTCGGTGAGGTAGTACAGGGTGGGGAACGGGGTGCCGTCGTCGAGCTTGGGCGCGGTTTTCACCACGGCCGGCTGGTTGTCCGGGGTGGTGTACGCGATGGCGAGCACGCCGCGCGGGGTGCGGCCGAGCTGCTCGGCAACGATGGCGAGTTGTTCGTCTGTGGGAGGAGTGTGCATGCGGGCCATTGTCCCACAGCAGAGGAAACCGACGAGTGGATGTCTCACATCTGAGTTGCGCCAGAACCGGTTGCCTACCGTGAACCCGTTAACTGGAGGTAAGAAAGTTCGCTTGGGCATCGCTCAACGTACTTGCCCGTTGTAACACTCGGCTGAAGCCACCGTCATTTCGTTGCTTCACTACTACGGTGTATATTTTCTCGGCATCTAAAGGCACGGTGACCAAACGCAGCCTGTCTTTCTTGCGACTACGAAACTTGCCATATTCAATAGAGTCGAGCTGTACATCAAACTCAAACGTGCTCCCAGTCGGCGCCGACACCTGTATGTAGAGCTGAACAACTTCGTTCGGGGCCAAATAGAGGTCCGGACGATCACGGTAAAAGATCGTTCCCAGGGATTCGTCGGCAACGAGTGCATCATATTTGACGCCGGTACTAAGCGATGTGATGTCGCACCACATCGCTCTTTCTTCGGTTCGCCCCTGCGGCACTTGAAAAACGAGAGTTCCTGAGGGACTCGGGGACACCTCGGCCACACAGATAGACACATTGTCAATCATCACGCTCCGTGTGAGGTTGTTTTTGATCCGCACACGATATGTACGACCGACTTTCCCAGTCACGCCGTAGGAAGTGAGATTGAGGACAGTTGCTGTCAGTTCGGCACCATGAGCAGGCATCTCATGTTGATTAAAATCGTCCCATTTCACGCCGTCCAGTTCCAACGCGTCTGGGTGCACCCAGACGATCGGGGCAGATTCTGGCAGTTGCTCAACAGCTTCGATGTGGATCTTTCTGCTCTTGGGCGTAACGACCTTGATTATCAGTCCCATTGCTTTCTCGACGACAGCCCCGAGCACTGTGGATCCAAATTCCATGTTTGTAAATCTACTGATAAGGAAATATTCGTTCAGCGAAATTCTTGAAGAATAGGGGCTGCTCCCACAGGACAAGACTCGAAATTTACTGCGCTGGCGCGGGAGCTTCCGGTGCCGGCGCTTCGGGAGCCGGGGCCTCCGGAGCGGCCGGGGCCTCTGGCGCTGGAGCTTCTGGCGCTGGCGCTTCGGGGGCGGGGGCGGGCGGAGCGCCGTCGATAGGCGGAAGCTCCTCGGTTGGGACTTCGCGCAGGGAATCCCACATCACCTGCGGCCAGGTGCGGGTGTCGGGGATGTCGTCCTTGCCGGTGGTGATGGCCTCGGGCGCGGTCATGCGGGGGTCGATGATGCGCCAGGCGGTCTCGCCCTCCTCCATCACGCCCAGGCGGCGGCGGGCTTCCTGTTTGATAAAGGCATCGTCGTCGTACATGGCGATGTCGTCCTCCAGGGCCTGTTTTTGGGCCTCGAGGCGGGCGATGGACTCGTTGGCGCGGGCGATCTCGGCGCGGCCCTCGTAGAAGTTGCGCAGTGGCGCGGCGATGGCCAGCAGCACGAGGATGAGCACAGCAATGAGGATGACCACACTCGCCATGTCCTGCTTCGGAAATGCGATGGCCCTGCCGCGCTGCTTGCGGCGCGCGGCGCGCTCGGCGTTTTCCCGGTCGCGGCTGGCCACTGGCACCTTGCTTGGGCGGCTGCGCAGGCTGGGCGTTTTGCGGCGGCGCGAGGGGTTGGTCATAGTCAGCAGATCCTACGCCACAGTGGCAATTGGCTGGCCGAGACGCGCTCGGGGGTTCACACGCTACGAGGTGCACCCCCGAACCAGAGAACCGATTTTGAGGTCTTGTGCTTCACTCCGGCTGGTATGTACGGGTTATTGCCAACTTTGTTTGTCGGGATCCCAGCGAGAATCTGTGATTTCTCCATCCAACACAGGGTTAAGCACGCTGGATGCGAAAGCCATCGCCTCAGAGAAGTCACGGTAGCGATCAGGCAAGCCGAAATAGGTTTCTGCCCGGCTGCTGTACCCGGTCGTCCAATTCTGCGGCGCCCACATCGCCTTTGGGATCTCGATTCTTCTGCGCTGCGCTTCATGCTGGCACGCAGAAACCAGTTTCTGCGCCGAGATCGGTTGGGTGAGCAATATGGTGATGATGTCCGCTAGGTCGTGATAACGGGTGCTATCCCCGCTGCGGTGCTCTTCCCTCATCGCGCAGACTTTGTCCGCGAGCTGCGACTCAATCGCAGTGGCGTACACAGCAAAATGAGCGACCTCCTCAGCGATGAGTTCGTCTAATACAGGTCTGAGCTCCACCCGCTCGTGCGGCTGTTGCGTTTGGCGCTGCTCAGTCAAGTCCAGACTGAATGCCTGAAACACATCTGCCCCCGTCATCGCATCGATTTTCACTTCATAGGTTGGTCCTCTGTAGCCATTGTCGCTTTCTGGTCGTTTCAGCTGGACGCTTCTCACCCGGTAGCTCAGTGGACCTTGTCCGGGACGTTTGGCAATCTGATCCATCTCGGCCTCAATGACTGCAAGCGGCCCAAGCTCGGGGATCCGAGCGAGATCAATATCGGTGGTCGTGCGTCCCTCACCATTTCGCATCAGCAGAGACGCCCCTCCTTTGAGCACCCACTCATCGGATCCCGTCTGAAAAACTCGTTCGAGGAAGCCCTCAAACGCGATCTGGTAGCGAATCAAATCGCTCGGCAGACCGCGGTCCTTCGATCTTCTCGCGATGGCTTGGTTGAGCTTCTTTTGCTGCTCTTTACTTTCCCGCCTACTTGTAACCATTACCCCACTGCTTCGCTATCTGGTCTAGCTGCTTCCGGTATGGTTCCAGCGTCTCTCCGAGTTGCTTGCCGGCCAGCATCACATTTTTCTCAATACCCTCAAGGCCTTTCGCAGTGTGGACCAGCCGTTTGCGGAGTTCATCGATATACTCCACGGAAGACGCTTCAGCACTGAGCTCGGAGACAAGCTGCATGCCGGTTTTCACCCCGTAGGAACGAGCGGCCGGAGCCAGTTTCTCGGCGAGGTCGTCGATGCGTACGTTTTCTTTCCGCAAGGCATCCGCGACAAGGTCGGCCAGATAGCCCCTCTCAACCCCTTGCTCGGCCAAGTCGCCGACCGTTCTAGCAACGCTTGTCACCGGCAGCCCGTCCACGGACACGATGTCGCCCTCGGCAAGCGTGCGGCGCGTATAAATACGGACCCCCTGCTGCCGCGTCTGCTTCGTGCCACCGGTTGAAAACGTGAACTTCGGCGGAATCAAACGTCCAATGTCGTGGATGCGCGCTGCAGACTCGTGAGAGACCACGACGGGCCACTCATCCTCCCAGCGCTCGTCGATGAACTTCTTTGGCTCGAGCGACAGCCAGGCGGCACGAATTTCATCCTGCGGCCCAGCCTGGTGAGAAGGCAGTAAGTACACCCCATGCCTCGCTCGATCAAGGTCGCCCTTCTCGGCCAACCGTGAAAGTTGCAGCCTCTCGACGCCCTCCCGGCCAGCCTGTGCCGTAGTGACGATCCCCCACTGGTCGGAGGCGATCGTCTCCAAGGTCGCCAGCACCTCCGCTTGCTTCATACGCCACTCCGTCACTTTGTATCGCTTCCTGCTGACGATTGTATCACTCATTGAGATACAATCGTCAGTTCAGATTGATACAAACGTCAATCGTTGCGACCAAGAAAAGGCCCCGCGCCGAAAACGGGCGGGGCCGGAGGTGCGTCGCTAAGCAAATGCTTACTTAAAGCGCGGGAACGCGGAGCGGCCCGCGTACTCGGCGGCCGGGCCGAGCTCCTCCTCGATGCGCAGGAGGCGGTTGTACTTGGCCACGCGCTCGGAGCGGGCCGGCGCACCGGTCTTGATCTGGCCGCAGGACAGCGCCACGGCCAGGTCGGCGATGGTGGTGTCCTCGGTCTCGCCGGAGCGGTGCGACATCATGGTGCGGTAGCCGTTGCGGTGGGCGAGCTCGACGGCGTCGAAGGTCTCGGTGAGGGTGCCGATCTGGTTGACCTTCACCAGCAGAGCGTTCGCCGCGCCCTTCTCAATGCCCTCGGCCAGGCGCTTCGGGTTGGTGACGAAGAAGTCGTCGCCGACGATCTGCACCTTGTCGCCGAGCTGCTCGGTGAGGGTGACGTAGCCGTCCCAGTCGTTCTCGTCCAGCGGGTCCTCGATGGAGACGATCGGGTACTGCTCCACCAGGTCCGCGTAGACCTTGATCATCTCCTCGGCGGAGTGCTTGCCGCCCTCGAAGTTGTAGGCACCGTCCTCGAAGAACTCGGAGGAGGCGACGTCCAGGGCGAGCGCGACATCGTCGCCAAGCTTGTAGCCGGCCTTCTCAATGGCCTCCACGATCAGGTCCAGGGCCTCCTTGGTGGAGCCGACGGACGGGGCGAAGCCGCCCTCGTCGCCAAGACCCGTGGACAGGTCCTTGGACTTCAGCACGCTCTTGAGCGCGTGGTAGACCTCGGCGCCCATGCGCAGCGCCTCGGTGAAGGTCTCCGCGCCGATCGGGGCGATCATGAACTCCTGGACGTCCACGCCCGAATCCGCATGCGCGCCGCCGTTGAGGATGTTCATCATCGGTACCGGCAGCAGGTGCGCGTTCGGGCCGCCGATGTAGCGGTACAGCGGCAGCGCAGCCGAATCCGCCGCGGCCTTCGCCACAGCCATGGACACGCCCAAAAGGGCGTTCGCGCCCAGCTTCTTCTTGTTGTCGGTACCGTCGAGCTCGAGCATAAGCTTATCGACGATCCGCTGGTCGTCCGCCTCAATCCCCGCCAACTCGTCCGCAATGGTTTCGTTGACGTTCTCGACAGCCTTCAGCACACCCTTGCCGGCGTAGCGCTCGTCGCCGTCGCGAAGCTCGTGCGCCTCGTGCTCGCCCGTGGACGCGCCGGACGGCACGCCAGCGCGGCCGTGGGAGCCGTCCGCGAGCAGCGCCTCCACCTCCACAGTCGGGTTGCCGCGGGAATCCAGAATCTCGCGGGCGAAGATGTGCATGATGTCGGCCATGGTGACTCCTTGCGTGGGTCGAGTGCTGTCTTACCGCGTACCAGCTTAGCCCGGGTATGCCTAGCGGTGTGCCGGCTGGTTCAGCGCGTAGTTCGCCGCAGCGTCGCGGACTTTGGCCACGTAGTCGTTGGACTGGTTGTAGGCGAAAATCGCCTGGCGCCAGCCCTCCTCCGTCGCCAAGTCGCGCGTGGCGCCGCCGGAGTTGCACAGCAGGTTGGCCGCGCCGAGGGCGGCGTCGTCGATCTGCTGCGGGTCCGGGTGGCCGTCGCCGTTCGCGTCGCGCCCGTAGCGCGCCCAGGATTCCGGGATGAACTGCATCGGGCCGACGGCGCGGTCGAACTCGGGGTCGTTGTCGAAGGCGCCTTGGTCGGTGTCGGTGACGTGGGCGAAGCCGTCGCCGTCGAGCTTCGGGCCGATGATCGGCGGCTCCGGGTAGCCGTCCTGGTTTAACTGCGAGTTGTCGAAGCGGCCCGTGTAGGTGCCGTGGCGCGTTTCCACCCAGCCGATGCCGGCGAGCGTGTTCCACTGCAGGTTGCAGGCCGGCCAGGATTCGGCGGCGATCAGGGCGGCGTTGGCGTAGGCGCGGATGGCCTGGCCGGGGACGTTGGTGGCGTTGCCGATCTCCTGCGACCAGTCAAAGAGCAGGTCGGAGGTGCGGCCGGGGCCGTGGACGTCGATAGGCGGGGGTGCTACGGCGGCGGGCGGCGGCATCGTGGTGGGCACCGGCTGCAGCGGCTCGTGGCGGTCCGGGGAGGAAAACGCGGCGATGAGCCACGCCACCAGCGCGACCACCATCACCACGGCGGCGGCCGCGACGAGGACACCCGCGCAGCCGCACCCGCGCGCTACTCGCCTGGCTGCTGACATGACCGGAGAGTGTACCGCGCGGATGCCCGCGAATGGTGAACGCGCCGGTGGCACATACCCGCGTTGGGCTTTGTCGCAGTTAACCTGAATTCGGCGAGCGTTTTGGGGCGGGCGGGCGGTGGCCGAGCTGGGGTTTCGCGCGGTCGTTTTTGGGTTTTCATCGACGCGAGTCAATCCGCATATGTCTACCCCAGCCGGTTGACTATTTTCGCCATTCCCGCCACTTTCGCCACACGTGTCACTTGTTTAACATGTATGATTCTCCGCGACCTAGTTTCTTCCCCGAAAGGACCCCTCACAATGCGCCGTATCGCAACCCTTGCCGCCGCTGGCCTGATGGCCGCGGCCGCAATCGCCTTCCCCGCCACCGCCCAGGCTCAGACGCAGTCGCTCGAACTGCTCAAGCTGCTCAACGGCAACATCGCCACCGCCAACTGCGACGCTCTGCGCGTCGGCCTGACCTCCACCAACATGGTCGGCCCGGACACCACCCGCTCCCAGCTGGTTTCCAACGTGAACAACGTGGTGGGCACAGACGCCACGCTGCGCCTCGTGTCTGCATCCACGGTCGGTGCGCTTGCAGACCGCGCTTTGGAGTGCGGCATCGTCAAGCCCGACCCGGCCACCCCGATGGACAAGTTCTTCGAGATGAGCTCCCAGATGTCCTCCCAGGCCAACCTGCCGGAGATCCGCAACTACATCGGCGCGCTGCGCTAATTCAGCTCCGCGGCTAGCGCTTCTCGGCGGCCTTGCCTTCCTCCCACAACCGGTCCTGGGTGGCTTTGTCCACGGGGCCGGTTGAACCGTCGAAAAGATAGGGCGCGCGACGGCGCATCTTCTGCACAAACGCGTCGGCCACGTCACCGAAGTCGAACGCGCCGGACTCCGAAGCGATCTCGGCGTGGAACAGGATTTGGAGCAGAAGGTCGGACAGTTCGGACTTTAGATCGTCGATAGGCAATTGGTGCTCGATTGCCTGCGCGACCTCCTCAGCCTCCTCCCGCAGAAACGGCAGGAGGCTTTCGTGCGTCATGGCCTGCTCCCACTCGCCGCGGCGGCGCGCGGCGTGCATCGTGCGGGTGGCCTCGAAGACCGGGTCGTCGAGACTGGCGACGCGTTCCGTGTCCGCGCCGTCCTTCTGCCAGCGCAGGACCTCCGGGTCGTCCGGGTCGGTGGAAATCAGCCACTTCTCCGGGCCACCTTTGACGTTGAGGGCCCAGCGGACGTCGACAGGCACCTCAGGCGTGAAGGCGACATCGCCGCTGATGCGGCCGGCCAAGTGGAGGGGGATGAGGGAGGGCCAGCGGGGGTCGAGAAGCAGGACGGTTGCGGTCATGGTGGGCAAGTCTAAGGGCTCTAAGATGGAGCGCATGACTCAGATTGCTGAAGCCCTCGAGACCGTCAAGCCCACCGCGCAGGACGTGCTGGGCGACTCCGTGACCTTCTCCCCCATCCGCTGGAAAACCGGGTGGCCGCACCACCTGCGCCGCGTGCCGCCGTTCCGCGACGACGCCACCGCCTCCATCACCCGCTCCGAAGTCTTCGCGTTCGGCGCGGACGTTCGCGAATCCGGGTTTGCGCGCGAGCAGATCATCGACTTTTTGGGCGCCTGCTTCGCCTACGTTGCCGGCCAGTCCAACCAGGTGATGCAGATGCAGGCGTTTTTGCGCAACAAGGGCAACGCGGCTCAGCTTCTGGCGGCGGCGCGGAAGCTGGACGGCGTCGGCGCCGTTGACGCGTACGGCTCTTTGGTGGCGACTGGGCTGCCGCCGAAGTTCGCCTCCGCCGTGGCGTACTTCCTGGCCGGGGAGCAGGAGGCTGGGGAGGCGTCGAAGCCGGTGATCATCTGCTCTAACCGCGCGCGCATCGCTGGTCTGCCATCGGAGGGCGACTGGTCCGCCGAGGAGTACGGCGAGTACCTCGAGGCGCTCAAGGCGGCGCGCGACGCTTACGACGCTGAGCTGCCGCTGGACGCCGTCGAGTGGGCACTGCGGGAGTTCGCCCGCCGCTCCGAGTAGGGGGAATGTGTGCGATCCGGCGAGCTCAGGGAAAACCTGAACTCGCCGGGTTTTGTTTTTTTGGTGGTCAGTGGCAAGCAGCACACCACCCACCCCTTTCGTTTAGACCACTACACTTGATTAAGTCAATCGCACTAAACTAGAATCGTGACAAAACGCAAGGACATCCTCAAAGCGATATCCCACTACGCAAAGACAACCGAGCAGGAACTCACCATCAAAGAAGGCGGATACCACACACGTATATGGGTCGGTGACCGCTACACGACTGTTCCCAGGCATCGAGAAATTCCCGATCTCGCCGCCCAAAAGATTTATAAGCAGATTGGACTGAAATAACGATGAACTGCTTTACCGCGACTGTCCAACGTGACTCCGGCTGGTGGGTCGGCCAACTCGATCAAGACCCTGGTGTCATCGTCCAAGCACGTCGCCTTGATCAGATTGAAGACGAATTCAAAGACGCCCTTGGACTTTTTCCCGAACTGACCCACGATGCAGAGTCCGCCCAGATCGAACTCGCCATCGGTGGCGAAGCGGAAAAGGCGGCACTTTCGGCACGAGACGAGCTCGAAGAGCTGCGTCGGCAAGAACACGATCAACTGGGGAAAATCGCCCAGCACGCGAAAGACCTCTCTGAACGCGGTTACAACTACCGTGACATCGCCTACCTTCTGGGCATCAGCTACGGCCGAGTCGGGCAGATTCTCAAACAGCACTCCGCAGCGTAAGGCCAATGTTTGCCCCGGTTCCGGGGGTTTCGCCCGACCTGCCGCGGCCGCACGCAAACCGGCTACCCACAACCGGCTACCAGCAGTTTTTCTGCATGGTAGCCGGTTGTAGGTAACCGGTTTCCTCATGTGGGCCGGCTCCTTGCGAAGGGCCCACCCAATTTTTCGTCCGGCACCACTCGCACACGGATGGTGTGTTTTTGGAATGTGGCAAATATTTGCCACATTCCAATTTCAGTACACCCGCGCCCCTACCGGTTGCCGCGGAAGGCGCGGTCGTTGAGGTCGCGGCGGGCCTGCTCGAGGGCAACGAGGTCGGAGAACAGGGCGTTGTAGGCCTCTTCGTCGTCGGAAGGCCGCATGCGCTGGAGCTGCGACTTCAGCTGCGCGATCTGCTGGCCCACGCGGGTCTCCTGCAGACGTGAGAGCACGGAGTCGGCGTATTCGTACAGGTCGTCGGCGTGGACGGGCTCGACGGCCAGCTCGGAGACGAAGTTGCGGCCGGCGTAGTCGCGCATCTCGCCGGCGACCGCGGCGAGGAAATTCGACGCGTCGGGGGCGCCAGCGGCGGTGCTGTCGGGGGTGGCGCCCGGCGCGGTGCCGGGGCTCGGCGCACCCGCCGCGGCCGCGGCAGCCCCGGCGCGGGCGCAGCCGCCGGCGGCGGTAATGGCCTCGCGGACCTGGTGGTAGGCGTCGTGGGTGAAGGCGTCCGGGTTGATGCCGTCGAAGTAGTTGCCGGCCGCAGCCGGGTGCTGCAGGGCAAGCTTCAGGGCCTCGCGCTGGGGCCACAGCACCGGGTCGTCCGGGCGCGGAGGGATGAGGATCTCGGACTGGGCGCCGGAGCTGTCCGGGCCGGCCGCGGCGGGGTCTTTCACATCCGCCTTAGGCACGCGCTTCTGCTTTTTCGGTTTCTTGGCCTCGGCGCGGACCTGCTCCAGCACCTCGTCCGGGTTCGGCCAGCCGACCCAACCGGCAAGGCGGCGGGCGTACTCCTGTTGGAGCACTTTGTCGGAGATGGTGGCGACGACGGGCACGGTGCGTCGTAAGGCTTGCACGCGCCCCTCGGCGGAATCCAACGAGTAGTCCTTTAATAGCGACTCGATGACGAACTCGTACACCGGCACGCGGCTGGCGACGAGGTCGCGCAGGGCCCCGTCGCCACGCGCGAGGCGCAGGTCGCAGGGGTCCATGCCGTCGGGGGCGACCGCGACGAAGGACTGGGCGCCGAACTCCGCGTCCGTCTCAAAGGCGCGCATGGCGGCCTTGCGGCCGGCCTCGTCGCCGTCGAAGGTGTAGATCAGCTCGCCGCGGAAGAAACTGTCGTCGAGCATGAGGCGGCGGATCAGGCTCATGTGGTCGCCGCCGAACGCGGTGCCGCAGGTGGCCACCGCCGTATCCACGCCCGCGGCGTGCATCGCCATCACGTCGGTGTAGCCCTCCACCACCACCGTCTGGTGCTTCTCCGCGATGTTCTTCTTCGCCTTATCGATGCCGAAGAGCACCTTGGATTTGTGGTACAGCAGCGTGTCCTGGGTGTTGATGTACTTGCCCAGGCGGTCGTCCTCGTAGAGCTTGCGGGCGCCGAAGCCGATGACGTTGCCGGCGGTGTCCTTGATCGGCCAGATCAACCGGCCGCGGAATTTGTCGATCGGCCCGCGTTTGCCCATCGAGGACAGGCCGGCGTCGATAAGCTCTTGCGCCTCAAAGCCCTTGCGCAGAAGGTGCTTGGTCATCGGGTCCCACGCGTGGGGCGCGTAGCCGCATTCGAAGTCGTAGATGAGCTCGCGGGAAAAGCCGCGCTTGAGCAGCATGTCGCGCGCGGGGGCGGCGTCGGCGGTCTCCAGCTGCTCGCGGAAGAACTCGTGCGCCGCCTTGTTCGCCGCCAACAGGCGCTGGCGCGTGCCGCGGTCCACCTTGCGGGCGCCGGTGGATCCGCCCTGGTAATTGATGTGGTAGCCGATGTGATCCGCCACCGCCTCCACGGCCTCGGGGAAGGACAGCTGCTCCATCTCCATCATGAAGGAGAAGACATCGCCGCCCTTGCCCGTGGAAAAACAGTGGTAGTAGCCATGCGCGGGGCGGACGTGGAAACTCGGGGTGCGCTCGTCCTTGAACGGGCTTAGGCCCTTCAGCGAGTCGTGACCGGCAGGTTTGAGCTGCACGTACTCGCCGACAATCTCGTCGAGCGGCGCGCGCTGACGGATAGCCTCAATGTCGCTATCCGGAATTCTGCCCCTAGCCATGGCGCTCACTCTAGCGCGTGGCACGATATTGCCCATGAAGCGCCTATCCGTCCTGCTCGCGTGCCTGTTTTTGAGCAGTTGCCTATCGACGCCACCTCCGGCCCCTCCTGAGTCGTCGGCTCCGTCGGCTTCCGGGCTGCCCGCGTGCGGCTCGCTTCCCGACGAAGCCTGGGACACCGTCGACCTCATCGAAGCCGGCGGCCCCTTCCCCCACCCGGACAACGACGACCGCCGCTTCGGCAACTACGAACGCATCCTGCCCGAGCAGCCGCGCAACTACTACCGCGAGTACACCGTGGACACCCCGGGCGTGCACCACCGCGGCGCGCGGCGCATCGTCACCGGTGGCGGCTCGGACGGCCACGTCGACGAGTGGTTCTACACCGCCGACCACTACGAATCCTTCTGCGAAATGGAGGTCAACTAATGCCCGCTGTGTTTCTCACCCGCCCGGTGCGCTCGATCGAAGACCTCGGCGCCGCCATCATCGCCGCCGTCTACGGCGCGGGCGCCGCTTCGTCCCCCGACGGTGCGTCCCCCGACGGTGCGTCCCCTGACGCCCGCCCGGTGCCGCGCAACCTCGACGCCCTGGCCGACCTGTTGCGCGAGACCCGCGTGAAGCGTGTGGTGGTGACGGATTGGGGGATGCCGGAGGCGTCGATAGGCGGGCTGCTCGAAGTCCTCGCCGACGAAGGCGTCGAGCTTTCCCGCTAGACCCCTAGTAAGAAACCCCTATTAAGGCCCAAAATGGCGCATACTAGGGCTC
Source organism: Corynebacterium pilbarense (assembly GCF_026930265.1). NCBI lineage: Bacteria > Bacillati > Actinomycetota > Actinomycetes > Mycobacteriales > Corynebacteriaceae > Corynebacterium > Corynebacterium pilbarense. Next base: position 43,373 of record NZ_JANRML010000004.1, read on the forward strand.
TGTTACTAGGGGTTTGCGGGCGGGAGGGGCTACTTCGTCTCGTTCGGGTGGCTGGTGTGCACGGCCTCGAGGTAGACCGTGCGGCCATCGACGTAGAACCAGATCCGCGCCGAGCCCTTCAGCGTCGGTTTGTGCTGCCACCTCTCGTACGAGCGCCCGCCTCGCCGCAAGGCCCCAAGCTCTCCCTTCAGCCGATAGTTGGTGGGAGTGGTTGCCGTCGGGGTACGAGTGAGGAAATCCCACACGTCCGCCATCGAGTTCCGCATGGTGGCCACCAGGTCGCGCCACCCCTTCTTCGCCCCAGCCGAGGCGAAGCGGATGTCGTACTCGACCTTCTTTGAGGGCCGCGGTACCAGCTCCCCCTTCCTCCCGGCCGCCATCGCTAGGGGCGCTCCACCGGCTCACTGTCTGTAAGCCAGTCGGTTTCGACATCCCCGAGTCCTGCCGCGATGGCGGTCGCAGTTTCCTTCCACGCGGTGAACTCGGCGAGGGCGAGTTGCGGTTGTTCGGTGGCGAAGGAGGCGCGTGCTGCGTCGATAAGCTCCTGCGCACACGATTCCCTGTCTGCCTGCGACAGCGCCAACATCCAGGGGAACGCTCGAGCCATTCGTTCGCCAAGGCTGCCGACGCCTTCCGTTGCCACGGTGATGAGTTGCGCCGCGAGTTCCAGCAACTGCGCCCGCCGTTGCGCCTCCCGCGCGGACATGAGCACCAGCGACTCCCCGTCGCGGCGTGTGACCGTGACCGGGTGTTTTTCCGCTTCGGCGAACACCTCGGCGGACCGCTTGCTCAGGTCAGAGGAGCGGCGGGAATGCGGTGGAGTTCCTGCTGCGAGTGTCATGCCCCTGAGGATATTCGGAATGTATTCGGAAGTCGAGGGCTCACGCCCTGCTTAGCATGTCGACGGCTTCCTGCAAGTCCGGCGGCAGCGCCACGTTGCGCCCCGGGCCGGTCGGTGTGTAGCCCTTCGGCTTCACCTGCACGGGGAGCAATCTCCGGGCGGCCGGCCACGCGTTGCGGATGCGTTGGATCAAATCGGCTTCGTCGCCCCAGAAGTCGCTGGTGTAGAAGTGCAAGACCTTGTAACCGCGCTCGGCGAGCCAATCATCGCGCGCACGCTGCTTGCGCAGGACGTCATGGGGGACCTCCTCGTATTTTTCCCAGCCGTCGACCTCCACGACGAGGTTGTCGCCGATGAGGAAGTCCACCCGGTACCGCCCGATCACCGCCTGGGTGCGGTACGGGACCCCGTGGGCGTCGAGGATCAAGCGCAGGAGGGACTCGTAGGGTGAATCCGAAAGTCTGCTGGCCAGCGGGAGCGCTTTCCGGGCATCGGCGATGCCTTTCGTGCCGGCCAACCGGGTGATGGTGGCGCGGAACTGGTGCAGCAGTTCGTCATAGAGCTGGTCGCCGTGGCCGGAGAGCACGCTGTCTATCGCTATGACGCCTTCGCGCACGCCGCGTTCACGCGCGATGTCGACGGCGGTGCGGATCGCATTGGTGTAGCGCACGGACCCGTCGTGGATGATGTCGGCTTCCGGGATTTGGCGGTGGCGGTATTCGTACCCGGTCCAGACGCCTTTGGTGGAGGCCGGGCGCCCATTCGGCACCGCAAGCGTGACAGGTTCGTTGCGTGCGATGGTCCACACGCCGTTCAGCCTGGCTGCCGAGCAGTCGATGAGTACCGCGCGTCTGCTTTGGCACCCTGCTGCGTAGCACTTCAAAAACGCCCGCTGGTACTCCTTGAGCTTTTTCCACGTCGCGGCGCAGAAGTAGATCGACTTGGTCAGCTGCACCATCTCGCCTTCACTGATGCGCCGGTGCGTTTCGGTGTCCACGGACGACACCCTCCGCAGGTCGACGAGCTTTTCCCGCAGTTCCTTCTTGCGCGTGTCTTTCATTAGTCCCCCCTTGACTAATTACCCCGCTGCGGAGACTACCGGAGGCGCATTGTTCCTGCCGGGTATTGGGCCGGCAGGCCGGTCGGCGGGCACGGCTGGCGGCACGGCCGGCGGAGCAGGTTCCCGGCGCCCACCGGCCTGTCCTCCTCCCAACTCCGCAGACCCCTAGCAACAAACCCCTAGTAAGGCCGAAAAACGGGCATTCTCGGGAGGGCTTACTAGGGGTTTGCGGGAATGAGCGCAGCCTTCTCAGAGGCTGGCACTCTCTCACGCCGCTCGAGCCCAACCTCCACGTGGTGGAGCTCGACCCCGCCGCGACCACCGAGCGGCACCTCGCGGAGGTGGAGCGCTCCATGCGGGCGATGATGCCGGAGCGCATGCACCCGGAGATCCGCCGCCATCTGGACCTGTCGCGGCACTCACCCGGCATGCATGAGGCGGCGATGCTGGAGGCGGTGGCGGAGCTCGTCGATAGGCAAGGCTTCGACCACATCATCTTCGACACCGCACCCTCGGGCCACACCTCCCGACTGCTGGCGCTGCCGGAGCTCATGGCCGCGTACACCGGCGGGCTGATGCAGCGGCGCGAGCAGTCCGACAAGTTCTCGCGCGCGGTGCGCGGCCTGGGCGGGACTGTCGACGACCCAGTGGAGCGCCGCAACCAGGAAATCCGCGCCACCTTGTTGCGCCGCCGCCGCAAGTTCGAGCGGCTGCGCGACATCCTCACCGACCCCGCGGCCTGCGCGTTCCACATCGTGCTCACCGCCGAGCGCCTGCCGGTGCTCGAGAGCAGCGAGCTTTACGACGACCTCACGTCCAACAGCATCCGCGTCGGCTCGTTGGTGATCAACCGCCGCAGCCCTCAAGAGGCCGGCGACTTCATGGCCGCCCGCCGCGCCGTGGAAGACGACGCGCTTGAACTGCTGGACGCGAAACTCCCCGACGTCCCCCGCATCGAGCTGCCCTGGCTGCCCGGCGAGATCGGCACCCGCGCCGCGCTCGCCGCCATCGCCGGGCGGTTGTAGCGCTCTGCGCCGCCCTAGAAGTACCCCTCGAAGGCGGCGGCCTTCTTCGCGGTGCGCTCCAGGCGCGACTCGGTCATGGACGCGATCTGGTCCACGATCACCCGCTCGCGCTCCAGGTCCGTCTCGGCGGCGTTGAACCACGCCTGGAACATCGTGTCCAGGGTGCCCGGCGCGCCGGCGCGCAGGTACTCGTGGACGCGGTAGATGCGATCGCGCTGCCGGTCCTGGCGCGCCTGGTGGGCGGGCTGGTCCATGACGTAGAGCACCGCGACGGTCTTGAGCAGGCGGACCTCGGCCTCCACGTCCGGCGGGACTACGAGGCGCCCGTGCTGCCGGCCCAGGCCGAGGCCAGGCGCGCCGGAGGTCGCAGCGCCAGAAGCGTCCGCGAGGGCACGGTTGCCGTCGTCCTCGCGGGTGGCGCGGGTGACGGCGCCGACGTAGCGGCCCACCAGTTGCGACGTCAAGGCTTTCAGCCCCGTCCACGCGCTGAGGGAGTAGTCGAACTCGGCGGCCGAGGCGATGGCGGGCAGGGCGCGCAACCTATCGGCGGCGTCGACAAGCGAGTCCGCATCGCCGCCGAACGCCGCCGCTCCCTTCTCGGCCAGCGCGGCCAGCTCCACGAAGTCCCACAGCACGCGCAGCGACACGCGCCCGGAGACGATGCCGTCCTCGACGTCGTGGACGGAGTAGGCGATGTCGTCGGAAAAATCCATCACCTGCGCCTCCATCGGCGGCGCCCCATCGACGTGCCCCTCACGCACCCACTCCAGCACGGCAGCGTCCTCGTCGTAGGCCGAGTACTTCCGGTTCACAGAACCGTCCACGTTCGTGCGCGTCAGCGGATACTTCACGGCCGCGTCGAGTGAGGCGCGGGTGAGGTTGAGGCCGAAGGACGTGCCGTCGATAAGCACTTTGGGCTCCAGGCGCGCAAGGATCCGCAACGTTTGCGCGTTGCCCTCGAAGCCGCACGGCGCGACCTCGTCGAGCGCGACCTCGCCGTTGTGGCCGTACGGCGGGTGCCCGATGTCGTGGGTCAGCCCCGCCATCTCGCACAGGTCGGGGCTAAGCCCCAGGCCCTCGCCGATGCCGCGCGAGATCTGCGCGACCTCCAGCGAGTGCGTCAGGCGCGTGCGCGGGGTGTCGCCGTCGCGCGGGCCGACCACCTGGGTTTTGTCCGCCAGGCGCCGCAGCGCCGCGGAGTGCAGCACGCGGGCGCGGTCGCGGGCGAAATCCCCGCGCGAATCCGGAGCGAGTTGCGCGCCCTTCGGCGCCTCGTCGGCGCGGCGCTGCGTATCGACGGCGTTGTAAACGTACACGTCGCGCTACCCTAGTCGGCATGACTAGCCGTTACTTGCGCATCCTGGCCGTGTCCGGCGGCCTTTTTGTCGCCGCCGCACCCGCACTCAGCTTTGCGACGGAAGCTCCGCCCGCCCTCATCCAGGCCCAAGCCACCGCCACCAAGGCCTCGCTCGAGCCAGGCCGGCTCACGCAACCGGTGACCGACGACGCCGCAGTGCTCTCCCCCGCCGAGCTCTCCGAGATCGAGTCGGCGATCCAGCAGGTGAGCCAAACTCAGGGCAAGTCCGTGCGCGTGGTGTTCCTGCGCTCGTTCGGGCAGTACACCCCGCCGGAGTGGGTGGATAAGGCCGTGGCGGCGAACGGCTCGAATACCGCCGTGCTGGCGATCTCGCCGGATGAGCGCCTGTACAACGTCGGCGGCGGCGAGGAGTGGACGCAGTCCGAGATCGACCGCATGAACGACGCCGCCTACGCGCAGCTGTCGCAGATGAACTGGTCTTCCGCGGCGTTGAATGCGGTGAATGCGGTGGCGGGCGGAGGCTCGTCGTCAGGCGATGGCGCGGGCACCGGCTGGCTCGCTGGCGGCCTTGGCGTGGCGGCGCTCGCGGGCGGCGGCGTGTACGCGGCCACGCGCAAGGGCTCGAAGAAGCAGCAGGCCAAGCAGATCGAGTCCGCCAAGGCGCTGGACCCGTCGGACACCGACTCGCTGGGGCGCCTGCCCACGCCGACATTGGAGGAGGTCGCGCGCGACGCGCTGGTCTCCGCCGACGAATCCATCACCCAGGGCAAGCAGGAGCTCGAGCTTGCCACCGCCGAGTTCGGCGCGGACCGCGTGCGCCCGTTCACCTCCGCGATGAACGAGGCCACTACCACCCTGCAGCGCGCGTTTGCAACACACCAGAAGCTTTACGACGCCATCCCGGAAACCGAACCCGAAAAGCGCGCCATGCTGGTGGACATCATCTCCTCGTCCGGCCGCGCGGAGCAGGCGCTGCGCGACAAGACGACCGAGTTCAACGAGATGCGCGGCGTGCTCATGCGCGCGCCCGAAGAGGTGGAGAAGGTCCTCGCGCGCACCGTGGACATCCGGGCGCGCCTGGAGCCCGCGCGTGCGACGCTGGCGCAGCTGCAGGGCGAGTACCCGGCGCAGATCTTGGAGTCCATCGTGGACAACGTGGACCTGGCCGAGGCGTCGCTGGACGAGGCGGAAAAGGCCCTCGGCGAAGCGCGCACCCTTGCCGACAAGCCGGCCGGGCGCCAGGGCGCGCTGCTGGACACGCTGGCCGCCGCCACCCGCGCCGTCAACGTCTCCGACACCAACCTCGCCGCCATCGAGCACGCCGAGGACAACATCCGCGCCGCGAAGGCCAACCTGCCGGCGCTGATCTCCGAGATCCGCGACGAGTTGCGCGAGATCGAGCAGGTCAAGGGGGCGCGTGCGCAGGGCGCGCCTATCGACGTCGCTTCGCTCGACACCGTCTCCTCCAAGGCCCAACGCATGCTGAGCGAAATCGGCGACCGCGACGAGACCGACCCGCTGGCCCTCTACCAGGAGCTGACCAGCATGGACGCCGACATCGACGCCGCGCTGGATCGCGCCAAGGGCATCGCCGGCGACCAGTCCCGCGCGCTGCAGCTATTCGACCAGCAAATGCAAGTCGCCGGCGCCCAAATCCAGCGCGCCGAAGACCTCATCCTCTCGCGCGGGCGCATCATCGGCTCGCACGCGCGCACCCTGCTCGCGGAGGCGAAGCGCCAGTACGCCCAGGCCCACCAGCTGCGCGTGCGCGACACCCGCACGGGCATCAACGCCGCACGCGCCGCCACCGACACCGCGCGACGCGCCGAGGCCGCCGCGAACGACGACCTGCGGCGCTACCAGGCCGCCCGCAACCAGCAGACCGCCAGCTCGCTGGCCAGCGCCGTGCTGTGGGGCTCGATGCTCTCCGGCGGCTTCGGCGGCGGCGGTCTCGGAGGCGGCGGCGGCGGTTTCGGAGGGGGCGGCGGGTTCTCCGGCGGGCGCCCTTCCAACCGCGGCGGCACCTTTTAGCTGCTAGTAGCGCGTGCGACGCGCCGGCGCGTCGACGAAGGTCAGCGCCCACGTCATGAAGGCGAGGTCCACCAGCTGGATCTCGTCGAACCCGTCGGCGCGAAGCGTCGGCTCCGCCACGTCGACGCCGAGCTCGCCGGAGGGGAAGCCCCGGGTCACAGCGATGAGCTCGCCGGTGCCGTCACGAATCTCGCGCTTCGGGGTGATCGCACCGGCCAGCAGGTCGAAGCCCGAGCGGTTCAGGCTGTAGCGGCGGCCGGCGCACTCTGCGGCGTAGCGCGACACCGTGAATCCGGCTTTGCGCAGCAGGTACTCTTCGTTCGTCGCAACGTCGAAGGCGCGGAACTTCACTGGATTATCGGACGTGACGCGCAACACGGTCTCGCCCACCGTGATCGTGTCGGGGGTGGAATGGGCGACGGACCTTTGGTCGTCGATAAGCGAGGCTCCCTGCCAAATCACAGCACCGCCACCACCACAACAAACAGCGACAAGAACACTAGCGTGGCAATCAACGCGGTGGAATTGGCCATCTTGCGCGCCTCCAGCACGCAGCGCGAAAGCCACGCCAAGCCGGCAACCTGCACGGGCGGCAGCTGCGTCTCCCCCTCAAACTCGAGGATGGCCTTGCGCACCCCGTTGTGATCCTGGGTGAACTGGGCGACCTTCTCGCCGTCCGGGCCCTCGACCACCCAGTTCTTGGACGTCTCCGGGATCAGCGCGTACGGGGTACCGCCCACAACCGCGTCGATGCGCTTCGCGCGCTTCAAACTGTCGGAGGTGCGCACGATCTCCTCACCGCCGCACGTGGCCAGCGCGCCCGACTCAGCGTGCGCCGTCAGATCCCAGCTCTGGCCGCACACAATCGCGCGGTCGTGCTCGAACACGCCGAGGACGTCCGGGCCGTCCTCCTCCAAAAGCTTCGGCGCGTCCCGGTTCGAGCGGTCCCAGCTCACATAATGCATGAGCGAGAATCTAGCAGCCGATCAGGCGGGCGGCCAGGTACGACTCCAGCTCCGCCAGCGGCACGCGCTCCTGCTCCATCGTGTCGCGCTCGCGCACGGTGACGGCCTGGTCTTCCAGGGTGTCGAAGTCGTAGGTGACGCAGAACGGGGTGCCCGTCTCATCCTGGCGGCGGTAGCGGCGGCCGATCGCGCCGGAGGTGTCGTAGTCGACGTTCCAGTGCTGGCGCAGCTTCGCGGCGAGCTCCTCGGCCGGGCCGGACAGCTCCGGCTTCTTCGACAGCGGCAGCACGGCCACCTTCACCGGCGCAAGGCGGCGGTCCAGGCGCAGCACGACGCGGGTGTCGGTGCCGCCCTTGGCGTTGGGGGCCTCCTCCTCGTCGTAAGCGTCGATGAGGAAGGCCATCATGGCGCGGCCGAGACCCGCGGCCGGCTCGATGCAGTACGGAATCCAGCGCTCGTTGTTCTCCTGGTCGAAGTAGCTCAAGTCCTCGCCGGAGGCCTCCGCGTGGGTCTTCAGGTCGTAGTCGGTGCGGTTGGCCACGCCCTCGAGCTCGCCCCACTTAGAGCCGGTGAAGCCGAAGGCGTACTCGATGTCCACGGTGCGCTTGGAGTAGTGGGAAAGCTTTTCTTCCGGGTGCTCGTAGAGGCGCAGGTTGTCCGGGTTGATGCCCAGGTCGACGTACCAGTTGTAGCGGTTGTCAATCCAGTACTCGTGCCACTTCTCGTCCTCGCCGGGCTTGACAAAGAACTCCATCTCCATCTGCTCGAACTCGCGGGTGCGGAAGATGAAGTTGCCCGGGGTGATCTCGTTGCGGAAGCTCTTGCCGGTGTTCGCGATGCCGAACGGGGGCTTCATGCGTGACGACGTCATCACGTTCTTGAAGTTCACGAAGATGCCCTGCGCGGTCTCCGGGCGCAGGTAGTGCAGGCCTTCCTTGTCGTCCACCGGGCCCAGGTAGGTCTTCATCAAACCGGAGAATGCCTTCGGCTCGGTCCAGTTGCCGGGCTGGCCGGTCTCCGGATCGTTGATGTCCGCCAGGCCGTTTGCCGGCGGGTGTCCGTGCTTTTCCTCGTAGGCTTCCAGCAGGTGGTCGGCGCGGTAGCGCTTGTGGGTGTACAGCGACTCAACGAGCGGGTCGGTGAACACTTCGACGTGGCCGGAGGCTTCCCACACGCGGGTGGGCAGGATGACGGAGGTGTCCACGCCGACGGTGTCGCGGCGGGATTGCACCATGTGCTTCCACCACTGGCGCTTGAGGTTTTCTTTCAGTTCCACGCCGAGCGGGCCGTAGTCCCACGCGGAGCGGGTTCCGCCGTAGATTTCGCCTGCGGGGTACACCAGTCCGCGGCGCTTGCACAGGTTAACGACGGTCTCAATCTTTGATGCGGGCATCAACATCTCCTGGTGGGAAAGTGCGTGCAAATTACGGACAACAGCATAGCCCGCCTTTGAGCGCCTCCGGTCACCCGCCCAGTTTGGACATAAGTCCCACTCTGTTTAGGCATTCTTGTATTCTGAACGAAACATCTGTTTCCCATTGGCGCTGAGGAAAGGGGACGCCGTGAGCGAACGCTACGTTTTGGCGGACCTTCCAAAGCTGGCGGACGAGGACGTGGACCGCACTGCCGCGCTCGTCAAAGTACTGGACTCGAAAACCCGGCTGGAGATTCTGCTGCTTCTGGCCGAGGAAGAGAAGGTCGTCCACCAGCTGGTCACCGAGTTGGAGAAGTCGCAGCCGGTGATTTCCCAGCACTTGCGGGTGCTGCGTTCGGCGGGCCTGGTGTCGTCGTCGCGCAAGGGCCGCGAGGTGCTCTACGCGCTGGACCAGCCGGACATCATCGGCATCATCCACGAGCTGGCGTCGCTGGAAAAACTCACCGAGGCCCAGGACGAGCTGGCAGAGCTACGCAAGCGCAGGCGGGAGAACAGCGGGAGCGCCGGCGGATCCATTGGCGCGGCGATCGTCGACCCGCCTGCCACGGTGCGTCCCGAAGTGGATCCCGGCCTCGCCCCGCAGACTCCAAAGCCCGTGCGCGACTAGCTAGACTGCAATGGTATGACGCAAACGAACCGCCGAGGGCAATCGCGCCCCGTGCCCAAGCTGGGCCCGCGAATGACGCGCCAGCGCGCCGCCGTCGTGGAGACGCTGCGGGGGCTGGACAAGTTCGCGTCCGCGAAAACTATCCATGAGCATTTGCTTGCCGACGGCGCGTCCGTCGGCCTCACCACCGTCTACCGCACACTGCAATCACTCGCCGAGGTCAAAGCCGTCGACGTGCTGCAGTCCCCCGACGGCGAAACCCTCTACCGCGACTGCCTCACCGGCCACCACCATCACCACCTGGTGTGCGCCGAATGCGGCCGCAGCGAGGAAATCGAAGGCGGGCCCGTGGAGAAGTGGGCCGAGCTCGTCGCCTCGCACTACGGCTACGAGCTGGTCGACCACGACGCCGAAATCTACGGCGTGTGCCGCGCCTGCCAGGCCAAACGCTGACTATTTATCCGCGAACTTGTCCACCGCGCCGCCGAAGCGGCGGTCGCGCTTCGCGTACTCGAGCACCGCGTCCCACAGGTCTTCCTTGGTGAAGTCCGGAAACAGCACGTCCTGGTACACCATCTCCGCGTACGCGGACTGCCAGAGCAGGAAGTTCGAGGTGCGCTGCTCGCCCGACGGGCGCAGAAACAGGTCCACGTCCGGCATGTCCGCGCGGTACAGGTAGCGGGCGATGGTTTTTTCGTCGACGGTGGACACGTTGGCGTCGATAAGCTTTTGCACCGCATCTGTGATCTCCGCGCGCCCGCCGTAGTTGACGCACATGGCAAGCGTGAGGCCGGTGTTGTGTTTGGTCAGCTCCTCGGCGACCTCGAGTTCCTCGATGACGCTGCCCCACAACTTCGGGCGGCGCCCGCACCACACCACGCGCACGTTCTTGGCGTGCAGCTCGTCGCGCTGGCGGCGCAGCACCTCGCGCGTGAAGTTCATGAGAAAGTGCACCTCAGAAGGCGAGCGCTTCCAGTTTTCGGTGGAAAACGCGTACGCCGAAAGCCACTCGACGCCGCCGAGCTCAATGCACGCGTCGACGGCGTCCATGAGCTTCTCCTCGCCCACCTTGTGCCCCTCGGTACGCTTCAGGCCGCGCTTTTGCGCCCAGCGGCCGTTGCCGTCCATCACCAGCGCGATGTGCTTCGGGATGAACTTCTTGTCAATATTCGGTGCGCCCATGGGTGCCAATTATGCCTGCTCCATAATCTTGAAGCTTTTCAACCCGGCTTCCAGGTTGAATTGCAGGTGCGCCACCGTTGCGCGGTGAATCTGCGCCACGCGTATCGACGACACGCTGCTCCCCCGCTCCATCAACCACATCTCGTGCAACGTTTCCGGGTGCACATCCATGGAACCCGGCGGGCGGCAGTTGTTGCACACCGCCCCGCCCTGGCTGGCGTTGAACGCCTTGTGCGGGCCGGGCGCGCCGCAGTTCGCGCAGTCGAACAGGCTTAACCCCCAGCCGGCGTGCTCGGTGGCCTTCAGGATGAACGCATCGAGGACCATCGTGGGGTGCTGGTTGGTCTGCAGGTTTTTCAGCGCGTCCTGGACCAGGGCGAACAGGGTGGGTTCGGCTTCTTCGAAGCTGAGCTTTTCCGCCGTTTCCATCACCGCGCAGGCGGCGGCGTAGCGGTCGAAGTCGTCGATGATGCGGGCACCGAAGTAGGTCACGGTGTCGGCGGATGCGATCGTCGATAGGCCTCGGCCCGGGTAGATCAGCGCGTCGACCTCCACGAACGGCTGCAGCCGCGAACCGAAGCGGCTCTTCGCTTTGCGCACGCCCTTGGCCACCCCGCGCACCAGCCCGTGGTTCCGGGTGAGCAGGACCACCACCCGGTCCGCCTCCCCGAAATCGTAGGTGCGCACCACGAACGCGCGGTCGCGCCAATTCGGGCGCGGGGCTCTAGAAGCCAAGCCGGCCCAGCGCCTTCGGGTCCTGCTGCCAGTTCTTCAACACCTTCACGCGCACGTCCAGGTAGACGTTTCGCCCCGTCAGCTCAATGATCTGCTTGCGGGCGCGGTGCACGATGCCGCTCAAACGCCGTCCATCCGGGCCCTCGATGATGCGTTTTTGGCCTGGGCGTTCCAGGTAGAGCACGGCGTAGATCATGGTGCGCTGTGGGTTGTCCGTGTCCGGGTGCATCTCGTCGATTTGGACGGCGACGGAGTGCGGCAGCTCGTCGCGAAGCCCCTGCAGCGCTTCCTCGCGGATCAGCTCCGCGATGCGCGTCTCCATGTCCTCGTCCGTGGTGTGGTCCTCGGGGTAGAAACGCGGGCCCTCCGGCAGCTTATCGACGAGCACGTCAAGCAGCACGTCGATCTGCACCTGCTCCGTGGCCGAGACCGGCACCAGCTCCGCGTCCTGGCCGAGCAGCTCGTGCAGCTCCAGCAGGCGCTCGCCGACGGTGTCCTTGCCGGTTTTGTCCAGCTTGGTCACGATGCCCACGATCGGCGTGTTCGGCTTCGTCTCCCGGATCTGCTCCAGGATGTAGCGGTCGCCGGGGCCTATCTTCTCGTCCGCAGGCACCGTAAACCCGATGACGTCCACGTCGGCGAAGGTGTCTTTGACCACGTCGTTGAGACGTTCGCCCAGCAGCGTGCGCGGGCGGTGAATACCCGGGGTGTCCACGACGATGACCTGCGCGTTTTCGCGGTTGATCACGCCGCGGATCGGGTGGCGTGTGGTCTCCGGCTGATCCGCCATAATCGCGATCTTCTCCCCCACCAGCGCGTTCGTCAGCGTGGACTTGCCGGTGTTCGGGCGGCCCACAAAGCTGACGAACCCCGACCTGAAGCCCTCCGGGGTGTCAGTGAAGCCGCCGGCGTCGGCGCGCTCGAAATCGTTCGCGCTGGCGTCTGCGGGCAGATCGTCCGGGAAATCGGGGAAGTCGTTCATGGCCTGGGATTCTACCTGTCAAGCCCTGATTGGTTTAGCTGTGGACAACCGTGTTGTGGCGGCGGCTTTTGGCGGTGCTTATCCACAGATTTTTCGCGGATGCTTTTCGACGCCCATCCGTTGCCCTAGCTTTCAGCCCATGAACTTCACCGACTTTGTTTCCGCAGGCGTGGGTGTGCTCGCCGACTTCGACCGCGGCGTGGCCATGGCCGCCGGCCTATCGTCTGGCCGGGTGCGCGATTTGGCGCGGGTGCACCACGCGTACTTTGGCCCGACCCAGTTCACCCGCAAACAACGCGACGCACTCGAGGCTGCTCATGGTCTGCCGGTCGACCAGCTCGTGCACATCGAGAAAAAGTTGCTCGCCGTCGAAGGAGCCGCCGAACGCTGGCGCATCCGGTTGGACCTGGTGCGCCACCGCGGCTCCTATAGGGCACTGACCAAGCGCATCAAACGGCTGATAAAACAACCCGTCAAACCCGCAGCACCCTCGTGCAGGTTTTCCCGCTCCAAGACGGGCATGCGCACCATGATCCTGACCTACAACGAGCGCGACCTGGCCGATCTTGAGCACCTGCTGCGCAAACTCATCGACGCCGACGACCCCGCCGCCGCCCAAATGGCCCACACCCTCATCAGGATCCTGCGCGACGGCAAAGGCATACCGAAGGCGAACTTCCGCCCGATCATCCTGGTTCCGATCGCCGACTGGGCCCGCATCCAATCCGGCCACGCAGACGAAGTCACGCTTATCTGCACCGACGGCACCACCATGACAGGGGCCGAATACATGGAGCACGAATTCGGCGACGTGTTAGAAGTCGCCGCGTTCCACCCGCAAGAAGGACCGGTCAACCTCTACCACGCAAAGCGCTGCACCAACCCCAAACAAAAGACCATGTCGAAGCTGCTCTGCCCGGCCTGCGCGTTGGCAAACTGCGCTTACGGCACATTTAAAAATGAGCCGTCGAGCAGGGGTAATGTCGAGATCGCTGTTTTCGGACAGGACTGCTCCGCTCGAAGGCAGACGCTCTACTGCTCCTCGACTAGCCGGGCGTAGTTAGCGAACAAAAGCTCCTGGCGCTGTCTCTCGGTCTGGAGACGTTGCGAAGCTCCGAAGGCATTATCGACCTCCCGGTCGAGAATCTTGTGAGCGTCGAGAAGCGCCGGATCCATCGCGAGCGGGTTGTAGTGCTTGGCGAGCGAGCGTTCCGGGTGGAGAGCTCGAGCCTCGAGCACGCGCTTACCGGCCTTGATAATTCGCTCCCGCTGCTCCTCGGTCAGTTCCGGCGCAGGAACGTGCTCGACGGCGAACCGGGTACCCGGTTTGATCCGTCCGCATCTCGGATCGCATGGAAGGTGTAAAGCTCCCTACTTGAGGCGCATGGCTAGCTAGGCGCTTGTTGCTAAGGGTGAAGTTTGTGGCGCTGGCAGTATCACGATCTGCCTCCCGCCACCACGCCTCGCAGGGGTGGTGATCTCTCCCGTCTTTATGTGCCTTGCGTAACTGGAAAAACACGTCGTACAAGCCCGACTCGTTCACGATGGCTGTTTCTTGCTTCCTGCCAAGCGAATCGATGACCTTAGTAGTACTAAAGTCGTGCTGGTCAAGGCGCTTTTATGTTATCTACTCGCAACTCCAGAACCTCGCACACGCTTAGGGGAACCGGGGTACTCCGCTCCACCGTCCCCGGCGTCAGCGAGGGTTACTATCGGTAGTAACGATAGAATTAAAACCGTCGTGACCTGCATAAACGGTCGATGACCGTACTACTATTACGGTCATCTTTTACTGCTATGACCAGCCATACATCCGTACTGCGGATGTCAGCCACCTGCCGTAACCTGCATAAACGTTTGCCAGACCATACCTTTGCACTACAAAGGTCTCGCTGGTCAAGGCGGGTTTTACCCAAGCAGGGGTGTCTGTACAGCCACCCTTACAGCCAATGTGACCTGCTGTTTCAGACCATGTGTCGGTAGTACCGACACCTGCTTTCCGCTCTTCGGTGTCCAGGGTGTAGCAGATGGTTACGCCCTTGTTCTTCGGCGGTGTCTGTCTCTCCGGTCTTGACAAACAAAAAACGGGGCACTATGGCCCCGTTATGTTGTCTCTCTTCGGTCTGTCAAACCCTGTGCCGGTGACTCCTGTTCACCGGCCATAATGGAACGAAACAAACCGTCGAGCTTGGTAGCTCTCCGGTCGTAGGGACAGCCCGCTAAGGCTGTCCATCGGTTTGTGTTTATGTCATTGTGTAGCGGGCCATGAGTCCGCTACAACTTTTTCACAAACTAATTCACTAGACCGATGGCGCTAGCCTGAAAGCTAGCGCACAAGAGTAAGTAGGTGGGGGAATAGACAAAGGGGGGTACAGGTACAGGTACACCCCCGTTGACCTGGGGAAACGCAAACCAGGTGTCCCCTACAGGGTACACCCTGAAATGACGCTGACCTGGGCCTTTACACTCCGGCTAGATCGAGCTTAGGGCCGGGCGAGTACATGCCACCGGCGCTGTTAGGGCGGCGGGGGTGGCGGGATGCTCAGCGAACAGCCTCAGTGGTGGTGAACACCGCGCTCAGGGCAACCGTCGAACACACCGGAAATCGGCCGCCAGCCAGCCCTTAACCAGACCAGTTTGTCCACACGAGAACACATCAACATGTACGCATGTGTGTTGCATGTAAATTGGTTCACCGGCGGGTATGTGGGCCTGTGAGATTACCCACATACATACCTGTCTGCCCACATGACTACCCACAAACACACCTACAGACAGACATGTCTGCATGTCCGTATGTATGTATACATGCGTGCATGTCTCCTTGTGGTGACGGGGGTACACACACAGACAGACCTCCCAGCACCCCACACGCTGGTGGCATGGCAGACACACCAGACACCAAGACCAGCGACAACACCAGCACGACGGACACCACCACGACGGACGCGCCGATTAACCCGCGTACCGGGAAACCGTTGTCCATGACTAAGGAAGCCATTGCCCAGCGTGAATACCGGGCCAGGAAAAAGCAGAGCGGGAGGCCCAGGGCAACACCGAAACCACGGCCAAAACCCCCGCTAAAACGCCCGCTAAGCGCCAAACAACCACCAGCACCACGGCAGATCGAACTTGCTTAGGCGTTGTGTCCACAACTCGCGCCACGGTGACTTTTCCAGCTCATCGCCGTCGAGCACTCCGCTGGCGTGATCCACCACCACCAGATCGTGCCCGGCGCGCCGGGCGTATTCGTGAACGCTGTTCCACCACTGCTGGGGTTCTGTTCCTGCGCCGGTGAGGAACGTAACTCCGGCGGTCTGTACGTCTACGCCTATCGTGCCCAGCCTGTCCCGGTACTCGTGCTCGGCTCCTCGGTCTGAACACACCACCAGCACGTTTAGGCCGGTGACTGTCGCCCGTCACAGTGACGGAAAAATCGACCGAGGCACGCACGGTTACCGAGAAGGCTAATCCGGTGACGGCGACGGTCACAAAGACTGTTGATGCCCCTGAATCTGCGGCTACCGTAACGTTGACCGAGAAGGCCGAAGCAGAGGTCGTTACGACAACCGTCGTGAAGCCTGCCACCCCTCAACTGAAACAGTCACAGTGACTGAATCTCCCGAGGCTGCGACCGTAACCAAGACCGTGAAGGAAGAGCAGGCTGGAAGCTCTACCGGCTCGATCATCGCGCTGGTCATTGGTCTACTCGGCCTGATTGGCGGTCTGGGCGCTGCGCTGGTTGGTAATCCACAATTGCGCGCGGCACTGCCGTTCTAACGATTGCCGATAAAACCGCCCGCTGTAGGGCGGTTTTCGCCGTCCCCGGCATGTCCACGAATCGTCCGAATCAAGGATGCTGTCCGTGATGTACGCGCCGGTCTTGCGGATCGCCGGGAGAACCTCGTTAGTCACCCAGCGACGAAACCTCTTCGCTTCCGGCTCGACCACGCATCCGAGATGCTGGCGCGCGTGGGCCGGTACCGGCCCGCCGTGCGAGACTGGAAGATTACGTCGTACAGACCAGACTCATTAACCGTTGTGACCTGCTGTTTTCCTCCAAGGGTGTAACTACTGGTTACACCCCTGTCCCGCTCGTCTAGGGAACTGGCAACCTTGCGTGAGTTACTTAACTCCAGAACCTCGCAAACGTCCGTAAGCACGAACCAGGAGTGTCCGCTGCCTTCGGCAACGGACGCGAAGGCTCTTTGTTTTCGTCCGGTCAGTACCTTACTATTAGTAAGTTACTGCTGGTCACGACGGGTTTTTGACGGCAACATTCGGAATGTCCAGAACAGCGAGCGCGTCTAAAAACACGAACCGGAAGAGCCCGCTGCCTGCAACAACAGGTGAGAAGGCTCTCGAGAACCGTCCCGGCACCAGCGTTACCTACCGGCTAGAGCATCGAGCGAACGTTACGCCCGTCGAGGCGAGCAGCTCGAGCTACGCTGCGCTCCAGACCAGCGTGTCGCCCCAGACGCTGCGAAGATCCCCCGAGGAGCTCTCGGTTAAGCCTGGAGCGGAAGGCGTATCGAACAAGCCGGGGGCGGGTTGTGGCTCTTGCTCGGCCGGAGCGGGTTCTTCTGGTGCTCTGGTGGCGAGCACCCGGGAGTAGAGCTCGCGCTCAGCGTCGAAGCGTGCCTGCTGCTGCTCGCGAGAATCGTCCACCCCGGCGAGAAAGCACGCGACCTCGAGATCCGGCTCGGTAGCCGGAGCATAAAACGTGCGTTTGCCTTTGCGGATGGTGTCTACCAGCCCTACTTCTGCCATCCGGGGCAGATGCACTCGGGCGGTCTTGGGATCAACCTCGGCAGTGCGTGCTACCTTAGCGGCACTCGATACACGGTTAAGACTGAGGAGGGCCTTCCACAACCTTCCGGCAGTCGGCCCTAGACCGTGGCCGGAGAAAAGGGAATTTTGCAACACATAACTAGTACCTAGTGTTTCTTTATGTGTTTCATTTTTCCCTTTTTGGGTTACCTCTCCGAAGGTCACCTCGAGAGTAACCTTCCCGGCTAGTCCATCCTCAGCCGGTGTCCGGTAGAGACAACCGGCGTGTTCTGCTGTGTTGAGGTGGCGTGAGACCGTGGCCGGGGATCGGCCCACCACCAGCCCGAGATCTCTCACGCTAAGATCCATCGTCCAGGCTCCCCGCCTGATACCTTCGTCCACCACCGCGAGCACCGTAGGGATTACTCGCCGGGGGAGCTGAGACTCCTCGATTCTTCGGCGAAGGTTGACCAGATCATCCCGGATAGCCTCGAGCGCCTCTGCCGGAGTCTCCGGCTCGAAGTGCTGCTCGCTAAACTCCCACGCCTGGTGAGCGTCGTACCGGCGTTTGCGTTCGCCGTACTTGTAGCTTGCCGCGAGATCGCTGCCGTCGAGCAGCTGGTCGTAATCCTGCTCGCTGCCACCGGCGCGAAGCACCGCCAGGGCGATACAACAACACGCCTGGTAGTGCTCGGTCTTATCCTCCCCGTCGCGCTCGAGCAGCTCTGCGAGCTCGGGGGTTGCTGCTAGCTTCGCCACGGTAATCATCCGCCTCTCTTATTGCTTCGCGATACCAGTCGGCCGGGGCAACGCCCGCTAGTCGAGCGACGTCAAGGACAAAACCCCTGCTGGCGTGCATCACACGGGAGCAAACCAGGGCAGTCAGCTGCTCGAAAAACTCCTCGTACGCTGCCTCTGCTCCGGGGATCGAGATGCCGGTGCCACGCTGCAACACTGGCTCGCGCGGGAACATGAAGCGGGCCTGCTCTCCGAGCTCTGCTGCGACACTCTGCGGGGTTGTGGATACACGCGCGTTGCGTCGAACAGTCACCGGGCATCCTCCCATCTAGCGCGTGCCGCGTTGCGGGCGTGCTGGCTGCGCTGCTCGGCCTTCGAGAGCTTTTCTTCTTCGGTCTCCGGGAGCCCGAGCGACTTAATCAGCGCGTTAAGCGTGCTGGTCTGCTGGCGGATCTCCTGGATGAACGGGTGGATAACAAGCTGGCCCATGCTGCCTTTCGCGGTCATGGGCTCGGTGGCGGTGGCCTCCTCGAGCCGGTGGATCTGGTCGGATACTCGGCAAGCTCGCTCGAGGATGGCGATCTTGCCTGGCTCGCCGGTGAAGTCGAACTCTTCTGTCATGGCGCACCAGAGTGCTGCTCCGGCGCTGCCGAGGTTGGTTGGTTGTGTGATCGTCATGCTGTCTCCCAGATTTTCTTGAGTCCTTTAAGCGGGTGCTGCCCGCGCTTGAGGTGCGTGTTTTCTTCGATGGTGCAGGGGAACAAGTTCTCTAGCGTGTGCCCCATAGTTCCCGGCCGATTAAGCGGGTCGAGGTGATCGAGCGAGCGGTTAGCGTTATTCAGGGGTTTTCCGGAGTAGTGCGAGAAGTTCGGGTCGATACCCCGGATCTTCCAGCTCTCGAGGAGCTCGGCCTCGCGGATCTTTACCCACGGCGCTCCGGCCTCACGGGCTCGCTCCTCGCCGTTTTGGAGTTTGATAGCCCACGGGTGGCTATCGCGGTAGCGTTGGCTCGCTGCCCGGCCTTGTTTCTTGACTTTCTCGGGATCGCTCTTGCGGTATGCCTTGTGCCGGAGAGCCTCGCACTGTTTGCACTGGTAGTTGCGTTTGCCGTTCTTGCGCAGTACGAAACTCTCGACCGGGTAGACGGTTCGACAGCCGCTACACCGCTTAAGCCGGTACTCGCGCAACACGTCGTAGTGCGCCTGAGGCAGTCGGTCTTGATCGTTAGCCTCGAGCCATTGGTTAGCGAGTATCGTGTGCTGCTCTGGTGTCTCAGCGTCGGCGTAGTAGGCCCGTGCGTCCGACAGCCTGCGGAGCTGGCGCTCTTGCGCCGGAGAGATGCTCGGCCTGGTTGTGGTTTTCATTGGTTATCGCTTCTTTCGTGTAGTTGTTTTTAGAAAAACAGAGAGTTTTTGGGCATCGGGACGGGCAGGCTCTATCACTGCCGGTCTTGCGTGCGGGGGCGGGGGTATACCCCGTGCCCCTAGCGAGCAGGGGCGAAAAGTAGAACGTCCATAAAGTGGTCTAGAAGGCCCGTAGAGCGCCTTACAGCCAACGTTGGCACATCACCCCGGGAGGTATATTCAATCGCTTAGAGAGGCGTACAGCGAGTAAGTCCAGGCAGGCAGCCCTGCGCCGGAGGAAAAGCCAGTGTCTCTAGCCGAGGGCGACTGCTCTCCCGGCCGGTGCCCTAGCGTGCTCGGCAAAAAGCCTGCTCAGCGCCCGGCAGGAGCGCCGATGCGCCACCCGCTCGCGGTAGCCGGTGCCAGCCCGCTCTAGCTCGCTGCCAGCCCCGGCAGCGCAAGCACTCAACCAGGTGCTACCCCCTAGCCGCCTTGTAAATAGACAGCGAACTCTAAGTTTGTGGTAAGGTTTTCGCGGTCGTGTCAACCACTTCTCTACCAGGAGGAAGATCATGAACATCCCCAAGTTCAACCCCGCTGACCTCAAGGTCGATGTAAACACCATTGGTGCCGTGCTCGGCATCCTGGCCTTGATCGCTGCCATCGTCGGTGGTGTTGTCGGCTCCGGCGCGTTGAACGATCAGTCCGGCAGCTCGCGCGGTGCGAGCCACCAGATGGTCGAGATCCCTGCGGACAAGCCCGCTCCGAGCCAGCCGGAGGAAGAAGCTAAGCCGAACAAACCGGAGGCAGAGACCGAACCGAGCACCGAAGCGGAATCCGAGCCTGAGGTGCACTACCTCAGCCCTGCGGAGCGCGAGGCGAGCGAGCGCCTCCAGGAATCCATCCACCGGATCAGGGAGTCAATCCGCCGCCAGGAAGAGATTTCTCGCCAGATGAATGGGGAACCGCTCGAGGCTGAGGAGGTTCGCAGCTAGCAAGACGCAACGGGCCTGTAGACAGCCCCGTCGCAGCCAGGAAGAATGGCGTGCCCGGATGACCCGGGTGCGCCCTTTTTCGTCTAGTACGCCTTCGCCCGGTTGCGAAGCTCGATCGACTCCTGCTGACTCAGCGCCTGGCGCTGCGACTCGAACTGCTTGATCGACTCTTTCACCTCGGAGGGCAGCGAGACCGACAGCGGGATACCGTCCTTGACAGCCTTGAGGCGTACCGGGTTGACCGCTCTAAGCGCCGGGTCGGTGGTGGAGCCGTTCGCGGTCTGGATCGACACATAACCTTCGAGAGCTTCGGGGGAGAGAACCAGAAACTCCGAGGAGTGGCGCGGGTCGAACTTCTCGGTACGCACAACACGGCCGAGGTTGAGCAGCCACTGCTTGGTTGCCTCGATAGTGCCGTTCGCCTGCTTTGCGCGGGCGTACGCATCAAACACTCCCGGCTCCCAGCGAGTGACGTCCTCAGAGTTGAACTCGCGGGGCAGCTCTTGCGCTGCCTTGGTGTACTCCTCGGCAGCGTTGCGGAAGCGTTCTTCGAGCTGGTCGAGGTATTCGTCCAGGTTCTCTGTGACGGCTTCGGTGACCGCGTACGCGATCTTTTGCCGCGCCTGGTTGCTCGCGTCGGTGAGTGCCTGGCCGGTGGTTACCGTGTGCTCAGCGTTCGCGCGAACTACGGACGCGACCTTTTTCGGGTCGAGCACGCCATCCCAACCTGGGGCCTCGGTGTTTGCCTGGTCGAGCGCGGCAGCGGCCTCGAGCAGGGTCGAGACCTTCTTCGGGTGGCGAAGGCCGAAGCCGTTTGTGACGTTGATCGTGTCGTTCGGGGTAACCATGTAGTGCATTCTTGTTTCCTTTTCGTGTTGGTCTGTTTTGGTGTTAGCGGGCGTGGTATTCGCCCGGGTAAGCGTGGACAGCGCCGTTCGTGCCGTCTGGAACCTCGGCGGTCTCGAGTAGATCGCGAAGCACTTGCGCTGCCGAAGGTCGGGCGTTCTGGTTGCCGAGATGCTCGGCGATTGATTCTGGGATAGGCATCTATTCCTCCTCTCCGAGCTGTTCGGCGTAATCGACCAGCAGATCAGCCAGCCGGAAGGCTGACTCTTGCGTCAGGTCGTATCTGTTCGGCCCGCGCACCACCAGCCGATCCGGATCTTTGCGAATCTTGAGGTGGGATCGGCCGGGGCCGAGGTCAAACTTTGTTGGCATACGTTCCTTTCTGGTTGTTGGTCTTGGCAGGGCGAAGCTCCCGGAGCTTCCGGGCAACTTCGGTAGTACATGCGTGCGATACAAGCGCTTCTAAGCGCCTGAGAGCCTGTTCCTGAACGTTTGCCCCTGCCGATTGTTTTGGGCTGTCTACGGGCCTTCTAGGCCGCTTAGACGCGGTGCTGTAGATCCAGGAGAGCTTCTCGCACTCGCCTAGCGTTATCGCTGGTTGTCAGCTGCTCGCGCGTGATGCCGAGCGGGGTTGTGATGGAATCAATCCAGTCTCGATACGCCGCCTGGCGCTGCCGGTATCGGCGGTTGTACTCGCGCTGCTGTTCTGGCGTGCAGCCGTTCGGGAGTCTGGTCATTGGTCACCGTCCTATCGATAGTGTTTGCGACAAAATAAGAGCGCCCCCGCCCGGTGTAAGACCGAGCAGGGGCAGACCAACAACCAGCCTTCCAGGGGAGCGATATTTAACCCTGGAGGGAAACTGAGCGTGCAACGACGCTCAGGGAAACGCACGACAACACCGCTGCCGGGAGTGCAGCAGCGGTCGTACGCTCCCCTCAACGCCGGTACCGTGCTTCGGTATTGGTCTAGGGGTGGAGCCGTCCTTCGGGGATGGCTCCTGGTGTTGGGGATATAACAAAAGCAACCCGCCGTTCAGCGGGTTGTGGCGCGAGCCCAAGCTCAAAGGCTTTTAGGCTGAGAGATTTTCGCCGAAGGCCGAGACGATCTTCCCGGCCGGGTCTCACGTGCGCTCGGGCGGTACTGCGGAGCGCCCGGGGAGGTCGTGGGCAGCTCGACGCAATACCTAACCACCAGGCTACCGGGGGAGTAACTGTCCGGTGGCTACCAGCATTATCGCCCGCGATGGCGGGATTGTCCTGCCGAACGCGAAGCGTCCAACCTCGGCACCGGCTAGTGTCTCCTTCGGCTGGTGTGAATTACCAGGTCGTATAGTGAGTAAGCGAACTTGAGAGCTTACGAACGTTACCACCGTAAGATAACCTACAACCGTAACCACAGACTCTCATTTCATTTCGTCTGTGATTACTAAGAGTAAGACCGTAAGCAACCGTAAGCACCTCCTCGGTACTTACTTACTTGCTTACTCAGAGTATTACTTAGTTAGTAAGTGGATCGCTTCGGCGATCCAAACTAAGTAACTGCGGCCCGGAAGGCCGCTAACAGTAACTGACTGACAACCCCTCCCCCTGTGGTCCCCCTCCCCGGAGCTCTCATAGTGTATATAGATGAGACAAAGTGCCAATTACCCCATTCTGGGGGTTTTGGGGTCTCATAGTGTATATACCTGTCACAACTTCATTTTGTGCCCATTTATATTCACTCGGAGTCGGAACCTCTCACAATGTACGTAGGTGAGACAATCTCACTTTGCGCCTAATTACATTCATCCGTGATCGGACTCTTCATAATGTATATAGGTGTCACAAATCTTGACTACCCGATTCCGGGTGGAATGACCGCTCATAGGGTATATAGATGTTCAAATGTCAGGGTGCCCCATTCTGGGTGGGTCGGCCTCTCATAATGTATGTAGGTGTCCTCTTTCGGAAAACCGCCTCTTTAAATTCACCAGCTGCGTGACCAGCGTGTTTAGCAGCTAGAGATGCGCCGGAGATCGGGGTGGGGGCTTGCGATCAAACCGTCGCTGGTCTCGAGGAACAGACCGTCCTCGACCATGCGCGCCACCAGCTCCTCGGTGGACATGCCGAGCTCGACAGCCGCCTCGGCGATACTCGCAAACTCATCCGAGCTCTCCTGGAATTCGACGTACATCCGGCCCCACGCCTCGAAGAGGAGATCGCCGTAGCTAAACAACAGCAGCGCGCTCCAGCCCTCGGTAAGGATGCGCTGGTCGAGATCCTCGGGCCTCGGCGTACCGGCCGAACGAACAACCAGCACGCCTTTGTTAGTGTTCAACTCCTCGAGAAAGATCATGCGTTCTCGGCCTCCTCGGAGCCGGGGGTCTCGAGCCCGGAGTCCAGCCACGCCTGGCGCTCCTCCTCGGTGAGAGACTCCCACCACTGCTGACGCTGCCGACGCTCGATCTCCGGCAGGTTAAAACCTTTCGTGCGAGCTGCAAGCTGGAGCTCCTCGGGAACGATCAGCTCAGTCTCGAGGATCGGGAGCGTCCACCGGGTACCCTTAACGATTGTTCGGGCTCGGTACCGGATCCCTGCCGATGTGAGAAGAAGTCTCCGGCCTTCGGCATCGAGCTCCTCCCACCTTTGGCCGAAGGTCACCCCGGTATCGACCCACTCGGTGCCATCCGTGGAATGCACGGCCTTTTCCAACTCCTGGATCCTTCGGTTAACGTTTTCCAGCTGCTCGAAAATTGTCTTGCGGGAAGCTTCGTCGGGAACCGTCGAAAGAAAGCTCGCGATCTCCCGGTAGGTGGCGCGTGCTTCCTCCAGCTCCTCCTCCGAAGAACGGATGGTAGAGATACGTTTTTCGAGAATCGGTAGCTCTCCGATCAAATCTCTTACCAGCTCATCGAGGCGATCCTCGGCAACCTTAGCGTTGATCGATTTTCCTTTCCTGTTCTCGTGATAGCGACACCAGTAGTTGTGAGCGGTCTCGGTTTTCATCCGGTGGTAGTGAAGGTTGTGTCCGCATTCCCAGCACTCGATTACCCCGTGAAGCGGTGACATCTTGGGCGATGCTCGACCCCGGAAGCCACGGCGCGAGCACAGTTCCTGGATCCGGTTAAAGTCCTCGACCGAGATCGAGGGCTCACAGCGTTTCACCGGCTCGCCGTTGTTATCGAGAACCGGCTTCCCCTCGTACGTTGTCCAGCCGAGATACGCTTTGTTCTTCAGGATGGCCGCGATGGTGGTTGCGTGCCAGCCCTGGGTTGTTTTTCCGTTGTATTCGTTACGAGCGAAGTTTCTGTTGCTGTTGAGATCCTCGGCGATCTGCACGAAAGTTCGGTTCTTGAGAGCTTGCTCGAAGATCCACTGCAACACCTCTTGTTGCTCTGGATCCTTAACCAGCGTTCTACCCCCGCCTTCCTTCGGAGCGCTCTTGTAACCGAACGGGGCAGCGCCTCCCTGGAAACGCCCGGTCTGGCGAAGTTCCCGCATACCCGCTGAGACACGATCAGTAAGGTTTTCTAGCTCGCCCTCGGCGACCCCGGCGATAACACCAGCAACCAACCTACCTACCCAGGTTGAGAGATCTATGTTGTCAGAGATGCATACCAGCTGCTTATCGTTCTCCTGGATCCAGCCGAACAGCTTGTGCATGTTGACGGCGTTTCTTGCGAGACGATCCAGCTTCCAAGCGACCATAATGTCCCACCCTCGAGATCCCTCCTCGGTGAGGAACCTCCCGAGCGCCGGAGCGTCGAAGGGAGAGACGCTGCCGGAAACGTCGGCATCCTCAGCCCACGCCACGATCTCGTGCCCGTTCTTGCTTGCCCAATCCTCGATTAGATCTCGTTGTCTCTGGATGCTGGTGGATTCCTCGGTCAGTCTGGAGATGCGGACTCGCCCTAAAACTCTTGCCATGATTTAAAAGTTACATTAGGACAGTGCGCCTTCCCGGACTGCAAGCACTCGGCGGAGACCACCCAGACGCACCACATCAACGCCTGGCGCTTCGGCGGGATGACCAACATGGACAACCTCGCCGAGTTGTGCCCCTTCCACAACGGGGTCAACGCCGACAACAAAAACGGCCCGTTCGGCTACATCGACAACCCCAACGCCCGCATCCGCTGGGTCGCACCAAACGGCACGAACATCCCCATGACCACCCCAGGCGCGATGGAACTGCTCTTCGACTAACCACCACACACCGAAAACCCGCCCCACAAGGGCGGGCGATTCGGCATGCCCAAAAACGGCTAGAGGGCCTCGACCTCGAATTGGAGCTGCGGGTTGGCGTAGAAGTCCTGCGCCTCTACCAGCTTGAGCTCGGGCGAGTCGGCCTCGAGGGTCACGCGTAGCAGGTCGTAGACCGAAGACGCCGTCTTGGCCAGCGCGTCCTTCGCGTCGCGGCCGCGGAGGTAGTGGCCGGTAAACAGCGCGGCGGTGACGTCGCCGGAGCCGTTGCGCTTGAACGGCAGGCGCGGGGTGCGCACGATCCACTTGCCGTTATCGTCGACGGCGATCATCTCCACCGCGTCCTCGGGCGTCTCCGGGCGCTTAACCGACGTGACCAACACGGTGGACGGGCCCATCTCGCGGGCGGCGTCCACGGCGGCCAGGGTGGAGTCAAGGTCGGTGACGTCGCGCTCGGTCAAATACCCCAGCTCGAACTGGTTCGGGGTGATGATGTCCGCCGCCGGCACGATCGTCGAGCGAAACAACGGCGGGATCGTGTCGGCGACGAAGCAACCGGACGTCGCCGAGCCCATCACCGGGTCGCAGGTGTAGAGGGCGTCGGGGTTTTCCGCCTTGATGTCGCGCACGGTACTGACGATCACGTCGGCGATTTCGGGGGATGCCTGGTAGCCGGTGAGGATGCCGTCGATAAGCGGGAATGCGTCGCGGTCCCGGATACCGCTAAGTACCGCGGCGACGTCGTCGGCAGGGATGATTGGTCCGCCCCACGCGCCGTAGCCGGTGTGGTTGGAGTAATTCACCGTGTACACCGGCCACACCTCGTGGCCGATGCGCTGCAAAGGAAAGACCGCTGCCGAGTTGCCGACATGGCCATACGCGACAGCGGACTGGATGGAGAGAATGTTGCTCATACGAGCATTTTAGAGCTCCGGGGACACCAGGATCTTCACGGCGGTCTCGTTGCGGTTGATCAGGGTGTCGAAGCCCTCGTCGACGACGCCGTCGAAGCCGATCTTGCCGGTGATGAACGGCTTGAGGTCGACCTTGCCCTCCTCGACGAGCTTGATGGTCTGCTCGTGGTCGTGGGCGTAGCCGATGATGCCGCGGATGGTCAGCTCCTTCATCACCACGGCGTGGATGTCCAGCTCGGCCTTCTTGGACCAGATGGACTCGACGACCAGGGTGCCCTTGAGCTTCAGGCAATCGACGAGCTGGTCAAGCACGACGTTGACGGAGGTGCACTCGAAGGCAGCGTCGACGCCCTTGCCGTCGGTGATCTTCTGCACCTCTTCCTTGAGGTCCTGCTTGGACGGGTCGATGGCGTGGTCGGCGACACCGGCGTCGAGGGCCTTCTGGCGGCGCAGCTCGGACAGCTCGGAGACGATCACGGTGCAGCCGTATGCCTTAGCGACGGCAGCCGTGAGCACGCCGATCGGGCCAGCACCGCCGATGAGGACCACGTCGCCCTCGCCGGCCTCGGAGGCGACGAATGCGTGGTGGCCGACGGACAGCGGCTCGATGAGCGCGGCCTCGTCCAGCGCTACGTCGTTGCTGATCGGGTGGACCCAACGACGCTGCACCGCGACCTTCTCGGACAGGCCGCCGCCGCCACCGGCAAGGCCGATGAAGTTCACGTCCGGGTGGAGGTTGTACGGGCCCGGCTCCTTCGGGTCGACGTCGTCCGGAAGCACGTACGGCTCGACGACGACGTGCTGGCCGACCTCAAGATCGTCCACGCCCTCGCCGAGTGCGGCGACGACGCCGGAGAACTCGTGGCCGAGCGTGACCGGCGGCTCCTCGCCGGTGATCGGGTGCGGGTGGCCCGGCTTCGGGCAGAAGATCGGGCCTTCCAGGTACTCGTGGAGGTCGGTGCCGCAGATGCCGCACCAGGCGACGTCGATGAGCACCTCGCCCTTGCCTGCCTCCGGTGCGTCGATCTCCTCGACGCGGATGTCCTTCTGGCCGTAGTAACGCACAGCGCGCATGTGAAGCTCCTCTCGGTGAAAAACCTGCTTACGTGCACAATTATACCGAAAAGTAGGACTAATCGCTGGGGAGAGGCTCTGTGGGCTCGGCGACGGAGACCAGCACGGTGCGGGTCTTCACCCGGCCGCGGCGGTCGCGGCCGCCCTCGGCGGTGTAGCGCACCCCGTCGCGGAGAATGGAAGCGCCCGGCAGCGGCACGCGCCCCAGCTCATACGACAACAGCCCCGCCACCGTGTCGACGTTGTCGGTGACGTCCTCGGGGTACTCCAGCTCGTAGTCGAGGTTGTCGGCGAGGTAGTCCACCAGATCGTCCAGCGGCAGGCGGGCCTGGACGCGGAACAGGCGCGGCTCGACCTCGGTCACCGGGGCTTCCTCGTCCTCGTCGTATTCGTCGGTGATTTCGCCGACGATTTCTTCCAGCAGGTCCTCCATGGTGAGAAGGCCGGCGACGGTGCCGTATTCGTCGATAAGTATCGCGATGTGTGTGTTCGACTGCTGCATTTCTTTGAGCAGCACGTCCAGCGGCTTCGAGTCCGGGAGGAACAGAGGCTCGCGCATGAACTCGGTGATTTTGGTGGCGGGGTCGAGCGGGGTGCCGCGGTCGTCGAACATGTCCTTCAGGTACGCCACGCCGACGATCTCGTCGACGCTCTCCCCGATCACCGGCACGCGCGAATGCCCCGAGCGCACCATGAGCGCGGTGGCCTGGCGGGCGGTTTTCTCGCCCTCGATCCACACCATCTCCGGGCGCGGCACCATGACCTGTCGCGCGTAGCTGGACGCGAGGTCGAAGATGTTCTGGATCATGCGGCCCTCGGTGGTTTCCACCACGCCCTTTTCTTGGGCGACCTCGACCATCTCGCGCAGCTCGACCTCCGTGGCGTACGGCCCGTCGCGGAAGTCCTCGCCGGGGTGGAACAGGTTGCCAACCCAAATCAACAGCTTTGCGACGGGCCCGAGCACCGCCTGGAACACCCCCAGGCCCTGGGCCGCTTTGAGCGAAATGGTGTAGGGGTTGCGCTTGCCCGCGGTGCGCGCGAACACCCCGACGATGGAAAATTGCAGCAGCGTGACGACGACCACCGCCACCGCGATCGCCCACCCATCGGAGTCGAGCAGGTCCATGGCGAGCATCGCACCGGTGACGGACGCGAGGACATCCAGGATCGTTTTGACCAGGACGAGCGTGTTGACGTGGTTCGCGCGGTGGTCCACCACCCGCAGAAGCGCCTCCGCGCCCGGGGTGTCGTCTTTGACCATGCCCTCGACGCGGGCGCGCGAGATCGGCGCCAGCGCGGACTCGATCGAGCCGAGCAGGCCGGACAAAAGCAGCGCGGCGACGGTGACCGCCGCGTAGACGAAGGTTAGCGTCACTCGGCGCCGCCAATATTGCGCTGCATCAACTTGTCCAGCTCGTCGCGGTCCGCGGCCGACGGGAAGGCGTGCGCGCCGGTCGGCTTCGGCTGGTACTCCACGCCGCGGCGTTTCAGGTCGTCGTACCAGTCCGCCAGGATCTCGTTTTGCAGGGCGAACATCTCGCGCTCGTCTTTCGGCTCGATGTGGTCGTAGCCCAAAAGGTGCAGCACGCCGTGGACGGTGAGCAGCGCCATCTCGTGCGCCAGGTCGTGGCCAGCCATCTCCGCCTGCTTGCGGTCGTAGGCGGGGCACAGGATGATGTCGCCGAGCATCGCCGGACCCGGCATGTCCGCGTCGGGGCGGCCGCCGCCGGGGGTCAGCTCGTCCATGGGAAAGCTCATCACGTCCGTGGGGCCCTCCAGGTCCATCCAGCGTACGTGCAGATCCGCCATCGTGGCTTCGTCCACGAGCGTGATGGTGGCTTCGGTTTCGGGGTGGACGTCCATGGAGCGCATGGCGAACGACGCGACGTCGATAAGCATCTGCTCATTGACCTCCGCCTCGCCGGACTCGTTCAAGACTTCAATGCTCACTGGTTCGCCTCCGCTTCCCGCTCGGCCTCGATCGCTTGCTGGCGCTTCTCGTAGCGCAGGGCGTTCTGCGCGTCGTGGCGGTCGTACGCTGCGACGATGCGCGAAATCAGGTGGTGGCGCACCACGTCGCCGGCGCCGAGCTCCTGGAACGAAATGTCGTCGATGTCCGCGAGGATGCGGCGCGCCACGCGCAGGCCCGAGACAGTGCCGCGCGGCAAATCCACCTGGGACGTGTCGCCCGTGACCACCATCTTCGAACGGAAGCCGAGGCGGGTGAGGAACATCTTCATCTGCGCGCCGGTGGTGTTTTGCGCCTCATCCAGGATGACAAACGCGTCCGACAGGGTGCGCCCGCGCATGTAGGCCAGGGGCGCGACCTCGATGATGCCGGCCTCGATGAGCTTCGGGATGGCCTCCGGGTCCATCATGTCGCGCAACGAGTCGTACAACGGGCGCAGATACGGGTCGATCTTGTCCGAGAGCGTGCCGGGCAAAAAGCCGAGCTTCTCGCCCGCCTCCACCGCCGGGCGGGTGAGGATGATGCGCTTGACCTCTTTGTTCTGCAGCGCCTGGACCGCCTTCGCCACCGCGAGGTAGGTCTTGCCGGAGCCGGCGGGTCCGATGCCGAAGGTGATGGTGTTGTCGTCGATCGCGTCGACGTAGGCGCGCTGGCCGGCCGTCTTCGGGCGGATGACCTTGCCGCGGCGCGCGATGATCTCCTCGCCCAGCATGTCCGCGACGGCACCGGGCGCCTCGGCCTCCATGATGCGCACCGCCTGGATCACCGTGTCCACCCCCAGCGGGACGCCGCGGCGCGCCATGGACTCAAGCTCCTCGACGACACGCAGCGCGTGCGCCGCCTGCCCCGCGTGCCCCTTGACGGTCAGCTCGGTGCCGCGGGCGTGGAAACCCACCCCGAGCTGGTTCTCCAAAACCCGCAGGTTGTCGTCGTTGATCCCCAGGACGGACTGTGCGTACGCCGAGTCGAGTTCGACCTTGCGCGTCACCATTTCTTCCATGGGGGCCAACCCTACCAGCGGGAGGTCAACGCCCCGATGGCGCAAAGCCCCGCAAACGCCGCCGATGCGGTGCGCAGCACCTCGGGCCCGAGCTTGACCGGGCGCGCGCCGAGGACCTCCAGTTCGTCCTCGCCGATGCCGCCCTCCGGCCCGACGATCAGCCACACGTCCTCGCCGAAGTCGACGTCGCGGATGGAGTCGGTGGCGTCCTCGTGCAGCACCAGCGCGCTTCCTGCCGGAAGCGCGCCGAGCAGAGCGGACAGCTGGTTCGTCGTCACCGGGTCGCGCACCTCCGGCACCCACGCCCGGCGCGCCTGCTTCGCGCTGGCCAGCGCCTGCGCGCGCCACTTCTCCACCTGCTTGGCCTGCTTGTTCGCCGGCCACCGCGCGATGGTGCGGTGCGAAATCCACGGCACAATCCGGTCGGCCCCGGCCTGCACCGCCAGGTCCACGGCCAGCTCCGCGCGCTCGCCCTTCGGCACCGCCTGCACCACCGTCACGCGCGGCGTGGGTTGCGGCACGAACTGCTGCTTCTCGACGACTCCGTCAACCCGACCAGCCCCCACCGACGTGACGCGGGTGAGCGCGGTGGACCCTTGGCCGTCGATAAGCATGATGTGCTCGCCGGGTGCAATGCGTTTGACGTGGGCGTGCTTGGCTTCCGCGCCGGTGAGCACCCCGGCGGCCGGATCGTCGGTGAGGAAATACGGCAGGCTCATCGGCGGAAGCGGTCGCGCATGCGGGAGAAGAAGCCGTCACCGTGGTCGTCGGACTCGACGTGGACCTCCGGGTTGTCCGGGTGGCCGTCGCGCAGGTCGGTCAAGGCGGCGCGCTCGTCGTTGGTCAGGGCGGTGGGCACGGTGACCTGGACGTGGGCGATCATGTCGCCGGCGCCCTCGGCGCGCAGCCGCGGCATGCCCTCGCCGGGCAGGTGGATGGTGTCGCCGGGCTGGGTGCCGCCGGGCACGTCGATGGTGGTCTGCTCACCGGCAAGGTTGTCCACGGTCAGCTCGGTGCCGAGCGCTGCGTCGTACATCGGCACGGTCAGGCGCACGTGCAGGTCGTTGTTCTCGCGCACGAACACCGGGTGCGGTTTGACCTGCACCTCCACGTAGAGGTCGCCGGCGGGGCCGCCGCCGTGGCCGACCTCGCCCTGGTCCGCCATGCGGATGCGCATGCCGGAATTGATGCCGGCGGGGATGTTCACGGTCAGGTCGCGGGTGGCGCGCACGCGGCCGTCGCCGGCGCACTGGGTGCACGGGTCCTTGATCACCTCGCCGTAGCCGTGGCAGGTGGGGCACTCGCGGGTGGTCATGACGTTGCCCAAGAACGACTGCTGCATCTCCTGGACCTGGCCGGCGCCGCCGCAGGTGCCGCAGGGCACCGGCTTCGCCTCGGTCTTCGACCCGGTGCCGTGGCACTTCTCGCACAGCACGGCGGTGTCCACGGTGACGTCCTTTTTCACACCCGCGAAGGCTTCTTCGAGCGTGATGGCGGTGCGAAGCAGCGCGTCGTTGCCCGGCTGCACGCGCGAGCGGGGCTGGCGGGCACCGCCGCCGCCGAAGAACGCCTCGAAGATGTCGCCGAGTCCCCCGCCGCCGAAGCCAGCCGCGCCACCCATGCCGCCGCCGGCCTCCATCGGGTCGCCGCCGCGGTCCACGATCGCGCGCTTCTGCGGATCCAGCAGCACCTCCTGGGCGGCCGCGATCTCCGCGAACTTCTCGGCCGCCTCCTCGGACGGGTTGACGTCCGGGTGGTACTTGCGCGCCAGCTTGCGGTACGCCTTCTTAATCTCCTGCTCGGTGGCTTCCTGGTCCACGCCGAGGATGCCGTAGTAATCGCGAGCCATATCTTCCCTTCTATTCGCCCCGCAAGATGCGGCTGATGTAGCGGGCCACGGTGGCAACCTTTTGCATGGTACCGGGGTAGTCCATGTGGGTCGGCCCCACTACCCCGAGGCCGCCGAGTGCCTCGTCGCCCGAGCCGTACGCTGTTGTAACAATCGAGGCGTGTGAAAATTCCTCGTCCTCGTTTTCGCGCCCGATGCGCACGCTCACCCGCTCGAGTTCCTGCGCGCCGGCCAGCAGCTTCAGCACCACCACCTGCTGCTCAAGCGCGTCAATCACGCCCTGCAAGCCTCCCGACGGCACGACCAAGTTCGACGAGCCCGCAATGATCAGCCGGTCCGGAGCCGCGTCCACCAGCGTGGTGATCAACACTTCTGCGGCGCGTGAGGTGGGGTCGGCGAGGTGGGGCGGAGCTTTCGTCGATAAGCGAGAAAGCGCATCGGAGGCGTCGCGCATGGTTTGGCCCACCAGGGCCTCGTTGAGCAGGTCGCGCAACAGCCGCACCCCCTCCGGCCCGATCGGCGCGGAAAGCTCCACGTTGCGCTGGTCCACGCGCCCCGCGTCCGTGATCAGCACGAGCAGCAGCCTTGTTGGGGTGAGCTCCACCACCTCGCAGTGCTTCACGCGCGAGATCGTCAGCGTGGGCAGCTGCACCACCGCCGCCTGGTTGGTCAGCTGGGCGAGCAGCTGCACCGAGCGGCGCAGCACGTCCTCCAAATCCACGCCGTTTTCCAAAAAGTCCAAAATGGCGTGGCGCTCGGCGGCGCTCAACGGCTTGACATCGTGCAGCGCGTCCACGAACGCGCGGTAGCCCGCCTCAGTCGGGATGCGGCCGGACGAGGCGTGGGTTTGCGAGATGTAGCCCTGCTGCTCCAGCACCGCCATGTCGTTGCGCACCGTCGCCGACGACACCCCCATCTTGTGCCGCTCCACCAGGGATTTCGACCCCACCGGCTCCTGGCTGGCAATGTAGTCCGCCACGATCGCGCGCAGCACCGCTTGGCGCCGCTGGTCCGCAGTACCCATTACGCCTCCTTACTCGGCTGCCAGGATATCGGTGATGATGCCGTCTGCAAGCAGCCGGCCGCTGTCTGTCAGCCGCAGTCTGTCGCTTTGCTCAAGCAGCCCCGCGCGCACATGCCTATCGACGACATCCTGCGCCCCCGCCCCGATCCACCCCGACGGGATCCCTTCCTTCAGCCGCAGGCCGAGCATGACGGCCTCGGTGTGGGCTTCTTCGTCGGTGATGGTTTCGCGGTCCTGGATGGGCAGCGTGGCGTCGGCAAGCAACTGCGCATATCGCTCGGGGCGCTTGACGTTGAAGAAACGCTCAGCGCCGATGAAGCTGTGCGCGCCCGGGCCCGCACCCCACCACTGCTGGTTGCGCCAGTAGATGAGGTTGTGGCGGCACTCTCCTCCGGGTTTGGCCCAGTTGGAGACCTCGTACCAGCCGTAGCCGTGGGCGGCGAGCGTGTCGGCGATGATCTCGTAGCGGTCCGCGTAGACGTCCTCCTTGGGCGCGGGCAGCTCGCCGCGGCGGATCTTGCGGGCCATGGCGGTGCCGTCTTCGACGATGAGCGAATACGCGCTGACGTGGTCGACGTCCGTGGCCAGGATGGCGTCGAGGGTGCGGCGGACGTCGTCGTCGGTTTCGGTGGGCGTGCCGTAGATCATGTCCAGGTTCACGTGCGCGAACCCGGCGGCGCGCGCCTCGCGGGCGGCGGCGACGGCGCGGCCCGGGGTGTGCTGGCGGTCCAGCACCTTGAGCACCGGCGTGGAGGCGGACTGCATACCCAGGGAGACGCGGGTGAAGCCGGCGTCGAGCAGGCCCGCGAAGTAGCCGGGGCTGGTGGATTCCGGGTTGGACTCGGTGGTCACCTCCGCGTTTGCTGTGAGTCCGAAGGTGTTGCGGATGGCGGTGAGGATGCGCCCGAGCCCGTCGGCGCCGAGCAGCGACGGGGTGCCGCCGCCGATGAACACGGTGTCGGCTTGGGGCAGGCCGCGCGCGGCGGCGAGCTCGAGTTCTTTCTCGAGCGCGTCCAAGTACTGGGCGTGGGAGGAGTCCACCTCAGTTGGGGTGTAGGTGTTGAAGTCGCAGTACCCGCAGCGCGTGGCGCAAAACGGGACGTGGACGTAAACGCCGAATGAATCCATGGCCTTAAGGCTAGGCGCCGCGGCGGGAACGCTTCGCGGCGACCTTGGCCACGATCCTGTCGATGCGGGCGCGCTCCTCCAAAAACTCCGGCGGGTTGGACCCGCGCATGGTGCGCACGAACGCCGGGTGGTCCACGCAGACGGTCTCCACCCAGCCCACCACGGCCTCCTCGACGATCTCGCCGACACGGGCGTACATCTGCGGCAGCGACACCACGCCGAGCTCGCGGGCGACCATGTCGGTCTGTTCCAGGCAGTAGGACACGATCTCGCCCAAGTGCTGCACCACCAAGTCGGTGCGGCCGGTCAGCGCGTCCTGCATGGTATGCACCGAAAACGGGGCTTTCAGGGGGAAGAGGTCGTGCAAGCCGGAGGCGTCGAGAAGCTCGGGCTCCGGGATACGCTCCTCCGGCTTCGCGCCCGCGGACAGGTGGCCGGCGGCGCGGCCCGAGGTCAGCGCCTGGCGCAGACCGATCAGCTCCGCCACCACGCGGCGGGCGTCCTGGCGGGCATCGTCGACGATCTCCACGAACTCGGCGAGGCAGTCTTCGGTGAGCTCGCCGTCGTAATCCGCGATGGCCTCAGCGAGGTGCTCGGTGTACTCCGCCACCTCGTCGCCGATGTTGTAAATCTCCTGCGTGAGCTCGCGGTGCCGCAGCACGGCGGCAGTCTTGTGCATCGCAAGCCCTCCTTGGAAACGCCTGTGGGAAGTGACAAATTGGCATGCTATGCCACAGCCCCCAAGGAGGAAGGAAGGCGCGCCGAACTAGCGCTGATACAGCTTGTCAATGTCGTCCTGGAAACGCTGGAACACCACGTTGCGCTTGACCTTCATCGTCGGGGTCATCTCGTCGTGCTGCTCGGACAGGTCGCGGTCCAGGATGCGGAACTTCTTAATCGCCTCGGTGCGAGAGACGGTGGCGTTGGCCAGGTTCACCGCGTCCTGGACCTCCGCGCGCAGCGCCGGGTCCTGGGCGAGCTCGGAGACCTTCTTGTTCGCCGGGATGTTGTGGTTGGCCTTCCAGCGCTTGAGCTCTTCCTCGTCCAGGGTGACCAGCACGCCGACGAACGGCTTGCCGTCGCCGACCACCAGCGCGTTCGAGATCAGCGGGTCCTGGCGGATGATCTCCTCCATCGGGCCGGGCGAGATGTTCTTGCCGCCGGCGGTGACGATCAGGTCCTTCTTGCGGCCGGTGATGGACACGTAGCCGTCGTCGTCCACCTCGCCGAGGTCGCCGGTGTTGAACCAGCCGTCCGTGAGCGCCTCCTCGGTGGCGGCCGGGTTCTTCCAGTACTTGTCAAACACGCCGGGGCCCTTGAACTCGATCTCGCCGTCGTCGTTGATGCGCACCGAGTAGCCGTTGACCGGCCGGCCCACCGTGCCGATCTTGTTGCCGTGGGCGTTGTTCACACACGCCGCCGCGCAGGTCTCGGTCAGGCCGTAGCCCTCGTAGACCGGCACGCCCATGCCGCGGAAGAAGTGCGACAGATCCGCGCTCATCGCGGACCCGCCGGTGATGCCGTACCAGACGGAGCCGCCCATGGCCTCCTTGATCTTGCCGTAGACGACCTTGTCGTAGACCGCCCGCTTCGCCTTCTGCACCCGCGACGGGCCTTCGTCGGTCTCCAGCGCCTTCGAGTACTCAATGGCGGCCTTCTCGGCCTCCAAGAACATGCGCTTGCCAATCGCGGAGCCGTCGGCGGCCTTGTTGTAGGCGCCCTCGCGCACCTTCTCAAACACGCGCGGCACGCCCACGACCAGGTTCGGACGCACGCGCTGCAGCTCCACCGTCAGCGTCGAGGTGTCGGACCAGTGCGACTGCGTCGCGCCCGAGATCGTCCACGCCAGCGACACCGCGCGCGCCAGCACGTGCGCCAACGGCAAAAACGTCACCATGCGCTGGCCGGGGAAAGACACCGAGCCGATCTCGTTTTCCAGCAGCGCCCAGCACTGGTACGCCCAGTTGCCGTGGGAAATCTCCACGCCCTTCGGCCGGCCGGTGGTGCCGGAGGTGTAGACGATGGAGCCGAGGGTTTCGTGGCGGGTGGCGGCCACGCGTTCGTCGATAAGCGATTGCTCGACGTCGCGCCCCTCAAACTTCAGCGTCTCCACGCCCGCGGCGTTGAACTCGTAGATGCGCTCGAGCTTTGATGGGGAGTCCGCGAACTTCGGCTTGCCCGTCTCGTCCAGCAAAAACGGGCTCATCAGCTGGGTGTGGTCGCGCGTTTCGGTGAACGCGATTTTCGCGCCGGAATCCTCCAGAATCCACTGGATCTGGTGCATCGAACTCGACGGGTAAATCGGCACCGAGGCGGCACCGGCGGCCCAGATGGCGAAGTCCACCAGCGACCACTCGTAGCGCGTCGACGACAAAATGGCCACGCGGTCCCCCGGCTCAACGCCCGCAGCGATCAGGCCTTTTGCGACCTCGTAGACCTC
Organism: Corynebacterium pilbarense; assembly: GCF_026930265.1. Taxonomy (NCBI): domain Bacteria; kingdom Bacillati; phylum Actinomycetota; class Actinomycetes; order Mycobacteriales; family Corynebacteriaceae; genus Corynebacterium; species Corynebacterium pilbarense. The sequence continues at coordinate 79,826 of NZ_JANRML010000004.1, forward strand.
CTCCAAAAACTCCGCCGCCGTGACGGAGACCCACTCGTAGTTGCGCGGCCGGTAGTACAGCACCAGGTGAGGGCTCTGCTCGCAGGTGCGAATCAGCCGACTGAGGCACGTGTCCGTGTCTTTGAGCGTGAATCCGAGTTCCGTGGTGTGCGCGTTTGAAGGCATGGTGCCCAAGACTACCCCAGCGTGCGGGCCCTAGCTTTGGCACAATGCGTGGCGTGACCAACGCTCAACTGCTGCACGCCCTCGCCGAGTCCTATGGCTTCGGCACGTCCTACCGCGCCTCGAACGGGCTGCTCACCGAGCCTCCCGCCGAGTCGTTTATCAAGCTGCTGCGAGCCTTGGGGCTTTCGCTTAACGACGAACCTTCGGACGAGGAACTCCAATTCCACCTCGACGCCCGCCGGGAGTTCTGGGCGACCAGGCCCATGCCGCCGTGCGTGGTGGCCACCGAGGGCGCGGAGAAACACTTCAACGTGCACGTCCACGACGGGCACTACGCGCACTGCTGGATCCGGCTGGAAGACGGCTCCTCGCGCGACGCCTACCAGGACGAGAACTGGGCCGCGCCGTTTACCGCCACCGACGGTGTGGTGTGGGGCGAGGCCACGTTCCACGTGCCCGGCGACCTGCCCGCCGGCTACCACGAGCTGCACTTGGAGTCCGACAACTTGGACGAGGTCTGCCCGCTGATCGTGGTGCCGGCAACCTTGTCCACCACCGCCGAGGTTGTGCAGGACCCGGTGTGGGGTGTGATGGCGCAGCTGTACTCGGTGCGCTCGCTGGAGTCCTGGGGCATCGGCGACTTCAACGACTTGGGCGCGATTGCCGAGGCGGTGGCGGCCGAGGGCGCGGACTACCTGTTGATCAACCCGGTGCACGCTGCCGAACCCGTCCCCCCGATCGAGGATTCGCCGTATCTGCCCACCTCCCGCCGCTTTATCAACCCGATCTACATCGCGGTGGAGCAGGTGCCGGAGTATGCGCTGTTGGACGAGGGGGACCGGAGGGACGTCGAGAAGCTTGCTGCGGAACTCAAGGCGATGAACCACACCGCGCAGCCGTTGGAGCGCGACCGGATTTTCGCCGCGAAGCTCGCGGCGCTGCGCACCCTGTTTTACCTCTCGGCGGCGGACGAGGCGCGCACGCGGGACTTCGATCTGTTCTGCGAGGTCGAGGGCGAGGGGCTGCGCCAGTTCGCCGAGTGGTGCGCAGCAAAGGCGAGCGAGTCGGAGCACCACGGCGCGCCGAAGCACGCGGGGCGCGACCCGCAGGAGCTGGTGCAGTTCTACATGTGGCTGCAGTTCATCGCCGACGAACAACGCCGCGTCGCGCAGGAGCGCGCGGTGGCGGCCGGAATGCGGCTGGGCATCATGACGGACCTGGCGGTGGGCATCCACCCCGGCGGCGCCGACGCGGCGACGTTGCACGAGGTGCTGGTGCCGGACGCCTCTGTGGGCGCGCCGCCGGACCAGTACTCGCAGCAGGGCCAGGACTGGTCGCAGCCGCCGTGGAACCCGCAGCAGCTGGCGGAAGCCGGCTACGGGCCGTGGCGCGATCTGCTGCGCACCGTGCTGCGCCACTCCGGCGGCATCCGCGTCGACCACGTCTTGGGGCTGTTCCGCCTGTTCTGGCTGCCGCGAATGGACACCCCGGCGCACGGCGCGTACATGAACTACGACTTCGAAGCCATGGTCGGCGTGTTAGTGCTGGAGGCGCAGCGCGCGGGTGCTGTGGTGGTGGGCGAAGACCTGGGCACGTTCGAGCCGTGGGTGCAAGACGTGCTTCGCGACAAGGGCATCCTCGGCACCTCCGTGCTGTGGTTCGAGTCCGTGCCGCCGGAGGCGCCGCGCCCGTCGCAGCAGTACCGCAACCTGGCGCTGACCGCCGTGGGCACCCACGACCTGCCGCCCACCGCCGGCTATCTGGAGGGCGCGCACAACGCGCTGCGCCACAAACTCGGGCTGGTCAAAGAGTCGCTGGAAGAGCTCAACGCCACCGACGCGGTGTGGATCTCGCAGGTGCTCGCCGCCGCCCAGGCCGAGGGGGCGTTCGACAATTCCCCGCTCGCTGACGTGGACTTTCTCGACCGGGACCTCGGCGAGTACGACGACGTGGACGCCCTCGTCGAGGGGCTGACGCGGTTTATCGCCTCCACCCCGTCCGCGATGACGTGCACGAACCTGGTGGACATGGTGGGCGACACCCGCATTCAAAACCAGCCGGGCACCAACCGCGAGATGTATTCCAACTGGTGCATTCCGCTTTGCGACGCCTCCGGTACCCCCGTCCTCATCGAAGACCTCCCCGACGTCGCGCTGTTTCAGCGCATCGCGGCCGCGAGCGCGCGCTAGCACTCGCTCCGCTCGCGCTAGAGGGCGCTGACGATCGCCGCGACGACGACGAGCACGATAAGCACCCACATCACCTGGGTCACCCGCGACTGCGGGTACTTGCGCTGCGGCTTGGGCAGCTTCTGATCCTGCTTGCGCAGCTCTTCCGGGTTGGCCATGGTGTGTAAGCCTAGCGCCGCGAGCTAGCGGCGGGAAACCAGGCGGGCCGCGGCTCGCGCGACGCCGTCGACACCGTCGATAACGCGCAGCAGCGCGTAGCCGGCCGCGGCGCACAAAGGCGCGGCGGCGGTGAGGATCACGGGCACCTGCAGCCAGGGGCTTAAGCCCATCACCCAGCCGAGCAGCACGTTGCTCATCAGATCAGCCCCATCATGTAGCCGATCGCCGGCACGAGCGCCGCCACGGCAGCCACGACGCCGAGGGTGATCAGCAGCGCGTTGGCGGCGCTGCGGTCGCGGGGCTCCTCCGCGGTGTCCTCGCTGCTTGGCTCCTGCTCCCCCGCCGGGGCCTCAGGCGTGACGACGGGCGCCTCACTCGGCACACTCGACGGCGTGGCCGCGCCGACCGGGATCGGCGCCTGCAACGTCGCGGCCGGGATCACCACTGACCGTTTCGTCGGCCCAGCAATGTGGATGGTGTTGCCCGACACGGAGGTCACGGCGGGCGACGGCTTCCGCGTGACCTCCGCAACGGGGGTGACCACCGTGCTGCGCACCGGGGACGGCGCCGCCGGCGATTTTTTGCTTGGCGAGGGCGGCGTTGTCGTCGCAGCGAGGTGGGAGCGGAGGAAGGCGTCGATGCGGGGGTCGTCGTAAAGCGCGCCGCTTTGCAGAGAGCTGGCGCGCTCAAAGCCGACGACCTCCTCGCCTCTTTCGTTCACGAGCGCGTTCGCCCCGGACATCACGCCGACGAGCCCGCTGCCCGGCGCGTAGACAGGCCCGCCGGAGTCGCCGTAGTCGGGCATCCCGGGGGCGTCGAAGTAGATGGTTTTCTCGATCATGCCCACAAACGGTCCGCAGGCGGCTTCGGTGGTGCCGCCGTGGGAGGCGTAGCCGTGGTAGCACAGGGTCTCGCCGGGTTCGAGGTCCTGGATGGGCACGTACTCGCCGCCGTAGGGGTTCGCGCCGACTTCCACGCCGTTGAACCAGTAGATCACCGCCCAATCGTTGGCGTTGGAGGCGCCGTAGTAGGCGGCGGCCGGGTAGATCATGCCGGCAGGGGTGGACATTTCGCGGCCCTTACTGTCGGCGAGGTAGACCAGCGAGCCGGTTTGCCACCCGTAGTCACCGTTGTCTGCGCAGTGCCCGGCGGTGTAGCTGCGGCGCTGCTCAGGGTCGTTGTAGCCGATGGTGCAGGCGGTGAGGGTGTCGTTTCCGAGGTTGCCCACGAACATGCGGGCACCTTGCTTGACCACGAGACGCTCCGCCGCCGGCGCCTCCGTCCCAACCACAAGACCGGAGGCTGCCAGCGCGGACGCCGCGGCGAGCGCGCCAACGCGTGCGCCCGCGCGGGGGCGTCGCACTGTTGCGTCCGCCATACAGCTTTCCTTGTCTTGTCTTTTAAAGGTGGTTCGACTCCGAGAACTGTACCCCACCAAACTGCGGAAACGGTAGACGAGCGCAGCTACGCGCCGCTACGCATCGGTGCCGGCGAGCCCGCGGCGCTCGAGCAGCGGGCGGGTGTCCTTGTCGCGGCCGCGGAATGCTCGGTAGGCCTCCGCGTAGTCGCGCGAGGAGCCCTTGGACAGGATCGTCTCGCGGAACTTCGCGCCGGTTTCCCGGTTGATGCCCTCCTCGGCGACGAGCTGGTAGCCGTCCGCGTCCAGCGCCTCGGCCCACAGGTAGGAGTAGTAGCCCGCAGAGTAGCCGCCGGCGAAGATGTGGTTGAACCAGGTGGAGCGGTAGCGCGGCTCCAACCCCTCGACGTCCAGGCCGAGCTCGCGCAGGACGTCTGCTTCGAAGGCGTCGATGTCCGAAGGGACGTCGCCAGACAGCGAGTGCCACGCAAGGTCGATCGCGGAGGCCGCGAGGTACTCGGCGGTGGTAAAGCCCTGGCCGAACTGGCGTGACGCCTCCATCGCCTCCAGCAGCGGCGCCGGGATGACCTCGCCGGTGTCCACGTGGCGGGCGTAGTTGCGGACGATCTCCGGGGCGAAGGCGTAGTTCTCGTTGATCTGGGAGGGAAACTCCACCCAGTCGCGCGGGACGTTGGTGCCGGAGTGCGAGGGGTAGCGCACGTCGGAGAGCAGGCCGTGCAGGGCGTGACCGAACTCGTGGAACAGGGTGGTCACCTCGTCGATGGTGAGCAGGTTAGAGCTGATCGACATGACGTTGACCACCACCGGCTTCGTGCCAGCGAGGTGGGACTGGTCCACAAACGAGCTCATCCAGGCGCCGCCGCGTTTCGACGGGCGGGCGTTGTAGTCGGTCAGCAGCAGCCCGATGCCGGTGCCGTCTTCCTCCTTGACCTCCCACACGTCCACGTCCTCGCGGTAACCGGCCAAATCCTCGCGCTTTTCCACGGTGATGCCGTAGAGCAGGTTCGCGGCATAAAAGACGCCGTCGGTGAGCACCTGCTCGAGCGGGAAGTACTTGCGCAGCTCCGCCTCGTCGATGCCGAGCTCCTCCTCGCGGCGCTTGGCCTGCCAATACGGCCAGTCCGCGCCGCCGAGCTCCTCGCCGGCAAGCTCGCCGGCGAGCTTGCGCTCGGCCTCGGCGTTCGCGGCCGCCGCCGGCGCCAGGTCGGCGATGAGCTGGCGCGCTGCCGCGGCGGTGCCGGCGGTCTCCTCCGCGATGACGTAGTCGGCGTGCGTATCAAAGCCGAGCAGCTTCGCGCGCTCCTGGCGCAGGCGCACCGACTCCAGCACGATCTCCGGGTTGGTGTCCTTGCCGCGGGCACGGGAGGCGTCGAAAAGCTTGTGGCGCGCGGCAGACTCGTCGAGCTCCGACTGCAGCGCCTGGGTGGTGGGCAGCTCGATCGGCACCACGTAGCGCCCGCCGTCCTCGTAAGCGGCGAGCTGGTCGTCGGAAAGCCCCGCGAGCTCGTCGCGGGTGAACTCCACCGCGAGCTTCTTCGTGTCTGCCAGCAGGTTGCGGCCGAAGCGCTCGGACAGCTCGCTCAAGCGCCGGTTGATCTCCTGCAGGCGCGACTTGCCGGCGGCGTCCAGGTCGGCGCCGCGGCGGGTGAAGCGGCGCAGCAGCTCGTCGTGAAGCCTGCGCGACTCGGCGTCTTCCGGCACGTCGACGCCCTTGATGCGCTGGTAGAGCGCGTCGTTCTGGTAGATCGAGTCCACGTGCGCCGACAACTTCGGCACGATGCGGTCCGCCACCGCGTCGAATTCGTCGGTGGAGTCGGTGCCCTGCAGGTTGAAGAACCAGGACATCACCCGGTCCAGGTCTTGGCCGGCCAGCTCGAAGGCTTCGACGGTGTTTTCCCACGTCGGCGCGTCTGCGGTGGTGATCTCGGCGATTTCGGCGGCGTGGCGCTTGAGTGCCTCTTCAAACGCGGGCTCCACGTGCTCCAGCCGGATCGCGGCGAAGTCCGGCAGGTTGTACGGCAGGGTCGAGGGGGTAAGAAGCGGGTTTGTCATGGCGGTCAGTGTATGCGGATACGATCTGCCGCATGGGCGAAACGGAAATCACATGCGCGGCCGGCACCATCGTGGGCACCACCCGCGGCGGCAAACGCGTCTTCGACGCCATCCCCTACCTCGCCGAGACGCGCCCCTTCGACGACCCGGCGTCCATCGAGCAGGGATTGCTTATCGACGCCACCGCGCCGAACCCCAACGCCCTGGCCATCAGCGCCCCGCTTGAGGCGCGGCCCGGCGCGGACTGCCCCGTGGTGGTGTGGCTGTCACAACCGGTCGAGCTGGGCGAGGGATTCGTCGAGGTGCACGTGCCCCACCGCGGCGGTTTCGAGGGGTTCCTGCCCTTCGCCGCGGACGCCATCGGGCACTTCCGCGGTGTGGCGGACGTCAAGCTCGCCCTGCGCTGGGTCCAGCAAAACATCGAGGCGTTCGGGGGCGACCCCACCAACGTCACCGTCGTCGGCGCCGGCGAGGAGGCCGCGGTGGCGCTGTGGCTGTGCCGGCGCGACCACTACGCCGGCGAGTTCCGCCGCGTGTGGGCTGCGGATCCGGTGTTCCCGCGCGTGCCGTACGAGAAACGCAAGTGGATCGTGCGCTCCCTGCTGTCCGCGCCGCTGACGCGCGCGAAGCTCAACGAGTTGGCGGACAACCGGCCGGCGAGGATTGGGCGGAGCTATCGTCGATACGCAAAGTTCTTCGGACCCATGGGCCCCCAGCCTTACGACGCTTCCGAGCTCGCCGACCTCGCAACCGTGCGCGTCGAAGAAGTGCTGGACCCGCACGCGATCGCCGAGTTCGCCCGCTAGTTGTTCAGGTTGCCCTTGAAGGTGACGTTGCCGATGGTGAACTCCGCGTCCCACAGGTTGCCGGTGGACACGTCGAAGGGGTACTTCGCGTTCACGGTCGCGCCCGGGCCCAGCGGGCGGTCCAGGCCCACGATGTCCACGCCGGCCTCCTCCGCGATGGGCATGAACTTCGCGTCCTTCATGTCCGGGTTCGAGGTGGAGTTGACGTTGTAGCGCAGCTTCGGCTCGAGCGCGTCCTCCGGCAGCGGCGCGTCCGACTCGTTGGTGATTGCCACAACCACGACCGAGCCGCCGTTCGGCGCGTACGAGGAGCCCTGCCACTTGTACGACAGCTCCATCGCCGGGTCCTTCACCCGTTCGCCGTTGATTTCGTCGCTGACCAGTGGGTCCGCCTCGTTGACCTCGAAGGGCTTGCGCTGCACACCGATGCGGTCGTCGGCCTGGCCCTGCGGGGCGTCCTCGGCGGCGGTGACCTGGGTGGAGCTGATGGTATCCTCCCCCATCTCGGCGTCCGCGCAGGCAGAAAGCGCCAAGGCGGCTGCCAGGGCTGTGGCGGCCAGGGCGGCCTTGGGGCGGCGGGTGCGGTGGGACATGTGCGCCTCTTCTTTTGTCGCGGTGGGAAGCTTTGCTGCACCACTTTACAGCCCTAGTAGGGTGTCGAAATTATGCAGTCTTTGATGCGCGTTGTCCGCAGCGCTTCCGCCCTCTGGCCGTTCTATATCGCGGTTGTCGCGGTGTCGACGCTGGTGGCTGGTCTGGGGTTGGTCACCCCGTTTCTGCTGCGGGAAGCGACGGACACAATCGTGGCCAAGCTTGGCGACGCCTCCCTGCCCGACCCCACCCAAACCGTCATTTGGCTCGCCGTGGCGCTGTTCGTCGCCGAGGCCATGGCTTCGGTGCTGCGCAACGTCTCCGGCTACTTGGGCGACGTGATGGTCGCGCGGATCCGCCAGAACCTGTCCACGCGGTATTTTGCCAAGCTGCTCGCGCTGCCGCAGCGCTACTACGACAACCAGGTCACCGGCACGATCATCGCCCGGCTGGACCGTTCAATCGCCAACGTCACGCAGTTCATCCAGTCGTTCACCAACAACTTTCTGCCCATGCTGATGCAGGTGGCGGCGATTTTGGTCATCACCGCCTACTACTACTGGCCGCTGACGGTGCTGCTGGCGCTGCTGTTTCCGCTCTACACCTGGCTCACCGCCCTGACGTCGAAACGCTGGCAGGTGTTTGAGAAGAACAAAAACGCCAACATCGACGAAGGCAACGGCCGCTTCGCCGAGGTTGTCGGCCAGGTGAAGGTGACCAAGTCCTACGGCGCGGAAGTGCGCGAGCTGGAAAAGTTCAGCCGCCACTACACCAACACCGTGGACATCACCCGCCCCCAATCGCGCTGGTGGCACTCCATGGACACCCTGCGCGGCGTGGCCATGAACCTGATCTTTTTGGGCATCTACCTGATCCTGTTCACCCGCACCCTGCACGGGCACTTCACCGTCGGCGAGATGGTCATGCTCATCCAGATGGTCACCATGGCGCGCCAGCCGGTGACGATGATGAGCTGGATCGTGGATTCCGCGCAGCGCGCCATCGCCGGGTCGCGCGACTACTTCAAGGTGATGGACGAGCCGGTCGAGCCGACCGCGAACCGGCAGCTCGTCGCGGCGACGAAGGCGTCGGGTATGCCGGAGGTCGTCGCTAAGCAGCAGGCTCCCCTGCAGGTGCGCGAGCCGGTCATCGCCTTCGAGGACGTCACCTTCGAGTACACGGAGGGCGAGCCGGTGCTTCACAACGTCAACTTCACCGCCCACGAAGGCGAGACCATCGCGCTCGTCGGCGAATCCGGCGGCGGCAAGTCCACGATTGTGAACCTGCTGCTGGGCCTGTACCCCATCACCCGCGGCCGGCTGCGCGTCTGTGGCGAAGAACTGTCCGAGTTGGATGTGGAGAAGCTGCGCGCAACCACCGGCGTGGTGTTCCAGGAGGCGGCGCTGTTTTCCGGGTCGGTGTTTGAAAACATCGCCTACGGCAAGCCGGACGCCACGCTCGAGGAAGTTGTGGAGGTGACGAAGCGGGCGAACGCGCACGAGTTCATCATGAAGTTCGCCGACGGCTACGACACTGTCATCGGCGAGCGCGGCCTGCGCCTGTCCGGCGGGCAGCGCCAGCGCGTGGCCGTGGCGCGCGCGATGCTCAAGGACGCGCCGATCCTCATCCTGGACGAGGCCACCTCCGCCCTGGACACCAAGGCCGAGCGCGCCGTGCAGGCCGGCCTAGACCAGCTGATGCAGGGCCGCACCACCATCATGATCGCGCACCGTTTGTCCACCATCGCGGGCGTGGACACGATCATCACACTTCGCGACGGCCACGTCGACGAGATCGGCTCCCCGGAAGAGCTGGCAGTCTCCGGCGGCATCTACTCCGAGCTTTTGCGCCTGACCGCGTCGTCGTCCGCCGCGGACCGGGAGCGCCTCAAGGCGTTCGGGTTCCACGTCGACGGCGGGGACGAAGAAGAGGCGGAAGCCGAGGAGTAGGCACTTGCCCGCGGACGGGGCGCTTAACCCCTAATATGCCCATCTGTGCGAAAACTCATCCTTTCAGTGCCGATGATGGCGGTGGCGCTCATCCTGTGCCTGGCCAGCTTGCTGGTGGGCTGGTACCAGCACAGCTACGTGCCCTTCTACAGCACGGACCGGCGCGAGGTAGAGGACTTTTTGGTCTACTACCGCGGAGCGAAAGCGTTCTGGGACAGCCCGAACGTCTACGAGTCCCTGATCAACACCGGCGCGGCGGGAGAGCTGCCGTACTCCTACCCGCCGTCGTCGCTGCTGTTCTTTTCCCCGCTGACGCTGTTCGGAGAGACGGCGGGCCTGGTGCTGTTTTCGCTGGTGTCGCTGGCGGCGCTCTGGTGGGTAATCACGCTCACGCTGCGCAGGTGCCGCATCGACGATGCCGGCAAGTGGGCGCTGGTGGCGCTGCCGCTCGCGTTTTGGGTCGACCCGATCCACAACACCTTCCACCACGGCCAGGTCAACATCGTGCTCATGGCGCTGGTGCTCACGGACCTGTGGTGGGACTCGCCGAAGCGTAAGTACCTGCCAACGGGCGTGCTCACCGGCGTCGCGGCCGCGGTGAAGATGACGCCGGCGCTTTTCGGGCTGTACTTCATCTTTACCCGCAACTGGAAAGCGCTGGCCGCGGCGTTTCTCACCGGCGTGATGTCGCTGGGGGTTGCTGGTGCGGTGAAACCTGCGGCGCTGGGGTACTACTTCACCACCCAGATCGGGCAGATGTCCGGTGTGCTGGGCCTGAACCGCTCGCACAATCAGTCCGCCCGCGGCCTGGTTGCCCGCTTCGTGCCGGCAGACGCGCAGACGTACTTCACCGCGATCATGTTCGCCGGCATCCTCGCCCTTGCGATTTTGGCGCTGCGGCGCCTGCTCGCCGCGCGCGCCAACGAGGCGGCGGTGCTGTGTGTCGCGCTGCTGTCGTTGCTCGTCGCCCCGATTACCTGGCAGCACCACTACGTGTGGGTGGTTCCGCTGTGCATCATCATGGCCGTCGGCGGCATCCGCAACGCCAACCCGTGGCCGCCGTTTCTGGTGGCGGTGTATTTGACCATCTCCACGATCTTCATCCCGCACAAGCAGATCGTGAACCCGATGGCCACCACGCCGGATTCGTACACCGTGCGCGACTTGGCGCAGTCCAGCCTGGTCGTGTGGGCGATTCTGGTGGTGTTTGTGATGTGGGTGCAGGCGCGGGGCTTCGTGCTCGTCGATAGGCAAAAGCCCTTGCGTTTCACCCAGTTCGTGGCCTTCCCGCCGCTGGTGGCCTACGCGGTGCTGAGCACCTTTGCCACGGCGTGGTGGCGCAAGATGGAATCGCCGATGCTGTCGGCCTACGAGGGCGTGTTCCACCCGCTGGAGCATCTGCAGATGCTGCGCGGGGCGGGCGCCGGTTTCTTCGCCGAGCCGGACATCTATTCGGTGGCGTTCAGCTACCCCGACGGGCGGCAAGACTACTTCCTGCACCCGCCGGCGACCATGCTGTTTGGCAAGCTGCTCGGCGCGGGTGAGATGGGCACGTGGGAGGCGTTGCACACCATCGCGGGCACGCTGGCGGTGTGGTGGATCATCTACCTGCTGTTCAAACGGTTCCAGTGGCCGTCGCCGGTCGCGTGCGCGACGGTGCTGCTGCCGGCGGTGCTGTGGCTGGACCCGGTGCGGTTCAACTTCTACTACGGCGAGCTGACCATCTTCGCGGTGGCGTTCGTGGCGACGGACCTGTGGTGGACCCGCCCCGGGCAGTGGCGGCGCTGGGTGCCTGAAGGGCTACTCACCGGCATCGCCGCGGCGTTTACCCTGCGGCCTGTGGTCTTCGCGCTGTATTTCCTCTTCCGCAAGGATTACCGGGCGCTCGGCTGGATGGCGGGTGCGTTCGCGTCCCTCACCGCGCTTGGTGCGGTGGCGCGCCCGGGCATGACGGCCGCGTATTTCACCGACTACGTGCTGCACATCGGTGAGCGCTACGACCTTTCCCAGGCGCAGAACCTCACGCTATTCGGCGCGGCCCAGCGGTTCACGGGCGCAGACGGCGCGAGCGCGCTTTGGGTGCTCGCGGTCCTTGCCGTCGGCGGCGCGCTGATCTACGCCGCCCGCGTTTTTATTCAGCGCGGCGAGGCCCCGATGGCGGCGCTCAGCCTGGCACTGGCGGGACTCACCGCATCCTCCTGGGCGCCGCCGTACGCGTGGGCATGGATGCTGCCGGGCGTCATCATCATCGGCGAGTTCGCGTGGCGCCGCCGCAACATCCTCGCACTGCTGACCACCCTGATCTACCTCGGGCTTTCCACCGTGTTCGTGCCGCATTCGCAGTTCAAGAACATGGACACGATCGACGGGCGCGACCCGGTCATCGGCGACTGGGTCATGTCATCCGTGGTGTGGTGGACGCTGCTCGCCGCCGCGGTGTTCGCCGTGTGGGCCTTCAAACATGCCAAGAGCGATGATGGCTACCGTGGGCCCCATGCAATTTCCCGACCTTCACACCCTGCAAGCCCGCGGCACCAGGAAGTGGACGCAGTTCAACCCTGACGTGCTGCCGCTGTTTATCGCGGAGAGCGATTTTCCCACCGCGCCCGCTGTGAAGCAGGCGATCGTGGATGCGGCCGAGCGCGAGATGTTCGGCTACACGCCCGCCCCGCACGCGCACCGGCTGGGCGAGACGGTCGCCGGCTTCTACGCGGACCGTTACGGCTGGCGCCCGGACGCGGAGAAGATCTTCCCGGTTGCGGACGTGGTGCGCGGCGTGATGCTGGCCATCCAGTACTTCACCGAGGGCGATGTCGTGGTCCCGGTTCCCGCCTACTTCCCGTTTTTGGACGTTGCCGAGGTCGCGGGGCGGGGGCGTATCGACGTCAGCTCCGCCGGCGGCCTCAACCTGGCCGAGGCCGAAGCCGCGTTTGCCAACGGCGCGGGCAGCATCATCGTGACCAACCCGTTCAACCCGGGCGGCTACGTGTTCACCGAGGAGCAGCTCGACGAGGTCTGCGCGTTGGCGCGCAAGTACGGCGCCAGGGTGATCGTGGACGAGATTCATGCCCCGCTGGTCTACGACGGCGCCCACGTCTGCGCCGCGGCGAACAACCCGGACGTGTGCATCACGGTCACCGCGACGTCCAAGGCGTGGAACGTCGCAGGCCTGAAGTGCGCGCAGATAATTTTTTCCAACGACGAGGACGCCCAAACCTGGAACGCGATGTCGGGCGTGGCGAAGGACGGTGTGGGCACCCTGGGCATCGTCGCGGCGGAGGCCTGTTACGACCACGGCCGCGAGTTTTTGGACGAGGAGATCGCCCAGCTCAAGGCCAACCGCGACTGGCTGGTGGAGCACCTGCCCAAGGCAGTGCCGGGCATTGAGATTGAGGTGCCGGCGGCGACGTATCTGATGTTTTTGAATTTCAAGAACACCAAGCTTGTCGACGAAAAACCCGCCGCGTGGCTGCGCCGCCACGCCAAGGTGGCCATGAACGAGGGAATGGACTTCGGCCCCGGCGGCGAGCACCGCGCGCGGATGAACTTCGCCACCTCCCCGGAGATCTTGGAGGAGGCGGTGCGGCGGATTGGCGGAGCCGTCGCAAAGCTTTAGCGTTTCACTTTATGGAACCCTGTTCCCATCTAGCGGTCGGATGGTTTAGACTCTAGGGAACTTCAACCCAATTAGAGAGGACCAACCATGGGTTCCACAGTGGTGTCACAGCCTGAAGGTGGCTCGAAGCGCTCCGCCAGCGCGATCGTTGTCACCAGCCTCGCGCTGTTTTCGATGTTCTTCGGCGCGGGCAACCTCATCTTCCCGCCCATGCTGGCCGTGGAAGCCGGCGACAACTTCTGGCCGGCGCTCATCGGCTTCCTCGCCACCGCTTCCCTGCTTCCGGTGCTGGCCGTGATCGCCATTGCGCTGTCCGGCTCGAACCTCCGCGACCTGGCGCAGCGCGCCGGTTCCATCTTCGGCGTGGTCTTCCCGGTGCTGGCGTACCTGTCCATCGGCGCGTTTTACGCGCTGCCGCGCACCGGCGCCGTCTCCTTTGAAACGGCGATCACCCCGCTGTTCGGCCTCGAATCCTTTGCCTCCTCCGCCGTGTTCAACGTGGTGTTTTTCGGCATTGCCCTGGCGCTGAGCTGGAACCCCACCACCATCATGGAAAAGCTGGGCAAGTTCCTCACCCCGGCGCTTCTGGTGCTGTTGGCCGTGATGATCTCGGTGTCCGCGTTCCGCTGGAGCGCCGAACCGGCCGCGCCGAACGAGCCCTACGACAACGGCCCGCTGTCCGCCGGCTTGCTCGAGGGCTACCTCACCATGGATTCCATCGCCGCACTGGCGTTTTCCATCGTGGTCATCTCCACCCTGCGCCATCGCGGCTTCAGCGAGGGCAGGCCGCTTGTCAACGGCACCATCGCCGCCGGTGTGGGCGCCGGCCTGATGCTGGGCCTGGTCTACATCGGCTTGGGGCTGATCGGCCGCGTCATGCCGAACGCCGGCGAGTTCGACAACGGTGCCGGGCTGCTCGCTGAGGCCGCCAACCTGACCATGGGCGGCGCCGGCCAGGCCGTGTTCTCCGCCATCGTGCTGCTGGCCTGCCTGACCACCGCGGTAGGCCTGATCACCGCAACCGGCGAGTACTTCTCCGAGCAGTTCGCAGGCTCCTACCGCCTCTGGGCTGTGATCTTCGCGGTCGCCTCCATGGTGATTGCCACCCAGGGCCTGGAGTTCGTCATGGCCATCGCCGCGCCGGTGATCGGCTTCCTCTACCCGCCGGCGATCACCTTGATCGCGCTGACGCTCATCGAGCCGGCCTTCCGCGGCCGCACCCGCTTCAGCTGGGCGTTCTTCCTGCCGCTGTGGACGGCCGTGGTGTGGTCCGCCATCGAGACGTTGATCTCTCTGGAGTGGGGCGCAGATGCCCTGACCCCGATAGTGCAGTGGGCGCCGATGTTCGACGCCGGGCTCGGCTGGGTTGTGCCGGTGGTTATCGCCTTCGCCATCGGCCTCGTTGTGGACTTCGCCCGCCCCAAGCCCGCCATGATCCCGGGCACCATGGAGTCCGTCGAGGGCGAGGACCTGTCCGCGGAGGGCGACGCTGTCCCCGTCCTGCAAGCTAAGGACTAGCCAAGGACTAGTACGGTGGGGCGCATGAACGCTCCACTTTCTCTCATTGATTTCTGCACCCGCTACCCCGGCGAATCCGTCGGCGAAGCGACGCAGCGCTCCGTGGCCTTCGCCCAGCAGGCGGAGGCCTTGGGGTATTCACGCATCTGGTACGCGGAGCACCACAACATGTCCAGCATCGTCTCCTCGTCGCCGGCGGTGCTGATCAGCCACATCGGCGCGAAAACCAGCCGCATCCGCCTCGGCGCCGGCGGCGTGATGTTGCCGAACCACTCCCCGTACGTGATCGCCGAGCAGTTCGGCATGCTGGAGGAGCTCTACCCCGGCCGCATCGATCTGGGTCTCGGCCGCGCGCCCGGCACCGACCAGCAGACCCTGGGCCGGGCGCTGCGCCGGGACCCCCGCGCAGCCGAGAACTTCCCGCAGGACGTCCAGGAGCTGCAGGCGTGGCTGTCCAACACCTCGCCGCTTCCCGGTGTGACCGCGATGCCGGGCTTTAACACCAACGTGCCGCTGATCATCTTGGGCTCGTCCATGTTCGGCGCTTCTTTGGCAGCGCAGCTGGGTCTGCCGTACGCGTTCGCCTCCCACTTCGCCCCGCAGCACCTGGAGCAGGCCACCGCCTACTACCGCGACAACTACCAGCCCTCCGAGCGCTACCCGGAGCCGTACTGCATTGCCGCGGTCAACGTCACCGCCGCCGAGACCGAAGAGGATGCGAAGCGCCAGACGAAGGTGGTGCACCGCAACCGCGTGCGCGCGTTTATGGGCCGGCAGGGCAAGCAGCTTTCCGACGACCAGCTGGACACCGTGGTCAACTCTTACCAGGGCCGCCAGATCATCGACATGCTGCGCTACACCGCAGAGGGCACCGGCGAGCAGGTCGCCGAGTACCTGGAAGCGTTCCGGAGAACCGCCCAGGCCGACGAGCTGATGATCTCCCTGCACTCCGGCAGCCACGACGAGGTGAGCCGGTCCATGGAGATCCTCGCCGAAGCCTGGGGCTAAGCAGGAGAACACCCCGGGTTTGTGGGACATGGCTCCAACTAATAGGAGTTACGCGGTGGCTGGTTTAGTATCAGGTGTCGTTACATTCCCGGTTGTCTAAAAAGGACGTGATTCCGCCCATGGCGCAACTGCCCACCGGCCCGCTTCGCCGCCCGCAGCAGCACGAGGAGATCGCGGACTACCTGCGCGACGAGATCTTCGCAGGCCACATCCCGGCCGGCGAGTCGCTGCCCAGCGAGGTGGAACTGTGCGAGCAGTTCAACACCTCCCGCGGGCCGGTGCGCCAGGCGGTGGCCACGTTGCGCGCCGAGGGGCTGTTGTCCTCCGGCCGCGGCCGCCGCTCGTTGGTGCTGTCCAACACGCGCACCGAGACCTTCGAGGAGATTTTGTCCAACACCTCCTGGCTGTTCCGCATGGGCAAAGACCCCAGTGAGGACATGGAGCAGTTCGGCATGGACACCGCCAGTGAGGAATTGGCGGAGCACATGGGCATCAACCCGGGAGACGAGGTCTTCGTGGTCCGCCGCGTGCGCAGCGCCGACGGTGAGCCGGTGGTGATTGAGCGGATGGCGTTTCTGCCGTCGCTGGCAGAGGTCATTGAAACGGTGGACACGTCCGAGCAGTCCATCCACCGCGAGCTCATCCGCGCGGGCGCCGACTTCAACAACATCTCGCGCGCCTTCACCATCGAGCAAGCGAACGCGGATACCGCCTCCAAGCTGGGCATTGCCGAGAATGCGCCGGTGCTGCGTGTGAAGATCAAGGCGCTGACCCACAACGGCGACGCGCTCGAAGCCGCCGAACACATCTTCCGCGTGGATAACCTCTCCTTCGGCCTGAACAACGTGCGCGGGCACTCCTCCCCGATCTGGTTCCAGACTGAATCCGAGATCCACTAACCTTTCCCTCATGCATCCAAGGACTCTGGCGGCCGCGGCCGCCTTGGCCCTCCCGTTGGCAGCGTGCGGTGATTCCGCACCGCGCGACAACGTGGTGGTGGCGGCGTCGGGGGCCCCTGCGGGATTGGACTTCACCACCACCGGCGGCGCGGCCGCGCCCCAGGCGCTGGTGGGAAACGTGTACGAGACGCTGGTGCGTATCGACGCCTCCGGCACCCCCGTGCCCCACCTCGCCGAACGCGTCGAGCGAGACGGTGGCGTATTTACATTCCACCTGCGCGACGGCGTCACCTTCGCCGACGGCACACCGTTCACCGCCGACGACGCAGCCTTTTCCATCCACTACGTGCAAAACGAGTGGACCAACGGGCTGAAGGCCCAGATGGACCCGGTCACACACGTCGAGGTGGTAGACGAGCGCACACTGCGCGTGACCGTCGAAGGCGGCGACGCTGCCGAAGATGCCTGGCTGTGGTCCATGGGCACGCTGACGGGGGCGATGATGACACCGGCAGGCGTCGATAAGCTTGCAACCGCTCCCCTGGGCACCGGGCCGTACACCGTGAAACGCTTCGACGTCGGCGAAGCAATCGAGTTCGACGCGCGTGAGGATTACTGGGGCGGCGACGTCGCGCACGACGGGCTGATCCGCTATTTCGACGACCCGGTCTCCGCCGTCAACGCACTGCGCGTGGGCGATGCGGACGTGGTGTGGGGCATGCAGGCGCCACAACTGATCGACACCCTGCCGGAGGACATCCGCGTCGAGGTCGGCACCACCAACGGCGAGGTGCTGCTTTCCATGAACAACACCCGCGCCCCCTTCGACGACCCGGATGTGCGCCGCGCTGTGGCTTATGCGGTGGACCGGGCGGCGGTCAACGAGGTGGTCTACAACGGCCTGGGCACCGACACCGGAGGCGCGCCCGTGCCGCCAACGGACCCCTGGTACCCGGGCCGCGACTTCTACCCCTTCGACCCGGACAAGGCCCGCGAGCTGCTCGCCGGGCGCGCCCCGGACATCACCATCACCGTGCCCAACCGCCCCTACGCGCAAGAGGCGAGCGAGCTCATCTACTCGCAGCTTCGCGACGTCGGCTTCCGCGTGCGCCTCGAGACCGTCGAGTTCCCCGCCGTCTGGTTGAACCAGGTGCTCAAGGGCCACGACTACCAGGCATCGTTAGTCTCCCACGTGGAGCCGCGCGACGTGCCCATGCTGTTTGGCAACCCGGAGTACTACTTGGGCTACGACAACGCGGTGGTGCGCGAGCGCATCGCCGCCGGCGACATGGCCGGAGCGGTGGAGCAGATCATGGACGACGCCGCGGCACTGACCCTGACCAACGCGCCGAACATCGTGCTCTACGCCCCAGGAGTCTCCGGCCTGGACCCGAACGTGGTCACCGACTCGCTGCCGTTGAACGAGGTGGAGAAATGATCCGCACCATCGGCAAACACATCCTGCGCTTCGTCCTGCTGCTCGCCGCGGCGAGCGTGGTCATTTTCACCCTGCTGCGCGCGGTACCCGGCGACCCGGCGCGCGTGGCGCTGGGTGTCTCGGCCACCGAGGAGGCCGTCGCAGAGCTGTCCACCCGCCTCGGTCTGGATAAGCCGCTGCCGGTGCAGTACTTCGACTGGATCTCCGGTCTGCTCACCGGCGACTTCGGCGTCTCTATGGCTTCGGGCAAGGACATCACCGACACGGTGCTCGAGCGCGCCGGGGTCTCGCTGACACTCACCCTTGCGGCCATGGCGGTCTCCCTTGCCGTGGCGGTGCCGGTGGGTGTCTACCTGGCCCGGCGCGCCCACGCCCCCGGCGGCGCGGTCGTCGGGGCGCTGTCGCAGGTGGGCATCATCGTGCCGTCGTTTTTAGTCGGCATCGCGCTGGTCGCCCTGTTTTCGGTGCGGCTGGGTTGGCTGCCCGCCAACGGCTGGGGCACGCCTGCGCATGCGG
Source organism: Corynebacterium pilbarense (assembly GCF_026930265.1). Classification (NCBI taxonomy): domain Bacteria; kingdom Bacillati; phylum Actinomycetota; class Actinomycetes; order Mycobacteriales; family Corynebacteriaceae; genus Corynebacterium; species Corynebacterium pilbarense. Next base: position 98,110 of record NZ_JANRML010000004.1, read on the forward strand.
TGCTGCCGGTGGCCTCGCTCGCACTCGTGCAGGCCTCGATCCTGACGCGGTACGTCGCCGCGTCCGTGCGCGAGGAGATGGGCGCGGATTATGTGCGGACGGGCAGGTCCCTTGGTGCGTCGATAGGCAATGTGCTTTTCACCTCGGCGCTGCGAAACGCCGCGCTGCCGGTGATCACGGTCGTCGGCGTGCAGCTGGCGTCGCTGGTGGTGGGCGCGGTGGTGATCGAGCGGGTGTTCACGATCCCCGGTTTGGGCACCATGCTCCTCGACGCAGTGGGCAACCGCGACCTGGCCACCGTCCAAACCGTGATGATGGTCATCGTCGCGTTCACCCTGGTGGTGAACCTGATCGTGGACCTGACGTACGCGGTGGTGGACCCGCGGATTCGGAGGCGGGCATGAGTTGGCAGCGCAAAGCAGGCGCGGTGATCGTCGCGTTAGTCGCCCTGGCGGCTGTGGTCTCGCTTGTGTGGACGCCTTACGACCCGCTGCAGACAGAAGTTGTCGCGCGTTTGCAAGGTTCTTCCCCGGCTCACTGGATGGGCACCGACCAGTTCGGGCGCGACATCGCCTCACGCGTGATGGACGGCGCGCGGCTGACGCTGACCGTGGCTGTGGGCGCCGTCGGGCTGTCCGGACTGATCGGCGTGCCGCTGGGGATCTGGGCCGGCATGCGCCGCGGCGCGTCGCGGGTGGTCATGGCCGGCGCCGACCTGCTGCTGGCCTTCCCTGCGCTGCTCTTAGCGATCGTGTTCACCGCCGTGTTCGGCGCCTCCATCTGGATTGTGGTGCTGGCCATCGGCATCGCCGGCATCCCCGCCTTCGTACGCGTGGCGCGCGCCGGGACCATGCAGGTGATGCAGCGCGACTACATCCTGGCCGCGCGCATTGCCAAGGTCTCCGGCCCTGCGATCGCGTGGCGGCACGTGCTGCCGAACATCTGGCCGCTCGTGCTCACCCAGGTCTCCGTCGCCGTCGCCCTGGCCATCCTGGCGGAGGCCGGCCTGTCGTTCCTCGGCCTCGGCGCGCCGGCACCGTACGCCTCCTGGGGCCGCATGCTGCAGGCCTCCCAGCCGTACCTGGCCACCTCCCCGCACCTGGCGCTGTGGCCCGGCGCTGCAATCGCCCTGACCGTGCTGGGCTTCAACCTTTTGGGAAACGCTGATGATCGACGTTAACCACCTTTCCATCCCCGGCATCCTCGACGACATCACGTTCTCGGTCGCGCCGGGCGAGCGCGTCGGCATCATTGGCGAGTCCGGCTCCGGCAAGTCCGTCACCGCGCTGACCATCATGGGCTTAAGCGACCTGCCGGCGGAAGGCTCCGTCACCGTCGACGGCACCGAGATGGTGGGCACGCCGGACCGCGTGCGCAGGCGCGTGCGCGGCACAAAGGTCGCGATGGTGTTCCAGGAGCCGATGACGGCGCTGGACCCGCTGAAAAAGATCGGCGCACTCGTCTCCCCCGAGTCGTTGCGTGAGGTCGGCGTGGACCGCCCGAACGCCTACCCGCACGAGCTGTCCGGCGGGCAGCGCCAGCGCGTGCTTATCGCGTTGGCGCTGAGCAAAAACCCGGACGTGCTGATCTGCGACGAACCCACCACCGCCTTAGACGCCATCGTGCAGGCGGAAATCCTGGAGCTTTTAGACCGCCTCGTGCGCGAGCGCGGCATGGCGCTGTTGTTCATCTCCCACGACCTCGCCGTGGTACGCCGCATGACCGACCGGGTGCTCGTGTTCAAAGGCGGTTGCATGACGGCGCCGGATTCCGACTACGCCCAGGCACTTACCGCGGCGGCGGTGCCCGGCCCGCCCGCCGAACCCGTCGCACTCGGGGAGCCGGTGGTCACGCTCGACGGGGTCTCGTTGCGGCGCGGGCAGACCCTGGCCGTCGACGACGTGGACCTCACCGTGCACGCCGGCGAGCGCCTCGCCATCGTCGGCGGGTCCGGCTCCGGCAAGACGTCGCTGTTGCACCTCATCGCGGGCCTGCGCGAGCCGTCCACCGGCACCGTGCGCGTGCAGGGTGACGTGCAGATGGTCTTCCAGGACCCGTACTCCTCGCTGGATCCGCGGATGGCCGTGAGGACGTCGATACGCGAGGCAGGCGTCGACGCCGCCCGCGCCGACGAAGTGCTTGCTCGCGCGGGGCTCGAAGGCACCGGCGACCGCACACCACGGCAGTTCTCGGGCGGGCAGCGCCAGCGCATCTCGATCGCGCGCGCCGCGGCACCACGCCCGAGCATTTTGCTTGCCGACGAACCCGTCTCCGCCCTCGACGCCACCATCCAAGACCAGGTGCTGGATCTGCTGCGCGATACCGTCGGCAAGCACACGCTCATCTTTGTCACCCACGACCTGAAGGTCGCGCGCGAGCTGTGCCCCACTGTGGCGGTGATGCGGCACGGGCGCATCGTGGAACGCGGCGCGACCAAAAAGATCTGGGCGGCACCGCAGCACCCGTACACGCGCGAGCTACTCGACGCTGTGCTGTAACTGGGTGCTGTAAGTTAGCGCCCATGAGTATGTGCGTCGTCGGATCCATCAACGCCGACCTGACCGTCAACGTCGAACGCCACCCCACCCCGGGCGAGACCCTGCTGGGCGCAGGCGGCGGGATTACCGCCGGCGGCAAGGGCGCGAACCAGGCCGTCGCCGCGGCGAAGCTGGGCACCCCGGTCGTGCTCGTCGGCGCGACCGGCACCGACGCCAACGCCGACCCCGCCACCGCGATCCTGCGCGAGGCCGGGGTGGATCTGCGCCACGTCGAAGAAGTCGAGGAAGTCACCGGCCTGGCCGTGATCACCGTCGCGGCCAACGGCGAAAACACCGTGCTCGTGGTTCCGGGGGCGAACGCGCTGGTGGACGCGGCATTCGTCGATAGGCACGCAGACGCCGTGGAGGCCGCCGAGCTGGTGCTGCTGCAGGGCGAGATCCCCGCCGACGGGTTTGCGCGCGCCGTGGAGCTGGCGCGGGGGCGCGTGGTGGTCAACCTCGCGCCCGTCGTCGACGTGCCGCGCGAGGCGCTGCTTGCCGCCGATCCCCTCATGGCCAACGAGCACGAAGCTGGCTTGATCCTGGAGCAGCTCGGCCTCGACGGCGCGGGCACGCCGGAGGAGCTGGCGCGGCGCCTGCTGGACGCCGGGTTCGCCTCCGTGGTGCTCACCTTGGGCTCCGCGGGCGCGCTGGTGGCCACCGCCGAGGAGCTCACCCACATCGACTCGCCCAAGGTGGAGGCGGTGGACACCGTCGGCGCGGGCGACTCGTTCGCGGGCGCGTTCTGCCACCGCATCCTCGAGGGCGACAGCATGGCAGATGCCGCGGCGTTCGCCTGCCGCGTCGGCGCGTTCTCTGTCACCCGGCCCGGCGCGCAGCCGTCCTACCCGTCCGTGGGAGACGCGCTGCCAGAGCTCTAGCCCCCCTGCTCTAGGCCCCAGCCATGTCCAGCAGGCGGCCCAGCACCGCCGCACCGTGGCGGCGCAGCCCGTCGTGCTGGTAGACGTCCGTCTCAAAGACCTGCGCGCCGATCGTCGAGGCGGTCTGAAGCGACAGCTCGCGCGGGACGAAGATGTCGTCGGTGTACACCGCCGCGTAGGCGTCGTAGTCGCCGCTAAGCCCCGCGTACAGGTTGGGCCAGTCGTCCTTTTCCGCCAGCTCGTGCGCCACCTGCTTGAACGGGCGCAGCGCCGGGTCTTCGTCGAATTGGAACGGAAAGATGTGCTCGCCGGTGAGGTAGAACTCCTCATCGTCGGGGCTGGCGTCCGGGTGAAAACCCGCGAGCTCACGGGACACCCGCTCGGCCGCCCAGTTGGTCGCGCCCGGCACCGTCCCGCCGTAGATGGTTTCGTGCACCGCGGCGTACAGCGGCCCCTTGGCAAAGCTCACACGCTCGCCCACCTCCGCCAGAAAATCGGTGCGCAGCCGGCCGTTTTGGTGGAACGGCGCCTCGAACAGCCGCGCCAGCGACTCGAAGCCGCCTTCGCGCCCCAGCTCGATGCCCACGGTGCGCAGCCGGCGCGCACTCAGCCGCTCGCCCGTCGGCAAGACCTCCTCCTGCGCCTCGAGGTGGCGGCACACCTCGCGCACCATCCGCTCGGCGTCCGGGTAGGCCTCGTTGAACTGCCGGTGGCGGTGCTTCAGCTTCGCAAACGTCGCCCGGTAGACCTCGTCTGCGCCTTTGCCTATCGACGGCACACCTCCGGTAAATAACGCTTTACCCACCCCCTCCGGGCGCGCGGCCAGGTAATGCATGAGGCAGAACCCGCCGAAGGACTGGCCCAGCACGTCCCAGCGGTCAAGCCCCATCTCTTCGCGCAGCGCTTCGGCGTCGGCGACGATCTCGTCGGCACGCAGGCTGGCCAGTACATCCGTGTGGATCAGCTCCGGGGTGGCCGAGTCGATGCGGGTGGACCGGCCGGTGCCGCGCTGGTCCAGCAGCACCACCTGGTAGCCGCGTTCAAGGGCGTGACTGACCCACTCGAAGCGCTGGCGCGGCGCCGGAAAACCCGGCCCGCCCTGCAGGTACAAAAGCGCCGGGGCCTGGGTCTCGCCCAGCACACGGGCGAAGACGGTGAACCCGCCGCGGGTGATTTCGATCTCGCGCATCAGTCCAGCCTCTCAAACAGGCCGCGGGCGACATCCGCGCCGTGCGCCCAGATGCCGTCGTGGAACCACTCGGAGTGCGTCCACACCTGCAAGTTCGGGGTCTTGCGGGCGGATTGGATGGTCAGCTCGTACGGGATGAACACGTCCTTTTCGTACAGGATCGCCGCGGCCGGAACCGTGTTTGCGGACATGTCCTGCGCCTGCGCCTTTAAGTCCGTGCGGTGATGCACCTGGTCCACCGCCTCGTAGAAGGGCATCAGCGCCGGGTCTTCTTCGAAGTGGGTGCGGAAGAAGTGGTTGCCAAGCAGGGGCAGATCATAGAACTCCTCGCGCCAGATGCGGTCCGCGGACCAGTTCACCGCGTGGCCCGGCCGCGCCATCACGGTCTCGTGGATCACGGCCCACAGCGGCATGGTCTCCAGCGAAATGATGCTGCCGAGCTGCGCCAGGAAATCTCCGCGCAGGCGCTTCTCCCCGCCACGGGTGGTAAACGGTGCCTCGAACAGGTTGGCCAGCTGGGCGAAGTCGTCCTCCTCCCCCAGCAGCACACCGGCCATCTTCATCCTTGTTGCGGACAGACGCTCCCCGGTTGGCATGCGTTCGTCGTGGTTATCCAGGTGGTCGGCAACCTCTTCGACTCTGTCTTTCATCCACGGAATCGCGCGGAAAAGCTCCCGCTGCCTCTGCGCGAGCAATTGGAACGTCAGGCGGTTGAACGCGTCGACGTCCATCTCCGGCTCCGGCACCGCGCCCGCCAGGTGCACGCGGCGCAAGCCCGACGGGAAATAGGACAGGTACGAGCTCGCGCACGCCGCACCGAAGGAATTGCCCAACAGGTCCCACTGCTCAAGGCCCAAATGTTGGCGCATCGCCTCGGCGTCGGCGGCCACATCCGGCGGGCGCAGGTGCGCGAGCATGTCCGCGGTGATGCGCTCGGGCGTGGTGCGGTCGATCTTGTGGGAGCGCCCCGTGCCGCGCTCGTCCATCAAAAACACGCGGTAGCGCTTCAGCGCCTCCGGAATCCAGTCCATCAGCATCCGGGGGCCGGGCTTGCCGGGGCCACCCTGGAAATACGCGATGGCCGGCAGTGAGTCGTCGGCAGAAAGCTCGCGGCAAAAGACGCTGATATTGCCTGAGGACGCATCCTCTCGGCTCACCGGCACCTCAATCTCATGCTCCCGCACGGTGACATCCGGCAAGAATACGGTGGAGCCCATGGGATACCCTCCAACTATGAAAGTGCGTTCTTACCAGGACATCGGATACGATTTCCTCGTCCCGGAATCGTTCAGTGCAACGATGTTACCGGAGTGGCGGCTGGCGTCTTTTTCTCTGGTGCTTCCCATCCCAGAAGCCGCAAGCCTGACTGCGGACGGGAAACCGTTCGACCTCGGCGCACGCGGCTGGGCCTACGGCCGCGACAAAGGTCTGCGCACCGTTGAAAACCCCATGTGGGACCATTCGCGCGGCGTCTTCCGCAAACCCGACGAGCGCGAGGGCTACTACGGCGACATCATCGTTGAAGGTGGCCGGCCCTACTACAACGACGCGCGCAACCGGTTCCTGGAGCCGGTGCACGACGCCGTGGGCGCAGGCTCCGTCGACGCGGACGTGAAGCGCACTGCGGATAGCCGCCCGCACGCGAACCGGGAGGTATTCGACCACTCGGAGTTGGATGAGGTGGTTGCGGCTAACCGGAGGCGTCGCCAAGCACATGCCCCCGTCACCGAAGAGAGGGACCTGGCTGATGCGGGCTGGGACCCCGCGATCGCCGCGCACCACTTCGCCTTCGACGAAGTCCCCAACGAGACCGCCTTCGAGCTGGTTAACTACGACAACCAGGTGGCGTGGGAAGACCAGGTGCGCGGCGCGCGCGGAAGCCACGGCACCGCGACGCTGCGTCTCATGTCGGCGGAGGTGCTGCAGTTCCACGACCTGCACCTGACCAACCTGGCCGCCAAGGTGCCGGAGCCGGCGCACGTGGTCAGCGACTTTTTGGTGCTCAACGTTGTGGCGGAGAACCTCTCTTCGGCCACGCTGGGATTCTTGAGCGCCGCGCTAACCAAGCCGCGCAACTCGGTGCAGTTCTACGACCGCGCCGGCGACTACGACTACAGCCCGCCGCAGCTGTTCGCCCTGACTAAGTTCGTCAACATCGCCGTGCGCGAAATCGATTCCGCGCTCGGGCGCGAGACCTCGATGAAGCTGTCTACCAGCGGCGGGCTCGTGGCCACCTGCGAAGGCGACTGCTCGAGCACGTTCACGCTGCCCGCCCCGCAGCGCGTGGCCATGGCCATCCCCAACCCCGCGAAGCCGCAGTCGGTGCTGGACACCTTGAGCGAGGGCAACAACGGCTCGGTGCCTTCGCGTATCGACGCTCCGTTCGTGCTCGACGACCCCGACAGCACCTGGAAGTGGCACGAGCAATGGGCCTGGCAGATCCTCACCGGGGCGGACTCCTACCCCGAGCAGGTGCCACTGCAAACGCCCGAGGCGCTAAGCGGGTTCGTGGCGGCGAAGCTGTCGTCCTGGACCGTGATGACTTCCGAGTCCGGCGTGGGCATGGTGCGCAGTAAATCCGCCAGCCGCGAAGGCATGCGCTACTGGTCGTTGGCCAACACCCGGTTCGTAGACCTGGTGATGCTGCAGATGCGCGCCCAGGCGGGCGAAACGCACCTGCGCAAGTCGCTGAAGATCATCGGCGACTCCGCAGCGCACACCAGCCGGGCAGATGGCGCCGCCGGTACCGAGCAGGTGCAACGCCAAGCGTTGCAGGCGGACCTGGAGCGCCTGGAGAAGCTGCAGCTGGACCACATTGAGATCCGCGACAAGCTGTGGTTTAGGCGCGTGCCGGGCCGCGACATCGACACCCGCGTGCTCAAGGGGCTGCAGCGCGCCACCGGCTTTGACCAGCTGCGCGACGACTTCGACACCAAGGTCAAGTCCCGCCAAGGCGTGATCCGTACCCAGTTCGAGCAGGTCTCCGGCGAAATCGCCGAGGCGGAGGCGAAGCGCTCCGAGGCAATGAACCTGATTTTAGGTTTCGTCGCCGCGGCCATCGGTGCCCCGGACTGGGCCGAGGCCGCCGGCTGGGAGGGCCTGTGGGGCAACCTGGGCATGGGGCTGATCATCTTCGTGCTGATGTTCGCGCTGGTGTGGGCCCTGCAGGCGATGTTCAGGAAGGCCACGAAACAGGGACGCCACCTCCGCTTCGTGGAGGAGTAGCTACTCCTCGCCGTCGGTGGACAGCGCCGCCACGAACGCCTCCTGAGGCACGGTGACCGAGCCGATGTTCTTCATGCGCTTCTTACCGGCCTTCTGCTTCTCCAGCAGCTTGCGCTTGCGGGAGATGTCGCCGCCGTAGCACTTGGACAGCACGTCCTTGCGCAGCGCGCGGATGTTTTCGCGGGCGATGATCTTCGAGCCGATGGCGGCCTGAACCGGCACCTCGAACTGTTGGCGCGGGATGAGCTCCTTGAGCTTTTTGGTCATCTTGTTGCCGTACCACTGCGCCGAGTCCTTGTGCACGATGGCGGAGAAAGCGTCCACCGGCTCGCCTTGGAGCAGGATGTCCACCTTGACCAGGTCCGCGAGCTGCTCGCCAGCCTCCTCGTAGTTGAGCGAGGCGTAGCCCTTGGTGCGGGATTTCAGCATGTCGAAGAAGTCGAAGATGATCTCGCCGAGCGGCATGATGTAGCGCAGCTCCACGCGGTCCTCGGACAGGTACTCCATGTTCTTCATCTGCCCGCGCTTGGACTGGCACAGCTCCATGGTGGAGCCGACGAACTCCTGGGGCACGATGATGGTCATGTTCACGATCGGCTCGTAGACCTCGGGGATCTTGCCGCTGGGCCAGTCCGAGGGGCTGTGCACGAGCTGCTCGGTGCCGTCCTCGGAGACCACGCGGTAGGTCACGGACGGTGCGGTGGAGATCAGGTCCAGGTCGAACTCGCGCTCTAAGCGGGTGCGGGTGATCTCCATGTGCAACAGGCCCAAGAATCCGCAGCGGAAGCCGAAGCCCAACGCGACGGAAGTTTCCGGCTCCCAGGTCAGGGAGGCGTCGTTAAGCTGCAGTTTCTCCAGGCTCTCGCGCAGCGTGGGAAAGTCTTCCTGGCTGACCGGGAACAGGCCCGAGTACACCATGGGCTTGACCTCTTCGAAGCCCTCGAGCGGTTCCTCAGCACCCTTGGAGGCCCAGGTGACGGTGTCGCCGACGCGGGTGTCGCGCACGTCTTTGACGCCGGTGATGAGGTAGCCCACCTCGCCGGGGCCTAGCCCCTTGGTCTTTTTCATCGTCGGCGAGACGACGCCGATCTCGAGGATCTCGAGCGTCTTGCCGGTGTTCATCATCAGCACCTTCTGGTTCGGCTCGAGCTTGCCGTCCATCATGCGGATGTAGGTGACCACGCCGCGGTAGGTGTCGTACACCGAGTCGAAGATGAGCGCACGCGCCGGCGCGTCGGCGTCAGGCGCTGCCGCACCCGCCGGGGAGGTCGGAGCCGGAATGAGGTCCACCACGCGGTCTAAAAGCTCCGGCACGCCCTCGCCGGTTTTGCCGGAGACGCGCAGCACATCCTCCGGTTCGCAGCCGATGATGTTGGCGATCTCCAGGGCGTACTTCTCCGGGTCCGCCGCCGGCAGGTCGATCTTGTTCAAAACCGGGATGATCTCAAGGTCGTTGTCGATGGCCATGTACAGGTTGGCCAGGGTTTGCGCCTCGATGCCCTGGGCTGCGTCGACAAGCAAAATTGCCCCCTCGCAGGCGTCCAAGCTGCGGGCGACCTCGTAGGAGAAGTCGACGTGGCCCGGGGTGTCGATCATCTGCAGCACCATCTGCTCGCCGACGTGATCGCCGGTCTTGGGCACCCACGGCAGGCGCACGTTCTGCGCCTTGATGGTGATGCCGCGTTCGCGCTCGATGTCCATGTTGTCGAGGTATTGGTCGCGCATCTCGCGCTCGTCGACGACGTTGGACAGCTGCAAGATGCGGTCTGCCAGCGTGGACTTGCCGTGGTCGATGTGCGCGATGATGCAGAAGTTGCGGATCCGGGCGGGGTCCGTGAACGTTTCCTCTGCAAAATTTTTCGATTTGGCGGCCATAGTTGCCACATCCTACTTTGCGTAGCCCCGCGCTACGGTATGCACCATGCCTTATCACCGTCTCGGACTCGCTGATCGCACCCGGCCCGCCGCGTGGTGGCGGGCGCTGATTGAACTTCTCGTGCTGGTGGGGTTGGTCATCGCCTTCGTGGCTATCTCCGCGATGCTCCTCGGGCTGGCGGCGGGCCTGAGCGGGCGGAACTATCTAGACCTGCTGTCGGGCACGACGGATCCGCTTACCCCGCTGGTCCAGGTGCTGCTCATCGCGGCGATCCTGCCGGCGCCGTTTCTCGCAGCACTTATCGCTGGCCGCCGCCCGCGCGCGCTGCACAGCACCGCGTTGCGTCTGCGGTGGGGTGTGCTGGGGCGCTCGCTCGCGGTGGTGGGTGCGGTGTACGCAGTATCTTTGCTTATCGACGTCCTCCGGGGCGCCGCCGCCGACGCCACCTTCAACCCGTTCCGGTTGACCCTAATCGCGGCCCTGTTGATCGCCGTGCCGCTGCAGTCCGCGGCCGAGGAATACGTCTTCCGCGGCGCGCTGCCGCAGATCCTCGGGCAGTGGCGCGCGCCGGCGTGGCTTGCTTACGCGCTGCCGGGCGTGCTGTTTGTGGCCAGCCACACCTACAACTGGATCGGGCTGATCGATATCGCCATCTTTGCCGTGTGCACCGCGGTGCTGACGTGGCGCACCGGTGGGCTTGAGGCCGGGATCGCGCTGCACGCCGTCGGCAACACGGTGTTCTTCTGCTCCGGCGCGGTGGACATGCTGGACCCGAACGCCACGGAGATCGGGGTGCAGCAGATGCTCGGGGCCTCCCTGATGACCATCGCGTGCACCATCCTGCTGCTGTGGGCGCTCAAAGGAGTTTCAGCCGATCAGCAGAAACCCCTTGTCCCAGCAGGCGAGACAGCTTAAGGTTGCAGATAACTGCAATGTGGAGGTGCCAACGTGGCGTTCGAGCGATTTAAGCGCAAGAGTGCGCGACCCCGCACGGCATCGCTCGACCAGGGCCTGGCTCTGCTGCACGACCGGGTGGCCAACCAGATTGAGATGCGTCGCAAGCGCGCCTCGCGCATGGACGTGCGCCCCACCGGCTCGGTGCCCCGCAACGTCTACTACGCCCCCGACATGGACGGTGGCGCCGAACCCGGCGAGGTGGTGTGGGTGACCGTGCCGTCGCACCCGCCGAAAGAGCGCTCGATGCTGGTGGTGGGCCGGGAGCACAGCGACATCTTGGGCCTGCTCATCTCCCCGGAAGCAGGCCACGCGGAAGACGACCGCTGGTTTGAAATCGGCCCCGGCGACTGGGACGCATCCGGCCAACCCTGCTGGGTGCGCCTGGACAAGACCCTCGTCGTGCCGGAGGCCGACGTGCACCGGCGCGGCACCACCGTGCCGCAGCGCCGCTTCGAGCGTGTGGCGAACACGCTGCGCGAGCGCTTCCAGTGGCTCTAAGGCCAGTTTGTCCCGGTAAAGACGGGCTGTTATCCTGCTCGAGTTGACCGTCTCCGGCCACTTTCGGGTGCGTGCTGCTACGCGGGCAGGACCTTGGGTTCGCGTTCATAGCCAAAGCAGTGCGCGTTTTCGCCCGGCTGGGACGACGACATCCGTGTTCGATTGAGAAACCAAGAGGTATTTCATAATGGCTAACATCAAGCAGCAGAAGAAGCGCGTTCTCACCAACGAGAAGCGTCGTCAGCGCAACAAGTCCGTCCGCTCCGCCACCCGCACGGAGATCCGCAAGTTCCGCGAGGCTGTGGAGTCCGGCGACAAGGCTGCCGCTGAGGCGCAGCTGCGCGTGGCTTCCCGCAAGCTGGACAAGGCTGTGACCAAGGGCGTGTTCCACCGCAACTCCGCGGCGAACAAGAAGTCCAACATGGCTCGCGCCCTGAACAAGATGGACTAATTCCATCGTGTTTCGCCCCGTGCATCGTTCAACCGGTGCACGGGGCGTTTCGTGTGTAAACCCCTTTGAAGAGAAACGAATACTGCCGTGAAACACTCCCGCCGCGCGCTCGCAGCTGCGCTTGCCACTTCCCTGTCTCTGTCGTTGCCGGTCGCGCCGGCCGAGGCGCAGCAGTTAAGCTCCTCGCCCGAGTTTGAGGCGCTATTGGCCCGCTACGCCCCGGGCGTAGACCCGGAGCAGGTGCGCGCGCTCGGGGTGCTGGCGGCGCTGGTAGCCAGCATCGCCATCGCAATTCCGATGGTGAAAAACGGCAGCGTAACCTCGCCTTCGCGCGAGCACACCCACTCGCTGCAGGTTGACGGGCGCACCCGCACCTACGACGTGGTGCTGCCGCGCGGCTTCGACGCGGAGAAGTCCTACCCGGTGGTGCTCGGCTTCGGCGGCTGGCACCACACGTCTGCCAACATGCACGACTACTCCAACCTGGAAAGCCAGTTCTCGGACGCGATCGTGGTCTACGGCCAGGGCGTGGACAATGCGTGGGGCGGCGCGCCGTACGCGGACACCAGCATCGACGAGGATGTCGCGTACACAAAAGCCGTGCTTAACGACGTTGCTTCGCGCTATAACGCCGACACCTCCCGCACCGTCGCCGTGGGTCTGTCCAACGGCGGCGGCATGGTCGCCGCCCTGGCGTGCCGCGCCCCGGAGACGGTGCGCGGCGTGGCGTCGGTGGCCGGCGCGTTCTACTCCCCCACCGTCGCCGGCTGCACAAGCGGCGAGGTACCGATGATGATCATGCACGGCACCAACGACGGCGTGGTGCGCTACGACGGCGGTACCCGCCACGGCGCTTCCTACGAGTCGGTGGAGGATGTGGCGCGCACCTTCGCCCGCAAGAACGACTGCTACCTTTTGACCACGCAGTCCCGTTCCGCCGGGGTGACCACCTTCGACTTCGTCGGTTGTGCTGAGCCCGTGCGCATCGAGCGCGTCGAAGGCGGCGGCCACACCTGGTTCGACTCGCCTGACGCGACGCGCCAGACGGCGCAGTTCTTGCGCCAGTATCTCTAGACCACGCTGACAATCCCGCGGGCGATGAGTACAACGCCGACCACCATGAAAAACGCGCCCGCGACGATGTCGATGTACGGCCCGGCGCGAAGGAACTTCCGGCGCACACGTTCTGCCGAGGTGATCTGCGCGACCGCTCCAAACAGGGCGAACGAGCTGAGCCAGAGCGCGGCGATGACAATCACCGCGGTTGCCAGTGAGGGGTTCGCGGGCAAAAGCGGCGCGATCATGGCGGTCAGCGCGACCACGATTTTGGGGTTGGCCAGGTTGGTGGCCACGCCTCGTCGATAGGCAGCTTGCACCGAGCCCAACCGCTGCACCGCTTCCTCCAGATCCGCGGGTGGATCGTGCCTGTCGCGCAGCCCGCCGCGCAGGTTGTGTTGGCCCATCCAGATCAGCGCCGCGCCACCGAGTATCTGAATGGCGGCGACGGCCTGCGGCACCGCGTGCAAAAGCGCCGCCGCACCCACGACGGTGAGCGTGAACCACAGCGCTGCACCGGTGTGGATACCCAGGTTGGTCGCCCAGGCGTGCTTTCGCGAGCGGGTCGCCGTGCGCATGAGCAGGACCATGTCCGGGCCGGGGGCGGCGGCGCCGACCAGGTTCAGCCCGACGATGACCGCAAGATCGCCCGGCGCGATCATGCCAGCTCCGCGATGCGCCGCACCGCGTTTTCGAGGGCGAACTCCGGGTCGCCGCCTTGGCCTTTCACCTCGGCATCGAGGTCGGAGACGATGATCACGGCGTGGGACACCGCGTCCCCGCTCCACTGGCGCGCCACCTGCATGGTCTTTTTCGCCACGTACGGGTGCATGCCGACGGTGCGCGCCAACTGGTCCGGGTTGCCGCGCACGCCGTGCAGTTTGGCGATGTCGCCGACCTTGCGCGCGAGCGCCGCCGCGATGGACACCGGGCTGGTGCCCAGCTGCAGCGCGCGGCGCGTGGAGGCGAGCGCCCGGTCCGCGCGTCCCGCCACTGCCTGGTCCGCGATGTCGAAGCCGGCGACCTCAGCCACGCCCACGTAGTAGGCACGCACCGATTCGACGGTGAGCTCGCCCTCGGTGTCGCTGACCAGCTGGCTAACGGCGGAGGCAAGCTCGCGCAGATCCGAGCCGACAGATTCCAGCACCGCGGCGGCCACGTCCGGGGTGGGACGCACGCCGTGGCTGCGGAACTCCTCCATCAGCCAGGAGCGGCGTTCGTTGTCTTTCAGCGCATCAGCCTTGTGTACCTCGGCGACCTTGGCAAACTTCTTCACCATCGCCTTTTGGCGCCCGCCGCCGGTGTGCTCGACGATCAGCGTGATGCCCGGCGCGGGGTTCACACACGCCTGCAGGAGGATCTCGGTGGGCTCCTTGCCGGCGAGTTCCGCGTGCTTGACCACCACCACGCGGTCCTCCGCGAACAGCGACGGGCTTGTGGCCATCGCGATCTCGCCCTCGGAGACATCGCCGGCGCGCAGGGTGGTCACCTCCACACCCTCGCCGGCTTGGGCGACGATGGCTTTTGTCGCGCGCTCGGCGAGGAAATCGTCCTCGCCGAGCACCAGGTGCACGGGATTGAGCATGCGCGCCATCTTACGTCCTGCACCCGCTTCCCACAGAGCGGCTCCGCACCGGGGTATTCCCCACAACCCACAGGGTTTTAGTCCCCGTAAAACCCTGGCAAGTTCCGCAGTGAGTCTTCATACTTGTATTGGAGACTGCGCAAAGCGTCACCGCCCGCGAGCATCCGCGCGCCAGTACCGGACCGGCACAACACAACAGAAGGACCCCCTTATGAGCACGCATCTGACCTCCCGTCGACGCGGCACCTCCATCGCTGCCGCCGCACTTGCCCTTGCCACCGTTGCCCCGCTTACGCATGCGGTGGCCTCCCCCGACACCGCCCCAGAAGCTGAGGCTGTGACCAACAGCAGCCCGGCCGACTCGAAGTGGTCTGCCCCGGCTGGAACCATCGACGCAGACGCCATCAAAAACGGCTACGTCAACAGCGCCACCGACCTCACAAACGCCGGGAGCCTGCTGTCCGGGCGCGTCGGCGTCATGGAATCAACCGCGCCGTCGAGCATCAGCGACTCCATGGGTCTCAACGGTGTCACCGTGTTGATGCAGTTCCGCGACTCCGACGGCACGCTGTCCCCCGTCTACGCGGCCCAGTCCCAGGCCCTCAAGGGGCAGGCCGCCGGCGCCTACGCCTTCGACCTGCGCATGCGCGACGCCAACGGCAACCTGGTCAAGGACAAAAAGGGCAACTACGTCTCCTTCTACGACGCCAACGGCAAACCGCACCTGTTCAACGCCTCCGGCGTCGGCAACGGCCAGCAGGCGTACCGCCTGTGGGTGGCGGAAAAAGACCTGGTCAACCCGGAAACGGGCAACCAGTACGTCTACACCCGCCAATCCGGCGGCATCGTGCCCAACTCCTGGGTCGGCGTGGCGCCGGGCTCCGGCCAGTACCCCGCGGACGCGTCCGGCATGTTCCAGCTGGCGGGCACAAACATGCAGCGCACCGGCATCTTCCTCACCGAAGCAGTGGATCCTGCCAAAAACTACATGTCCGCACCCAGCGTGAAGGTCGATCCGCTTGGCCCGCTGTCCAATCCGGCGACCACCCTGTCGGTGACGGACACCATCTCCGGTTTCGTGTGGATGGACACGCTCAAGGGCGACCGCCAGGTCGGCCCGCCAACCCGCAACACGGGCAACGGCGACACCAACCTCGAGGGCTACAACGTCTTCGCCTCGGTGCTGACCCCCGAAGCCCAAAAGCGCGTCGAGGCCATTGAAAAAGATTCCAAGATCACGCTGGCGCAGCGAGCGGGCGCTATCAAGGCCATGCTCGAGGAAATGCGGGCTGCCGGCAACGAACCGATCGCGGTAACCGTCAGCGGAAAGACCGACGAAAACGGCCAGTACACCCTGCGCACCGACTACAAGGAACTCTCCGGCAACTCGCGCATGTACATGTGGGTCACGGACCAGAACGGCCAGCAGGTCAACGCGTACTCACCATTTCCCACCCCGGTGTTCCAGAAGTACAACGACAACGCCGGCGAGGCTCCCCACCCCGCCGCGGCCATCGTGCCGGGCATGAACCCCGCGCCGGACAACTTCTACAACTTCGGCTTCGCGGTCGTGCCCTACGGGCCGGTGAAGTTGGACATTCCCAACTACGACCAGCTGCTGAACCCGTCGCCGCTGGACGGCACGGCGCAGCTTAACGTCACTGGCACGCTGCCGCCGGTGCCGGGCAACCGCATCGTCTGGCGCAACGAAACCACTGGCAAGGTGGTCAAGGAGTGCCCGGTGTCCTCGCTTTCGGACGCGAACGCGTGCACGTTCCCGGTGTCCGCGGACCCCACCGCCGCTGCCGGAACCGTGTACTCGGCGACCCTCTACAGCGGCATCGACGACCTGCTCGCGTCTGACTCCTTTATCGTGGCCAAGGGCCAAAACGCAGTGAGCCAGCCGGCCTACCCCGCCAAGGAAACCTTCCCCGGCAAGGCCGTCACACTGAACCAGACGGACACGTCCGTTCCGGCGGACACGAAGTTCACCTTCGGCACGCCTGTCGACGCCTCCGGTTCCCCCGTTTCCGGCTGGACCACGCAAGCAGCTTCGGATGCGGGCACCGGCGGGTTCACCGCCACCCCGCCCGCTGGCACCGCGCCCGGCGAGTACACGATCCCCGTCCAGGTGGTCTACCCGGACGGCTCGCAGGAGACGGTCTTCGCCAAAGTTACCGTCACACCGCCCCCGCAGGCGGAGGAGTTCACCCCGCAGGGCCAAACCACCGAGGCCGTCGTGGGCACCGCTGTGCCGGAGGCTCGCTCCGCCATCGCCAACGTGGTGGATCTGCCGGCGGACGCAACTTACAGCTGGGAAACGCCGCCGTCCACCGACAAGGAGGGCGACTTCCCCGCAGTGGTCCTGGTCACCTACCCCGACGGCTCGGTAGACCGCGTGGAGGTGACGGTGCGCATCACCCCGGCACCGGCGAAGCCGCTGAACCAGACCAACGATCCGGCCGGTCAGGACCAGACGGTCAACCTGGGCGATACGCCGACCGCGCGCGCCTCCATCGCCAACGCCGACGACATTCCTGCTGGCACCCATTTCACCTACGAAACTCCGGTGGACACCTCCACGTCCGGCGCGAAGCAAGCCGTTGTTCTGGTCACCTACCCCGACGACACCGTGGACCGGGTAGAGGTGACGGTGCACGTGCGCACGCAGGCGGAGCAGTTCGACCCGTCCGGGCAGCCGCAGACGGTGGACAATGGTGCTGAGGTGGACCCGAAGGCGTCGATAAGCAACGCAAGCGAACTGCCGGAAGGCACCACCTTCGAGTTCGAGGACGCCCCGGATACCTCCACGCCGGGCACGAAGGACGCCGTTGTCGTTGTCACCTACCCGGACGGCACTCAGGACCGCGTCCAGGTGCAGGTCACGGTGACCCCGCAAAACGAGCAGTACGCGCCGCAGCCGGCGGTGCAGGTAGTGGATCAGGGCACGACGCTCGACCCGGAGCTGTCCCTGCTGCCGAACCAGCAGCTTCCCGACGGCACCCGCTTCGAGTGGGCCACCACCCCGGACACCTCCGCACCGGGGACGAAGGACGGCGTGGTGCGCGTGACGTACCCGGACGGCACCACCGACGACATCAAGGTGCAGGTGGAAGTGCGCACCCAGGCCGAGCAGTACGCGCCGGTGGCGAAAACGCAGACCGTCGACAACGGTGCCACGCCGAAGGCGCAAGACTCCCTTGCCGACACCGCATCGCTGCCGAAGGGCACCACGTTCGAATGGGAGGAAGCGCCCGACACCTCCTCGCCGGGGTCAAAGGACGCCGTTGTGGTGGTCACCTACCCGGACGGCTCCACAGAGAAGGTGCCGGTGAGCGTTGTTGTGCGCTCGCAGGCCGACACGTTCTCCCCTGAAGGCCAGGACCAGACCGTGGACTTCGGCACCGACGCCGACCCGAAGGATTCGATCACAAACGCCGGCGACCTGCCGGAGGGAACCAAGTTCGCTTACGAGGTGCCGCCGGCGGGCGCGCAGCCTGGCCCCCACTCCACCAACGTCATCATCACCTACCCCGACGGCACCGTGGACACGGTTGCCGTGAAGGTGACCGTGCGGCCCATGTCGGACTCGGCCGACCCGCAGGGCGCCGACGTCACCGTCGACAACGGAGACCACGTCACGGCAGAAGACCTGCTGGCCAACGAGGACACGCTGCCGGAAGGCACCACGCTCGCGCTGGAGAACCCGGTGGACACCTCGAAGCCGGGCAAGCAGGAAGTCACCGTGGTTGTCACCTACCCGGACGGCTCCACCGAAAAGGTCACCACAACCGTCACGGTGCGCCCACAGGCGGACACCAACTCCCCCGAGGGCCAGGACATCGACGTGGTCGAAGGCGCCGAGGCGTACCCCGAGTCGGCGATCACCAACATCGGCGACCTACCCGCCGGCACCACCTTTACCTGGGCCACCGAGCCGGACACCAGCGCAACCGGCACTCAGGACGCGGTCGTGCGCGTGACCTACCCGGACGGCTCCACCGAGGAAGTGCCGGTCAAGGTCAACGTCACATCGAAGCCCGCCGACCCGATGAACACGACCAACGATCCGGCCGGCCAGGACGTCACCGTCAAGGCCACCAGCGCGCTGGATGCCCGCAACGCCGTGGCGGACGCGGACTCGCTGCCGGCTGGCACGCACTTCGAGTTCGTCAACCCGCCGTCGACGGACAAACCCGGCACGTTCGACAACGTCGAGGTGCGCGTGGTGTACCCGGACGACACGGTCGACACCATCACCGTGAAGGTCACCGTCACCCCGCTTGCGGACGACTACGCCCCAGCCGCCGCGGAACAGACCGTGGACAACGGCGCCACCCCGGACGCCGCCGCATCCATCGGCAACCTTTCGGACCTGCCGACCGGCACAAAGGTGGAATGGGACAGCACGCCTGACACCTCCTCCCCCGGCGACAAGACCGGCACCGTGAAGGTGACCTACCCCGACGGTTCTACCGAAACCGTCGAGGTCACCGTCACCGTGCGGCCGCAGGCCGACACCTCCACGCCCGCGCCTAAGGTGCGCACCGTGGAAAACGGCGCCAAGGATCTGCGCCCGGAGGACTCCATCGCCAACACCGACGACCTGCCCGGCGCCACCTACACCTGGCAGACGCAGCCGGACACCACCAAGCCCGGTGTTCAGGACGTCTCTATCACCGTCACCTACCCGGACGGCTCCTCCGAGGTGGTCACAACCCAGATCGTTGTGAGCCCGCTCGCGGACGCGAACGAGCCGGCTGGCCAGCCGCAGACGGTGAATAGGGATGCTGCGGTGGACCCGAAGGCGTCGATAAGCAACGCAAACGACCTGCCCGAAGGCACCACCTTTACCTTCGAATCCCCCGTGGACACCACGACCTCCGGCACCAAGGACGCAGTGGTGCTGGTGACTTACCCGGACGGCTCCGTCGACCGCGTCAGCGTGCAGATCAACGTACGCACCGACGAGCAGTACTACGCGCCCGCCGGCAGGACGCAGACCGTCAACATCGGCGACGACCCTGCGCCCGCCGCCTCCATTGTGCACCCCGATTCGCTGCCGGTGGGCACCAAGCTGACGTGGGAGAGCGCACCAGATACCTCGAGCGGCGGCGCGAAGGACGCCGTGGTGCGCGTGGAGTACCCCGACGGGACCAGCGAAACCGTGAGCGTGACCGTTAGCGTCCGCTCCAACGAGCAGCAGTACACCCCGCACGCGGGGCTGCAGGTAGTGGACAAGGGCGCAGAACCGGCCGCCGCCGACTCCGTCGACAACGCCGGCGAGCTTCCAGAGGGCACCGACATCACCTGGGTGACCGCGCCCGACACCTCCTCGCCCGGCCAGAAGACCGGCGAGGTGCTGGTGACCTATCCCGACGGCACTTCGGAGACCCTCACCGTTGTGGTGCAGGTGCGCGACGACGCCGAGATGCACGATCCCGCCGCCGCTGACCAGGTGGTGAACCAGGGCGAGGCTGCCGACCCGCGCAACTCCCTCACCGGCGACCTGCCGGAGGGCACGAACCTCAGCTGGGAGCAGCCGGTGGACACCTCCACTTCGGGCGTGAAGGACGCCGTTGTTGTGGTGACCTACCCGGACGGCTCCGTTGACCGCGTGCCGGTGAAGGTCATCGTGCGCACCCACACCGACCAGCACGACGCTGCCGGCCAGGACATCACCGCTGTCGAAGGCGTCGACGCGCCGCCGGCGCGCACCGCCATCGCCAACGTGGCGGAGCTGCCCGCCGATGCCGTCTACACGTGGTCGGTCGCGCCGGATACCTCCGCAACCGGCGATGTCCCCGCCGTGGTGCTGGTGACCTACCCGGACGGCACGGTGGACCGCGTCCCGGTCACCGTCCACGTCGTAGCGGCACCGAAGACCCCGATGAACGAGCAGCACACCCCGAACGCTGGCGAGCAGACCGTCAACGTCGGCGACAGCGTCGTGCCGCGCGCTTCCGTGGGCAACGTCGACGACCTGCCGGCCGGCACCTACTTCGAGTTCACCCAGCCGGTGGACACCTCCACCCCTGGCAATAAGGACGCCGAAGTCCTGGTGACCTACCCGGACGGCACGACCGACACTGTGAAGGTCACCGTTGCCGTGCGCTCCCAGGCCGATCAGTTCTCCCCGGAGGGCCAGCCGCAGAGCACCAACAACGGACAAGTGCCGGCGGCCACCGGCTCGATTGCCAACCTCTCCGAGCTGCCTGCCGGCACCACGGTGACCTGGAAGACCGAGCCGGACGTCTCCGCCCCGGGCGACAAGGACGCCGAAGTGCTTGTGACCTACCCCGACGGTTCCACTGAGACCGTGAAGGTGAAAGTGAGCGTTCGCGAGCAGTCCGAGCAGTTCAACCCGGCCGGTAAGGACCAGTCCGTGAAGGAGGGCGATGCCCCTGAGGCGTCCGCGTCTATTGCCAACCCGGAGCTGCTCCCCGAGGGCACCACGATCACTTGGGAGGACGCGCCGGACACCTCTACCCCGGGCACGAAGGACGCCACGGTGGTGGTGGCCTACCCGGACGGCACCACCGACAAGGTCAACGTCCACGTTGCAGTCGGCTCCATGGCCGACCAGCACGACCCGGCTGGAAAGGACCAGAGCGTCACCAGCGGCGATGTGCCGCAGGCCGGAAACTCCGTGGCGAATGCGGCCGACCTTCCCGCGGGGACCACATTCGGCTGGAAGACCGCCCCGGACACCTCTACCCCGGGCGCAAAGCAGGCCACAGTGGTGGTGACCTACCCGGACGGCTCCACGGACACCGTGGACGTCACCGTTGACGTGGCGAGCCAGGCTGACACGCACGACCCGCAGGGCCAGGGCATCCAGGCCGTGGTGGACACTCCTGCGCCGAACGCCGCGACCGCTATCTCCAACGCGTCCGACCTGCCGGCCGGCACCACCATCACCTGGGACAGCGAGCCCGACACCTCCAAGCCTGGCACCACTGCCGCGACTGTGGTGGTGACCTACCCGGACAAGACCGAGGACCGGGTGCCGGTGGAGGTCACCGTCATCGAGGCCCCCGAGACCCCGATGAACGAGTCCCACCAGCCAGGCACCCGCCCGGTGTTTACGAAGCAGTTTGTGGACGCCCCTGCGGCCGCCACCGCCGTCGTCAACGCCGACACCTTCCCGCCGGGCACCCACATCGAGTGGACCACCGAGCCGGACACCTCCGTGCCCGGCGAGCAGACAGCGTCGATCACCGTGACCTACCCGGACGGCACCAAGGACGTCGTGGAGACCACCCTGACCGTGGGTGAATCGCTGTCCACCACGCACACCCCGTTCTGGGACCAGACCCACGCCCAGCCAGGCGCCAAGGTGACCCTGCCGCAGGTCGGCGACCGCTCCATGCCGGAGGGCACCACCTTCACCGTGGATAACCCGGAGTTCGTCATCGCCGACGATGGCACCGCCTACATCACCCTGCCTGCGGATGCGGCACCGGGCGATGTCTTTACCACCACCGTGACCATCCGCTACCCGGATGGCTCCTACGAGACGGAGGAGATCCGGGTCACCGCCGAGCTGCCCTACAACCCGGGCTACGGCGACCCCGTCGCCGCCGCGCTCGGCGGTTCCGGCACGGCGCTTTTGACCTTCGAGGTCGCTCCGGATGTCTCCGAGGCGCACATCACCGCAACGCACGACCACAACGGGCTGTGGCAGATCTCCGACCCGGACGCCCGCGGCAACATCACCGCAGTGGGGCCGACGCTGGAGGCGCTGGCGAAGTTGTACACCGGCAAGGAGTCGGTAGCGGAGCTCGCTTCGCTTTTCGACGCCTCCGCCGACGTGACCGTCACCTACCGCCCAGGCGTGCCCGCCGACGAGGACGTCACCGCCCGGTTCACTCTCGTGGCGGTCGACGGCACGCCGATGGCGCAGGTCTCCGACTGGGACGGCGACGGTGTGTCCAACGAGGACGAGGTGAACAAGGGCACCAACCCGTTCGATCCGGCGTCTGTGCCGGCCGAGCCCGCTCCCGTGCCTGAAGATCCCACCGACGTCTACCCACCGGAGGTGACCGTCACCCCGGGTGGCACCACCGAGATCCCGGCGCCGGCACTGCCAGATGATGCCACCGTCACCCCGGCACCCAGCGTGCCCGACTGGGTCGAGGTCAAACCCGACGGCAACGTCATCATCACCCCGCCGGAAGACGTCAAGCCGGGCACCTACCCCGTCGAGGTCGAAATCACCCGCCCCGACAAGGACCCGAGCAAGGCGGTCATCGAGGTGATCGTGGAAAAGCCCACCGACACGGCCCCTGCGCCGTCTGGTTCCTCGGAACTGACGGATGAGGAGCGCGGTCGTTGCATCGCCACCGGCGTCGGATTCGGTCTGCCGCTGCTCGCGCTGATCCCGATCGCGATCGGCTCGCAGGTCAACCTGCCGTGGGTAGACGAGTTCTCGCAGCAAGCGCACTCGGCACTGCAGGACTTCAACACCCAGCTGCAGCAGAAGACGGGCTTGTACAACCCGGATGTTGCGCAACAGGTGGACAGCATCAACCGCCAGTTGCAGGCGTTCGGCCGCGAGCACGGCACGTTGATCGGCGGCGCTGGCGCGGTTGCCGTGGCAGCGCTCGTTGTCACGCTGCTGTGGAAGAACTGCACCCCGGGCGAGCAGCTGAGCTCCGAGTCCAGCAGCCAGAAGTAGCGGCGTTTGCTTAGTCGTTGGGGAAGATGACGGGGATGCCCTCCCGCGTGGCCACCGGCCGGCCGCGCGGCGGGCCGCCCTCCAACACGACGACGAGCTGCGCCCACCCCGGCACGGGTTCCGCCGCATCGATGGTGTCCACCACGTGGGCGCGCAGCCCGGACGGGTCCACGGGTGCGGGCTTCTCGGGTGTCGCGAACACCACCAGGCAGACGGCCGCTGCGCACGCAGTGGCGCGGGGGCGGCCCGCCAAAAACCCGGCGAGCACCCACCCGTAGGCCACCAAGGCCGCAAGCGGGGTCGCCGACACCGTCGCACCGGGCAGTCCCGCGCCGATGCGTGCGACCGTGTGCACCCACCACGCCAGCGGCTCCACGCACCACAGCACCGGCACCTCCAAGCCGCCGGGAAACAGTGAGCAGACCGCGGCGACGAGGCCGAGCACCGTCACCGGCCCCACCACGGGTGCCACCAGTATGTTGGCGCCGACAGAGACCAGCGAGACTCTGCCCGCCATCAGCGCCACAATCGGCATGGTGGCCAGGTCCGCCGCCACCGCCACGGCCAGTGCCCGCACAAGAACGTCCGGCCAGGCAGTCACCGCCAGCGCGCGGTACAGCAGCGGGTAGAGCGCCACGATGCCCGCCGTCGCCGCCACCGATAGGGCGAACCCGTAGTGCACCGCAAGGTCTGAATCCACCAGCACCAACCCGACGACGGACAGGCACAGCGCGTGGATGGGTTCGGCCTGCCGGGAGGCAAGCACCGCCACCAGCCCCACCAGGCCGGACACCGAGGCGCGCAGCACGCTCGGCTCCGGCCCCACCAGCGCGGCGTAGACCAAAAGCGCCACCGCCGAGGCGGCGATCCTGCCGCGCAGCCCCGCGCCTATCGCGGCCGCCGCCACCGTGGCAAAGGTGGCCACAATCGCGATATTCGCCCCAGACACCGCCGACAAATGAGACAGACCCGTGTCGATGTACGTCTGTTGTTCGGCGGCGGGTTGCAGGGAGACGTCGCCGAGCACCATGCCCGGAATGAGGCCGCGCGCACCTTCGCCCACCTGCGCCTCCACCGCCGCTGCGAAGGTGGAGCGCACGTGGTGCGCGAACGCCGCCAAACCTTCAGGCGGGCCGAGGACCTCGACGTGGCCGTCGAGCACGAAAGGGTTCACACCCGGCACGCCGGACTCCTTGGACACACCGCGGCCCACCACGTGCGCCCCGGCGACCGCCCCGTCTGGCAGTTCGTCTGCGAACACCGGCGTCGTCGACGGATTGCCCGGCACTCGCACACGCACCAGGTAGGCGCCCGTGTCGGTCTGTTTCGGGGTGCCGCTGATCGTGCCCACGACCTCGGAGGCGGGGGCGCTTGCGCGGGTGCGCACCGCAGCTGTGAGGGTTGCCGCCGCGCCGAGGCCCGCGGTGAGCACAGCCTGGCCCGGCTCGCGCGCGGCCAGGCAAAATACGGCGAGGACCCCGGCGACGAGAAGCGCCGCCCAGACCCCGAAGAGGATGCAGCACGCCGCCGCGGCCCACACCGCCAGCGCCGCCGGCACCAACCGCAGCTCCGACATCGCTTACAACCCCACCATGTCGCGCATGGCCTCGAACTTCGCAGGCCCGATGCCGCGGACATCCGTGAGCTGCTCCACTGCGGTAAACGGCCCGTTGGCCTCCCGGTGGGCCACGATCGCCGCCGCGGTCGCCTCCCCCACCCCGGGAAGCGCAGTCAGCTCGGAGGCGGAGGCGGAGTTCAGCGACACGGTGCCGGACTCTGCAGGTGCCGCTCCCGCTGCACCGCCGGCCGGGGGTGCGGCGCCGATGGCTTGGACGTGGATCTGCTGGCCGTCCACAAGCAGTTGCGCCTGGTTGTGCGCCAGCAAATCGGCGTGGGGCAGCGGCTGCGCGATCTGGAGGGCGTCGGCGATGCGGGAGCCCTCGTTCAGCGTCATCAGGCCCGGGTTGGCCACCTCCCCCACCACCGCCACGACGACCACCTCGCTGACCTCGGTCGGCGACGCCACCTGCTCCCACGAAACCTCATCACCCTCCCCACCCCCGCCGCGCAGGGCCGCCCACGCCCCCACCACAACGAGCAGCGCGACCACCGCCGCGGCGGCCGGCTTCACCGGCACGGACACACGCGGCGCGGGATAGCGCACGGCTAGCAGGTCCTCTTCCCCGGTGGGCCGGGTGAGCTCCTGGAGACGGTCAATGGCGTTCATGCCCGGCACGCTAAGCCCGGCAGCCGCGCACCGGAAGCCCCCATCGAAAAACCTGTGGATAACGTTGTTGCAACGTCACCGATTAGGGCGGGTTATCCACACCTACTGGGCAGATTCCCGAGAAGAAAAGACAACCGACAGGCCGATGGCGCCGGGGCCGGTGTGGACCGCGAGGACGTCGACAAGCGGCTCGCACATCACCCGCGAGCCCTCCGGCAGCTGGGCCTCAAGCGATGACGCCAGCTGGTCAGCCGCCTCCTCAGCGTCCGCATGCTGGATCGCCGCGAACACCGGCTGGCCGCCGGCGCGCTCCACCACCAGCTCCGTGAGCTTGGCAAACGCCTTCGACTGGGTCCGGGTCTTGCCGGCGAGTTCCAGCTTGCCGTCGTGGATGCGCAAAATCGGCTTGTTGGCCAGAAGCGCCGCGGATAGCACGGCGGTGCCGGTGGGCAGGCGGCCGGACTTGCGCAGGTCGTCGAGCTGGTGCAGGTACACCCACGTCTCGGAGCGGGCGAGTGTGGACTTTGCCATCTCCTCGCACGCGGCCAAATCCCCGCCCTCCTGCGCCACGGTGGCGGCGGCCATGGCGGCTGCGCCGATAGTCATCCCGGCGGCGTCCGTCTCCACCACTTTCACCGTGCCGGGAAACACCGCAGACGCGGCCACCGCCGCCGACCACGTGGACGACAGCGCCTTAGACAAGTGCAGGGCGATCACGCCGTCGTCGCCGCCGCGCTCCAGCTGGCGCGCGTAGCAGGCCGCAAGCTCCAGCGAGGACAGCCCGGAGGTGCCCCTGTCTTCGCCGTTGCCGGTGAGGTGCATGCCGGCGACGGTGATATCCAGCTCACGGACGACCTCAGCGGGCAGCCCCGCCGAAGAATCCACCACGACGCGCACCGCCATCTAGTTCAGCCCCCGGTTCCAGGCTTCGAGGTACCAGCGGGTCTGCGTCGGTTCGTCCAGGCGCGGCATTGCCACGAGCCGCGCCGTGTTCGCGTTGCCCAGGCCCTTGATCGCCGGGTACTGCGCCACCACGAAGCCCAGCAGCGACGCGGTCAGCGCGGCGATGGTGCCGCCGTGGGAAACCAGCAGCACAGCGGAGTTGTCCCACTCGTCGTAGTCGCGCATCAGCTCGTCCACCACGGCCTGTGCGCGAGCAGCGACCTCGAGACGGCTTTCCCCGCGCGGGGGCGCCCAGGTCGCGTCCGTGCGCCACACCGCGCGCGCACCCTCGTGCTCGGTGTCCACTTCGGTGTGGGTTTTGCCTTGCCAGTCGCCCAGGTGCGTCTCGCGCAGACGCTTATCGACGTCTACAG
The DNA here is from genome assembly GCF_026930265.1 of Corynebacterium pilbarense. Classification (NCBI taxonomy): domain Bacteria; kingdom Bacillati; phylum Actinomycetota; class Actinomycetes; order Mycobacteriales; family Corynebacteriaceae; genus Corynebacterium; species Corynebacterium pilbarense. The sequence continues at coordinate 124,588 of NZ_JANRML010000004.1, forward strand.
CCAACCCCAAATCCGCCGCCACCACGTCAGCAGTGTTTTTCGCGCGCACGAGGTCGGAAGAGATGATCTTCGAGATGCCCAGGTCGCGCAGCTCCTGGGCCGCGGCGTGCGCCTGGCTGATGCCGCGCTCGGACAGGGTCGTGTCCAGCTGGCCCTGCATGCGGGAGGTGGCGTTGTAGTCCGTTTCGCCGTGGCGCAGCAGGATTAAACGACGTTGCATGGCCTAAAACTCGTCGTCGGCGGCTGCCGGGCCCTCGCCCGCCAGCGGCAGGTCCTCGATGTTTTGCGCCTCGCGCATCTCGGCTTCGTTGCCGAAGGTGGCGGGGCGCTCGTAGGGCTCCAGGCCCTCGACTTCGATGGCTGGGCAGTCCGCGTACAGGCGGTCCAAGCCGTAGAACTCGCGCTCGGCGTCGCGCTGGATGTGCACGACGAAGTTGCCGTAGTCCAAAAGCACCCAGCGGTTTTCGCGGTTGCCCTCGCGGCGCTTCGGCTCCACGCCTGCGTCCGTCAGGTCGCCTTCGACCTCTTGGACGATGGCGGCGACCTGGCGCTCGTTGTCGGCGGAGACGATCACGAACACGTCCGTGATGGCCATAACGTTGGACACGTCGATGACAGCGATGTTCTTGCCAAGCTTCTCGTCGGCCGCCTTAGCGGCGATCTTGGCCCGGTCGATGGAGATCTGCGGAGCGGTCAAGTGGGAACCCTTCGTTGGTTGGACAGACTCCGCCATTGTCCCACGACACGGCCTAAGAGTGCTACTTAGGCGTACAGGGCGTTTTTGGTGATGTACTGCACCACCCCGTCCGGCACCAGGTACCAGACGGGCCGGTCTTCGGCGGCACGCGCGCGGCAGTCGGTCGACGAGATGGCCATCGCGGGGATCTCCACCAGGTGCACGCGCTTTTGAATGTCCGCAGGCAACATGTCTTCGCGCAGGTCGTAGCCCGGGCGGGTCACGCCGACGAACTCGGCGAGCTGGAACATTTCCTCCCAGTCGTGCCAGGACATGATGGAGGCCAGCGCGTCGGCGCCGGTGATGAAGTACAACGCCTCGTCCGGGAACTGCTGCCGCAGATCCCGCAGGGTGTCGATGGTGTAGGTCGGACCGTCTCGGTCAATGTCCACCCGGGAGACGGAAAAGCGCGGGTTGGAGGCGGTGGCGATCACCGTCATCAGGTAGCGGTCCTCCGCCGGGCTGATGGTCTTGCCCGCCTTCTGCCAGGGCTGGCCGGTGGGCACGAAGATGACCTCGTCCAGGTTGAACCGGTCCGCCACCTCGCTCGCGGCAACTAGGTGGCCGTGGTGGATGGGGTCAAACGTGCCGCCCATCACCCCAATGCGCCGCGCCTCATCCAAGGAGGCGGCGTAGTGCTCAGTCATACGCGTCTACCTCGCCGGCGGCAGCATGGTGATGTCCACGGACTCGATGAACAGCAGCCCTCCGCCGAGCACCAGCGCGAGCAGCGCGCCGATAACGCCGACGATGGCGCCGATACGCAGCTCATCCGTGGTATCGTCCGCCCACTTGCTGGCGCTGCTGCTGGAGCCGCCCGCGACCTTCTTCTCCTGGCACACCTGCTTTCCGTTCTTGTCGGTGACGGGAATCGGGTTGCCGTCTGCGTCGATGATCGGGGTGCCCTTCTCATCCACCTTCATCTTGCAGGTTTTTTCCACCGTCACGCGCTCCTGAGTGTCGCGCGTGATGGTTTCCGCGCCCGCCGGCACGGCGGTAAGCGCGACGGCGCAGGCGGTCGCGGCGACAGCGGAACGGATACGACGTCTCATTAGCCGTACCGTACCTGATCCACGAACCGGCCGAACGAGTCGGAGACCTGATTGTCCCAGCGGGAGTGCCAGCGGAAGTAGCGGGCGTGGTTGCCGCCGGTGGGGCGCGAGGCTTCCAGGGTCTGGCGCGACAGGTCGCACACGGCGTCCAGCGGCAGGCAGTAGTTCACGCGGTTGCGGGTCGCGGCCGCGGTCTTGGTGTTAAACGGCAGCACGCCGAGGATGCCGCCTGCGCCGCCACCCCGCACGCCCACGGTGGACCAGTCGCCTCGGGCGGTGTTCGGGTTGCCGAAGTAGACCACGCCGGCGAGCTGGCCGCGGCGGGCCAGTTCGCGCTCGTGCTCGAGCAGGATCATCGCGCCCTGGGAGTAGCCGGACAGGATGTACTTCGGGCGGCAGCCGGTGGTGCGCTCGTAGTCGTTGACCATCTGCATCACACCACCGCGGCCGATCTTCACCGAGTCCAGGAACTGGTTCGCGGCGGTGCGCGCCATCATGAACATCGGGCTGGCCCACTGAATGGCAAGACCGACCGCCTGCAGCAGCGTCGACGGCACGGCGACCTCAGGCACGTCGTACTCCGGGAAGGTTGCCGGGTAGTAGCGCGGCTCCAGGCCGATGACTTCGACATCCTTCATCAGGGAATTACCGCCGTGGGTGGCCACGTAGCGGCGCTCCGCGTGCTGCAGGAAGGCGCGGATGGTCTCCGCCTCCCAGCCGTTGGAGGTCCAGGCCGCCCCACCCGAGTAGCGCGTGGGGTAGATCTGGCTGTTTTGGCCGGAGCCGCGGGCGGCGATAACGGCGACGGCCGGGCAGCGTGTCTGTGCGTCGGCCTCCGGAACGGGCGCGACGGGGGAAACGGTGGCTGTCACGGCGGTGGCGACAGCGGTGGCGAACAGGCCGATACGGGCGCGCCAGGAGGAACGGGATTTTTGCACGCAGATAGACTAGCGCACCTGGCCTGCACCTTCCAGGATCCATTTGGTGGTGGTCAGCTCGGGTAGCGCCATCGGGCCGCGGGCGTGCAATTTCTGGGTGGAGATGCCGATTTCGGCCCCCATGCCGTACTGCTCCCCATCCGTGAAGGCGGTCGATGCGTTGAGGACGACTGCTGCGGCGTCGACGGCGTCAGCGAATCGTCGTAAAGCATTGGCGTCTTGGGCCGCAATTGCCTCAGTGTGGCCGCTGGAGTAGCGCGTGATGTGGTCGATCGCCCCGTCCACGCCGTCAACGATGGCGCTCGCGATGTCCATGCTGAGGTACTCCTCTGCGAAATCAGCCTCCGTCGCGGGCACCACATTCGCACCAAACGCAGCATGCTTTTCGACGTCTCCGTGCACCTCAACCCCCGCCGCCTGCAACGCAGCAACGACCGCGCGTTTGTCCTCGTCCGCGAGGCGGGCGTCTATCAGCACCGTTTCCGTGGCGTTGCACACGCTGACCCGGCGCGTCTTGCCGTTGAGGAGCATCGCGATGGCCTTGTCCAGGTCCGCAGACCCGTCGATGTAGAAGTGGCAGTTGCCGGTGCCCGTCTCGATGGTGGGCACGGTCGCGCCGGTGACCACAGCCTCGATGAGGCGGGCGCTTCCGCGGGGGATCACCACGTCGACAAGTCCACGCGCGGTGATGAGGTCCTGCACCGAATCGTGGGTTTCGCACGGGAGCAGCTGCACCGCCTCGCGCGGCAGGTCGTGGGCGGCGAGGACGTCCTGCAACACCTCGACTAGGGCGGCGTTGGATTCCCGCGCCGTCTTCGAACCGCGCAACAGCGCCACGTTGCCGGATTTCAGCGCCAGCCCGAACGCGTCGACGGTGACATTCGGACGAGCTTCATAGACCATGCCCATCACGCCGAGCGGCACGCGCACCTTCTTCATCTGGATGCCGTTGGGCAGCGTGCGCCCGGTGAGCACCTCCCCCACCGGGTCCTGCAACCCGGCGACCTGGCGCAGGCCGCCGGCGATGCCGTTGATGCGGTCTTCGTCGAGCGCGAGCCGGTCCAGCACGGATTCCGCGAGCCCGTTGCCGCGGCCTTGCTCCAGGTCGCGGGCGTTGGCCTCGAGGATCTCCCCGGCGCGCTCGGTCAGCGCAGCTGCGGCCGCAAGCAGCACCGCGTCCTTCGCCGGGGTCGGCAGCGCCGCGACCTCGGACGCGACCTCTTTCGCGCGGCGCGCCTTCGCGAGCACCTCCTCGCGCTCGGCCTGTCTTTGCTGGTCAGTCTGCATGCTAGTACCCAGCCTCGACGTCGACTTCGGTGGCCATCTTCTCGCCCGCGGTAAACAGCTCCCAGTTCTTCGCGGCCAGCCCGCCGATGCGACGCTCCATAAACCGCGGGATGTTGGCCACGTGCGGGGTGATCACGCAGTTGTCCAGTCCCCACAGCTCGTGGTCGGCGGGCAGTGGCTCGGGTTCTGTCACATCGAGGCCGGCGCCGCGCAGGTGGCCGTCGGCAAGCGCTTGCGTGAGCGCCTGCGTATCGACGAGCGGCCCGCGCCCCACATTGACCACCACCGCGCTATCTGGCATTTTCTCGATGGTCTCCGCGTTGACCATGTGGCGGGTTTCCTCGGTGAGCGGGGCAAGCAGGACGAAGTAGTCGTGGTTGGCCCAGACATCGTCGGAAAGTGTCACGGTGTGGTCCGCGCTCTCGACGGGGTTGCCTGAGCGGTTCACCGCAGTGATCTCCATGCCGAAGGGTTCAAGGAAACGGATCAGCGTCTTGCCGATGCCACCGGCGCCGATGATCGCGAGCTTTTTGTTGTCGAAGAGGTACTCCTTCTCCTTGAACAGCTGCGTGTTGTTCCACTCGCGATCCACCGCTTTCATACGGTGCTCCACGGCGAGCAGCAGCGCGAGGGTGGACTCGGCGACGGTGTCGTCGTACAGCCCGCCGGCGTTGGCGAAACGCACACCGTTTGCAGCGTGCTTGGCAAAGACATCCTGCAGGTTCTCCACGCCGGCGTACTGGATCTGCACGACCTTGACGGAATCGGGCAGCTGGTCCGGGAAGTCGTCCGGGCCGCCGCCGAAGAGGATCATGTCCGGGCTGTCCTTCAGGGCCACATGCTGGTGGCCTTCCGCCTCCAACGCGGCGATCGGCTCGTCTTTGGGCTTGGGCAAAAACGTGAACTTCATGCCCGCCCAGACTAGCTACTACAGGCGCGAGGCGTAGTTGGACAGGTAGTCCGCGTGCACCACGGCCCTGCGCTGGTGGGCGGGCAGCTCGTCGGAGTGGCGACCACACATCGCGGCAAGCTCCGCGGCGTCGTAGGCCACCTCGCCGCGCCCCACAGCCTGCGAATCTGGGCCCAGGATCTCCACGATGTCGCCAGCGTGGAACTCCCCCTCGATGCCGGTAATCCCCACCGCGAGCAGGCTGGTCCCGCCGCGGGTGACCGCCTCGACGGCGCCCTCGTCCAGGCGCAGCACGCCCTCGGCGTCCGCGGCGTAGAGGGCCCAGAACTTCCAGGCGTTGAGCTTGCTCTCCGGGCGCGTGTGGAACACGGTGCCCACCTGCGCGTTCTCGAGGGCGTCTTCGATCTTCTCCGTGGCGGTGAGCAGCACCGGCACGCCGCCGCGGGTGGCCAGGCGCGCGGCCGAGACCTTCGCCGCCATGCCGCCGGTGCCGAAAACGCCCCCGTCGCCGGCTTCGACGTCGGTGAGGTCGTTGCCGGAACGGACTTCGTCGACAAGCTTGGCGCTCGGGTCTGATGGATTTTTGTCGTACAGGCCGTCCACGTCCGACAGCAGCACCAGCGCCTCCGCGGACACGAGGGTGGCCACGATGGCGGAGAGGCGGTCGTTGTCGCCGAAGCGCATCTCGGAGGTGGCCACGGTGTCGTTCTCATTGACGATCGGCACCGCGCCCATCTGACGCAGCCTGTCGATGGTGCGCTGCGCGTTGCGGGCGCGCTCGCGGGACCCGGCGTCGCTTTGCGTGAGCAGCACCTGGCCGATGGTGCGGCAGTAGCGCGCAAAGGAGGCACCCCACACCTGCGCGAGGTGGATCTGCCCCACCGACGCGGCCGCCTGCTTGGTGGCCAGATCGCGCGGGCGGGCCTTCAGCCCCAGCGGCCCCATGCCCGCCGCGATGGCACCCGAGGAAACCACGACCACTTCGGAACCGCGCGCGATGCGGTGTTCGATAGCGTCCACGATGCCGTCAATCTTCGCCGAATCCAGCTCGCCTGAGGCGTTGACCAGAGAACTTGTTCCCAGCTTGACCACAATGCGGCGGGCGGCGGCGATCTCTTCGCGGAGGGAAGTCATGCGTTTGGAGTCTACGCGGTTCTAGCCCTGCCAGCGCTCGCGGTCGGCTTCCTCGCCGGTGCCGTAGTCGTACTCGTCGATCAGGCCGCGGCGGGCCTGGGACGCACGCTTGCGCTCCGCCGCGGACGTGCGGTCCGTGCCGCCCAGGCGTGCGTCCTGGCCGCGGCCGGCCAGCGTCGGGTCGCCGCCGATGGTCGGCTCCCAGTCGAAGGAAATCTCGCCGATGGTGACCGTGTCGCCCTCGTGGGCGCCGGCCTTGCGAAGCATGTCTTCCACGCCTGCCTTGTTCAAACGGTCCGACAGGTAGCCGACGGCTTCGTCGTTTTCGAAGTCCGTCTGGCGCACCCAGCGCTCCACCTTTTCGCCGGTGACCAGCCAGCCTTCCGGGTACATGGGGTCGCGCACGACCTCCACGCCGCCGTCCTCGCCGCGTCGGCTGAGGGCTTTGGGGCGGATGACCTGTGGTTCGTCGATAGGCATGGTGCGACGCTTTTTGCGGGTGCGCTTGACGATGTCCCACAGCGCCCACTTCAGCTCGTCCAGGCCCTCGCGGGTGGCGGTGGAGATCATGTACACCGGCCAGCCGAACTTCTCCTCGATGTCCGCGCGGAGAAACTCGGCGAGCTCCTTGGCCTCCGGGATATCCATCTTGTTCAGCACCACGAGACGCGGGCGCTCGCGCAGGTCGCCCAGGCCGGAGTCCATGTCGAGGGCGTCGGCGTAGGTGTCCAGCTCGTGTTCGAGGGCCTCGATGTCGGAGATCGGGTCGCGGCCCGGTTCCATCGTGGCCACGTCCACGATGTGCGCGAGCACCGCGGTGCGCTCAATGTGGCGCAAAAAGTCCAGGCCGAGTCCCTTGCCCTCGCTCGCGCCCGGGATCAGGCCGGGCACGTCCGCGATGGTGAAGGTGTCGTGGCCGACGTTGACCACACCCAGGTTCGGCGCGAGCGTGGTAAACGGGTAGTCCGCGATCTTCGGCTTCGCGGCGGACACCACAGAAATAAGCGAGGATTTGCCTGCCGACGGGAACCCGACCAGGCCAACATCCGCCATCGACTTCAGTTCCAGGATCAGGTCGTGTGCCTCGCCAGGTTCGCCTTTCAGCGAGAAACCGGGGGCTTTGCGCTTCGCCGTCGCCAAGGCTGCGTTGCCCAAGCCTCCGAAGCCGCCCTCCGCGGCGATGAAGCGGGTGCCCGGCACGGTCAGGTCGGCGAGCACATCGCCGTCCTCGCTGCGCACCACCGTGCCCACCGGCACCTCCAGCACGAGGTCCTCGCCGCGCGCGCCGTTGCGCCAGTCACCTGCGCCGTTCGCGCCGCGTTGCGCCTTGATGTGCGGGCGGTACTGGAAGTCCAGCAGCGTGTGCACTTGGGTGGACACCTCGAGGATGATGTCGCCGCCGTGGCCGCCGTTGCCGCCGTCCGGCCCGCCGAGCGGCTTGAACTTTTCGCGGTGGACGGACGTGCAGCCGTGGCCGCCGTCGCCTGCTTGCAGGTGCAGGGTTGCGCGATCAACGAATTGGGCCATGGTGGTTTGCCGCCTTTCTTTAGGACACGGACGATGATAAGCAAAAAGCGCCGTCGGCCCGATTGGACCGGCGGCGCCTACGCTTCGCGGTTACGCGGTGGCGGTTGCCTCGTCGGCGGTGCCTTCCTCGACAACGCCTGCTGCCTCAGCCTGCTCGAGGACCTCGGAAGCAACGCCCTGGCCGTCGGCCGGGACGATGTTGACAATGCGGCGCTTGCGCTTGATGCCGAACTGGACGGAGCCTGCGGTCAGTGCGAACAGCGTGTCGTCGCCGCCGCGGCCGACGTTGTCGCCCGGGTGGAACTTGGTGCCGCGCTGACGGACGAGGATCTCGCCGGCCTTGACCTGCTGGCCACCGAAGCGCTTCACACCGAGGCGCTTGGACTCAGAGTCACGACCGTTCGAGGAGCTGGATGCACCCTTCTTGGTTGCCATTGTTCAAATTCTCCTAGTGGTTACTTAATGCCGGTGATCTTGACGGTGGTCTGCGGCTGGCGGTGGCCCTGGCGGACCTTGTAGCCGGTCTTGTTCTTGTACTTCAGAATGTTGACCTTCTTGCCCTTGCCGTGCTCGACGATCTCTGCGGTCACGTTGACCTTGGACAGTGCGTCGGCACCGGAGGTGACGTCTGCGCCATCTACGAGAAGGATCGGGGTGAGTTCGACCTTGTCGCCTGCTTCACCCTCAAGCTTCTCGACCTTGACGAGGTCGCCCTCGGCAACCTTGTACTGCTTGCCGCCGGTCTTGACGATCGCGTACATAGAGGGTTACCCCTTATCTCTACTCGCCCGCCCCCTGCATGCTCGGGGGCGGAAATGGAACAGTTTTAGCGCTTCGGGGCCTATTGCGGCCTGCCGTGCCCGCATGCGTAGGCAACGAGGCGGCACGCCCCGAAACAGCGACTCGGCAAGACTACACCGGCACCATGCGCTTTACCAAACCGCGTTAGCTGCTGCGGCGGGTGGCGCGCCTGCGTCCGCGCCGCGGGGAAGCCTTTGCTTCTCGACGGCGCTCCGCCTCCCGACACTTCTCCTTCTCCCCAGATCCAGCGTCGCGCTGCGTGGCTGCTGCGTTGGTTGTGGCGCTGGCTGTGGCGTTGGACTTGCGCACGGCGCGGCGGCGGCCCCGGCGGCCCGCCGCCGGCTTCGCCTTCGCTGCCGGTTCATCTTTCTCGGTGTCCGGGGCAGTCTCGGCGGCGGTGTCCTGGTAGTCCTCGCGGCGCGGGCGGACGTCGGAGCGGGAATTGCCGCGGGTGCGCCGCTTGCGGCGTGGCGAGTTGTCGAACTCCTCCACCGCTTCCTCGAAGCTCTGCTGCGGGGCGTCCTTGCCGTTTGCCCGGCTCTCTTCCTGCTTGCCTTGGGCGTCTGACTGGGGCCCGCGGCCGCGGTTGCCCCCGCGGCGGCCCCTGCGGCGCGAGGAACGGCGGCGCCCCTCGGAAGCGTCGTTGTCGCTGCCGTCGCCGGCTGCGTCCTCGCTGTCGCCGCTGTCGTTACTGTCGTCGCTGAAGATCGAGTTGAGCAAGTTGTCCATCTCGTCTTCGTTGAGGTGCTTGCGCTTGGAACGGCGCGTCCCGCGCGAGGGCTGCTCGCCCCCGCGCGTGGTCTCGGCGTCTGAGTCGGCGGGCTTGTTCCGGCCGCGGGAGGAGCGGTGCTCGTCGTCACGCGAACGGCGCTTGGAGCGCTCGTCGCGGCCGCGCTCGGAGTACGGGTCGTGCTCGACGGGGTCGTCGGCGACGATGATGCCGCGGCCGCCGCAGCACTCGCACTCGGTGGAAAACGTCTCCAGCAGGCCGTTGCCCAGGCGCTTTCGGGTCATCTGCACCAGGCCCAGGGAGGTGACCTCGGAGACCTGGTGGCGGGTGCGGTCGCGGCCGAGCGCCTCGTTAAGGCGGCGCAGCACGAGCTCCTGGTTTTCGGGGAGGATCATGTCAATGAAGTCGATGATGATCATGCCGCCGATGTCGCGCAGGCGGATCTGGCGCACGATCTCCTCGGCCGCCTCCAAGTTGTTGGAGGTGACCGTCTCTTCCAGCGAGCCGCCGGAGCCGGTGAACTTGCCGGTGTTGACGTCGATGACGGTCATGGCCTCGGTGCGGTCGATGACCAGGGTGCCACCCGAAGGCAGCCACACGGTGCGCGACAGCGCCTTTTGCAGCTGCTCGTCGATGCGGTGGACCTCGAAGGCGTCCTTGCCGTCGTGGCTGGAGCGGTCGAACTTTTCCAGCCGATCCAACAGGTCCGGGGCGACGGACTGCACGTAGGCGTGGACGGTGTTCCACGGCTTGCGACCGTCCACGATGAGCGAGGTGAAGTCCTCGTTGAACAGGTCGCGCACAACCTTGACCAGGATGTTCGGCTCCTCGTAGAGGGTCACCGGTTTCGCGCCCTTGGAGTTTTTCTCCTTTTCCGCCTGCTCCTGGATCGCGGTCCACTGGTTGTGCAGCCGGTTCACGTCGGCCGCGATGGCCTCTTCCGGCACATTTTCGGCGGCGGTACGGATGATCGCCCCGCCCTTGCCGGGCACGACGTTATTCAGGATTTCTTTCAGGCGCTTACGCTCCGGCGCCGGCAGCTTGCGGGAAATGCCCGCGCTGCGCCCGCCCGGCACGTACACCAGGTAGCGCCCGGCCAGCGAGATCTGGGTGGTCAGGCGCGCACCTTTGTGGCCGACGGGGTCCTTGGTCACCTGCACCAGCACCTGGTCGCCGGACTTGAGGGCCTGCTCGATGCGGCGAGAGCGCCCACCCAAACCGGCGGCCTTCCAGTCCACCTCGGAGGCGTAGAGCACGCCGTTGCGGCCCTGCCCGATGTCGATGAACGCGGCCTCCATGCTGGACAGCACGTTCTGCACGCGCCCCAAGTAGATGTTGCCGATCATGGAGGACTGGCTCTCGGCGGTGACGAAGTGCTCCACCAGCAGCCCATCCTCGAGCACGCCCACCTGGGTAATCTTGCCGTGGCCGTCGTGGCGGTCACGCTCGCGCACCACCATGTGGCGCTCGACGGACTCGCGGCGCGCCAAGAACTCGGCCTGGCTGACAATGCGGGAGCGTTTGCGCTGCTCTTCGCGCTTCTCTGTGCGGCGGCGGCGCTGCGCTTCCAAACGGGATGAGCCCTTGATCGCCTTCGGCTCTTCAATCACTTCGGGCTCTTGCTTATCCGCGTCCTCCGGCGAAGCCTCGTCGATAGGCTCGGGCTCCTTCTCCTCGCTCGGCGCCGCGGCGCGGGTGGCGCGGCGGCGCTTTCGCTCCGGGGCCTTGAAGACGGGGGCGCGGTTGGGGGTCTCCTCCGGCACGGGGGTGATCTCCGGCTCGACGTCGGTCAGCGGGTTGTCGCGCAGGTCCGCCTCGACCTTTTCCTCGATCTGGTGGATCTCGTTTTCCACGTCCTTGCGCACGCGCTGGCGGATCTTCTCGTCCGCGGCGTCGTCTGCGGTCTCATCGTCACCTGTGGTGGCGGCGGCGGTGTTCGCGAGTGCGTCGAGAAGCTGCTCGCTTTCAGCGCGCGTCAGCGTCGACTGCGCAACTTTGACCACGCCGAGCTCCGACAGCGCGACCACGAGCTCCTTCGACGGCACGCCCAGCGCTTTAGCCAACGTGAAAACGCGGGTTTTCTCCGCCAGCTGGGAACGGTCGAACGCGGCGTAAATATTCTCTTCGGATGCCTTGTGACCAGCCAATGTGCGTCACTCTCCAATTTTGCTCAGCCGCAACCCGGCAGGGGTGGGCCGGGCGCTGGCAAAACGTTGCCGAAGCGGCCGCACGGCGAACCCCACGGTGCGGTACATGTGAAAGTTTCCTAGCGCCGCCAGGCGACGCTTGCGCTTACCATTGTGGCACAGCGATACCTGGGGTGCGGGGCAAGGATTACTTCTCGGCCAGTCGCAGAAGGTCGGCCACCGCCGCAACGGGGGCGTTCTCGTGGCGTTCAGTCAGCGCGGTGCCGACCACGATCTGCAGCACCCGCGCGGCGTTGAAATCCACACCGGCGCGTTGCAAAAGCGCCGCGATGAGATCTTTGAGCTCGTCCGTGGATTGGCGGACGTAGTCGCCGACTTTGCCTGTTTCGCGCTGGGCCTCGATGAACGCGGCGACCACCGCACTCGCGCGCGGCGTCTGCCCGCACGCCACAACGTCGACGACCGCCTCGGCCAGCTGCACCGGGTCTGAAAGTTCGACCTCTGCGCCCTTCGCGCGCTCCATCGCCTCGAGACGGCCCTGCACCAGTTGCTCGAAGCAGGTGGCCACCAGCTTGTCGCGTGTGGAGTAGTAGTACCCGATGGATCCCACCGGCACCGATGCCGCCGCCGCGACCTGCCGGTGCGTCAGCCCCTTGAGCCCCTCCGCAAGCAACAGGTCAATCGCCGCATCCAGGATCGCAGAGCGTTTCTCCACCGCCCGTGCCTGCTCGCTGCGAGATGCCACCACGGTTCACCTTTCTCACTATGCGGATTACATGCGACTCTATTTATACAACAAGTGGCCCGTCGCGACTGAAATTCCCCCGCCCTAGACGTGAAAAACACCGCAGCCGTGGCGGCTGCGGTGTGCGTGACGACGTGCGCTTAGAGGTTCGGGAACCAGATGCCGATCTCGCGCTCAGCGGACTCCGGCGAGTCGGAGCCGTGGACAACGTTTTCCGCCACGGACAGTGCGAAGTCGCCGCGGATGGTGCCCGGGGTGGCCTTGGCAACCGGGTCGGTGCCGCCGGCCAGCTGGCGCCACGCCTCGATGGCGCGCTCACCCTCGACGATGCCGGCGACCAGCGGAGCGGAGGTGATGAAGTCCACCAGCTCACCGAAGAACGGCTTGTCCTTGTGCTCGGCGTAGTGCTTCTCAGCGGTTTCGCGGTCTGCGGTGCGCAGGTCCAGCTCCACAAGCTTCAGGCCCTTGCGCTCGATGCGGGAGATGATGTCGCCGACGTGGCCGTTTGCAACACCGTCGGGCTTGATCAGGATCAGAGTACGTTCAGTCATAGCCCAAAATCTTACCCCAAAGTCGTATTTACGCCTCCCGTACGAGGCGCGCTGCGTCCTCCGCGGTGGCGCCCCGGAACCACAGCTGCACCTGCTGCACCGCAAGCTGGAAGTTGCCCTCGGCTTTCATGCGCTGGACGGTAGCGCGTTGTTCGTCGTCAAGCTCGGGCGCGACATCTTCCCGAAGCTTGTACTGCTCGTAGAACCCGAGCACCAAAAACAGCCCGGCGGCGACGATCGCCGCGGTGCCCACCCACCCGGGCAGGGTTGTGTACACGGTCACCACAGCGACGATGGAAAACACGGCGGCTAGGGCGAAACTCACGATGCGCATGGGCCATACCGTAGCCTTGTTGCCCATGGTGCACAGCTCTTTCCTGCCAGATGTCGCGCTGCCGAACACCGCGCTCGACCGCCTGGTTCCGCGCGGGGAGCTGCCCGCCATCACGGAGTACGACACAGGCCGCACCGTCACCTACGACGAGCTGTGGGCGGTAGCGGACGCGGCCGCCACCCGCCTGCGCAACCGCGGCGTGGGCCCGGGCAGTGTGGTTGAGCTGCGGCTGCCCAACTCCATCGACTTCGTGGCCGCGCTGCTCGCCGTCTCGCGCACGGGTGCGACGGCGTGCCTGATCGGGCATTCGCTTATCGACGCCGAAGCGTCGCGCCTTTCCGCCCTCGCCGGCGTCACCGACCGAATCGAGCCGGGCGATCTCGCCCCCGGCCCCGCCGACGCTTTTGCTCCGGCGGACCCGGGCTCGGTGGCGGTCATCCCGTTTTCCTCCGGCACCACCGGGCTGCCCAAAGGCGTGGAGTTGACCCACCGCTCGATTACCGCCAACGCGGTGCAGTTCAACGCGGCGCTATCCGCCAGCGGCATCGGCGAGGGCACCCGCGTGGCCGCTCCCCTGCCGTTTTCCCACATCTACGGATTGAACACGCTGCTGCTGTCCTCGCTTGCCGCGGGCCGGCACGTGTTCACCGCCGCGCGCTTCGACCTCGCCGAGTTCGCGCGCGCCCACCGCGTGCACTCCATCGAGCTCAGCTTCATCGCCCCGCCGATCGCGCTGGCGCTGGCGAACTCCCCCGCTATCGGCCCGGCTGATTTCGCCGCCTGCGCCCACATGGTTTGCGGCGCCGCGCCCTTAGACGAGGCGCTGGCTCGCCGGGTCGAGGACCGCCTCGGCATTGTCATGCTGCAGGGCTACGGCACCACCGAATCCTCGCCTGTGACGCACGTCGGCATCGCCGGAAAATCCAATCCGGGCACCATCGGGTACGCCATCCCCAACACTGAGTTCCGCGTGGTGGACTCGGATACCGGCGCGGAGCTGCCCGACGGCGCCAACGGCGAGCTGCAGGTCCGCGGCCCCCAGATCATGCGCGGCTACCTGGGCAACCCGGAGGCCACCCGCAACGCCATCGTGGACGGCTGGCTGCGCACCGGCGACATCGCGCGGGTGAACCCGGACGAGACCGTCACGGTCGTGGACCGCGCCAAGGACGTGTTCAAGTACCACGGGTTCCAGATCGCCCCGGCCGAACTCGAGGCACTGCTGCTGACGCACCCGCAGATCAGCGACGTGGCTGTTGCCGAGCGCGGCGGGGTACCGAAGGCTTTCGTCGTCAAGCATGGGCCCCTAGACGAGGCCCAAGTGATGGACTGGGTGGCGGCGCGCGTGACCGCCTACAAAAAGGTGCGCGCCGTGGCGTTCGTGGACGCGATCCCTCGCAACGCCGCCGGCAAGATCCTGCGCAAGGACCTCTAAGTGCCCCTCTAAGTGCCCAAGTGCTGGGTGGTGAGGTAGCCGCCGCGCATACGCTGGACGATCTCCGAACGCATGCGGATGACGAAGTACCACACGATGCCGAAGATGATGCCCACCGCCGTGACCGACCAGTGGATGAAGAAGCCGAAGATCAGCGGGATCTGCAGCGCAATGTCGATCCAGAGCGCAGCCGGCTTCTTCTGGAAAAACGCCATGACCACGTGCGCCAGGCCGATCACGGTGATGTAGACCCAGTTGAAAGTGGTCCAGTGCTCGCCGCCGTCGACTTTGAGGATGACGGTGAGGATAAGCAGAACCGTGATGGCCTCCATGATCAGCGTGCCGGAGAGCACGCCGGTCAGCCCCGACATCGGGTCTTTGACCGGCTGCTTGCCGGGGCCGAGCGGGCCCATCTGCTGGTTGCTGCGTGTCATTGCGGGTCCTTTCCAAACATCGCGCGGGCCTCGCCGGCGGTGACCACCGAGCCGGTGATGAGCACGCCGGAGCCGGACTGCACGCCCACCTCGGCGAGCGCCTCCTCCGCCAGCTCCACGGCGAGCTCGTAGGCGGACGGCAAGTGCTCCTCGACGTGCACGCGCTCGTCGCCGAACACCTCGCGGGCGGTTTCCGCCAGCTCGTAGGCGTCCGTGGCGCGCGGAGAGGTGTTCTGCGTGATCACGACCTCGGTGAGCACCGGCTCGAGCGCCTCCATGATGCCCCGGTCGTCTTTGTCGCCCAAAATGCCGAGCACGCCGATCAGGCGCGTGAAGTCGAAGTCGCGCTCGAGTGCTGCCGCGAGCGCCTGCGCGCCGTGCGGGTTGTGGGTGGCGTCGATGAACGTCGTGGGGGTGGCGCGCACGCGCTCCAACCGGCCCGGCGAGGTGGTGGCGGCGAACCCCTCGCGCACGGTATCGGCATCGAGCGTGCGCTCGGCGGACGCGCCGAGGAACGCCTCCACCGCCGCCAGCGCCACCGATGCGTTGTGCGCCTGGTGCGGGCCGGACAACGGGATGAACACGTCCGCATACTCGCCCGACAGCCCCTTGAGCGTGAGCGTCTGCCCGCCCACGGCCACCTCGCTGGCTGCCACGCCGAACTCCTGGCTGAACCGCGCCACCGGCGCGCCGACCTCCACGGTGCGCTCCAAGATCACGCGCATCGCGTCCGGGTCCTGCTGGCCGATCACGGCCACGGCGTCCGCGCTGCGGATAATCCCGGCCTTTTCGCCCGCGATCTCGGTGAGGGTCTCGCCCAGGTAGTCGGTGTGGTCCAGGCCGACGGGCGTGATCACGTCCACGTCGGCGTCGACCACGTTGGTGGCGTCCCAGCGCCCGCCCATACCGACTTCGACCACGGCGACGTCCACAGGCGCATCCGCGAACGCCGCGAACGCGAGGCCGACCATCACCTCGAAGTAGCTCATGGGCACGCCGGTGCGCTCGTCCACCATCTGGATGTACGGCTCGATCTCGCGGTAGATGCGCACGAAATCCGCCGGGTGGATCGGCTCGCCGTCGATGCCGATGCGCTCGGTGACGGACTGCAGGTGCGGACTCGTCGTGCGGCCCACCCGGTTGCCAAAGGAGCGCAGCAGCGACTCCACCATCCGCACCGTGGACGTCTTGCCGTTGGTGCCGGCGACGTGGATGACTTTGAAGGACTTCTGCGGCTCACCGAGGAAATCCATGAGCAGTTCGATGCGCTCCAGCGACGGGTCGATGTCCGTCTCTGGCCAGCGGGCGGTGAGTTCGGCTTCCACCTGCGCGAGCGCGGCTAGGTCTTCTTCGCTCACGCCGCGCGGGGCGAGCGTTTCGGTCTCGTTGCTCTCCCCCGGCGCACCGAGGTTGAGCGTCAGGCCGGCGTCGGTCTGCTGGATGTCGTACTGCTCCGGAAGCTCGGGCAGTTCAAACTCTTCGTTAGCCACTTAGGCCTCCGGCAGCTGTTCCAGGCGTGCGGTGACGCGCTCGAACTCTTCCTGCGCGACCTGCTGGCGGACCTTGATCTTTTCCACCACGGCCTCTGGCGCGTTGGCCAGGAACTGCTCATTGGCCAGCTTCGCGCCGGTGGTGTCCAGCTCCTTTTGCGCCGCGGCAAGCTCCTTTTCCAGGCGCTTGCGCTCGGCGGCGACGTCGACGGTGCCGGAGGTGTCCAGCGCGACGTCGAGGTTCGCCTTGCTCAGGCGCATTTCAATGCTTGCCGACGCGCTAAAGTCCTCCCCCGGCTTTTCCACCCTGGCAATCTGGCGGACCACGTCCTCCAGCTCCGCCAGGTCCGCGGACGCGAAGTCGACGCGGGCCGGCACCTTCTGTGACGGCTTCACCCCTTGGTCGGAGCGGAAGCGGCGCAGCTCGGTGATGAGCTTGATGGCGTCCTCGACGCGGGTGCGCGCCTGAGTGTCAGTCTCGGCGCCGCCGTTGGTGTCGTCCGCGGTCGGCCACGGCGCGGTGGTGACGGTTTCCTCGCCGGTGAGCGCCTTCCACAGCACCTCGGTGACAAACGGCATGGTCGGGTGCAGCAGGCGCAGCATGACGTCGAGCACGCGGCCGAGGACGATCTTGGTGTTTTCGCCCTGCTCGGTCTCGCCCTCCCTGGGGATCTGCGTCTTGGCGATCTCCAGGTACCAGTCGCACAGCTCGTCCCACGCGAAGTGGTAGAGCGCCTCGTTGGCCTTGGCAAACTGGTAGTCGTCCAGGTAGGCGTCCACCTTGGCGCGCACTTCCTCGGCGCGGTCCAGGATCCAGCGGTCCGCGTCCGTGAGCGCCTCGCGGGCCGGCAACTTATCCACGTGCGCGCCGTTCATCAGCGCGAACTTGGTGGCGTTGAACAGCTTGGTGGCGAAGTTGCGGGCCGCGGTTGCGTGGTCCTCGCCGATGGGCAGGTCCACGCCCGGGTTCGCGCCGCGGGCCAGGGCGAAGCGCAGCGCGTCCGCGCCGTAGCGCTCCACCCAGTCCATCGGGTCGATGCCGTTGCCCAGGGACTTGGACATCTTGCGGCCCTTTTCGTCGCGCACCAGGCCGTGCAGGTAGAGGTGCTCGAACGGAACTTGGGGCCTCCGCTCCGCTCCGGCCCCAAGGATCTCAGGAGTTTCCTGGCCGGCGAAGGTGCCGAACATCATCATGCGCGCCACCCAGAAGAACAGGATGTCGTAGGCGGTGACCAGCACGGTCGTGGGGAAGAACTTCTCCAGCTCCGGGGTCTTCTCCGGCCAGCCCATCGTGGAAAACGGCCACAGGGCAGACGAGAACCAGGTGTCCAGCACGTCCGGGTCCTGCTCGTAGCCTGCCGGCGGCTGCTCGTCGGGGCCGACGCAGACCACGTCGCGCTCGCCGTTTTCGTCCTCCTGGCCGTACCAGATCGGGATGCGGTGGCCCCACCACAGCTGGCGCGAGATCGTCCAGTCGTGCATGTTGTCCACCCAGTCGAAGTAACGCTTCTCCATGGACTCCGGGTGGATGACAGTGTCGCCGGAGCGCACGGCGTCGCCGGACATCTTCGCCAGCTCGTCGACCTTGACAAACCACTGCAGCGACAGCCGCGGCTCGATCGGCTCGCCGGAGCGCTCCGAGTGACCCACGGAGTGCACGTACGGGCGCACCTCCTTGACAATGCGGCCCTGCTCCGCCAACGCCTCGCGCACGGCTACGCGGGCCTCTTCGCGGGTCATGCCGTCGAAGCGGGTGCCGGTGTCGGCGATGCGGCCCTTCTCGTCCATGACAATCGGCATGTCCAAGTTGTGGCGCAGGCCCATCTCGTAGTCGTTCGGGTCGTGCGCCGGGGTGATCTTCACCGCACCCGTGCCCAGCTCCATGTCCACGTAATCGTCCGCGATGACCTCAAGCTTCAAATCCTCGCGCAGCGGGTGCTCGAAGACCTCGCCGATGAGGTGCGCGTAGCGCTCGTCTTCCGGGTGCACGGCGATAGCGACGTCGCCAAGCATCGTCTCCACACGAGTGGTGGCGACGATCAGGTGCGGCTCGTCGTCGTTGAGCGAGCCGTAGCGGATGGAGACGAACTCGCCCTCGACATCCTTGTACACCACCTCGATGTCGGAAACGGCAGTCTCCAGCACCGGCGACCAGTTGACCAGGCGGTAGTCGCGGTAGACCAGGCCGCGGTCGTAGAGCTGCTTGAAGATGGTCTGCACGGCGCGCGACAGGCCGTCGTCAAGCGTGAAGCGCTCGCGCGACCAGTCCACCGAGTCGCCGATGGCACGCATCTGCGTGGTGATGGTGCCGCCGTACTGTTCCTTCCACTCCCAGACGCGCTCGATGAACTCCTCGCGCCCGTAGTCGTAGCGGTCCTTGCCCTCTTCCGCCTTGAGCTTGGCCTCCACCTTGGTCTGGGTGGCAATGCCGGCGTGGTCCATGCCCGGCAGCCACAGCACCTCGAAGCCCTGCATGCGCTTGCGGCGCACCAAAGAATCCATCAGCGTGTGGTCGAGCGCGTGGCCCATGTGCAGCTGGCCGGTCACGTTCGGCGGCGGCAGCACGATCGAGTACGCGGGCTTGTCCGACTGCGGATCCGCCGTGAAATACCCGGCGTCGACCCAGCCCTCGTACAGGTCGCGTTCGTGGGCGCTGGGCTCCCACGACTTGGGCAGTTGGTTCGCGCGGTTCAGATCGTTCGTCTCAGTCACGCGCCCTATCTTAACCAGCGCCCTAAAACAGCTTGTCGGCGATGGCGGCTTCCTTCCGCAGGGCCTCGATGTTGGTGTTGAGACGGGTCCTTTGGTCGTCGTTAAGCTCGAGCCCCTCGACGACCCGCCAGCTGCCGTCGCTTACGGCCGGGAAGCCGAACATGAGGCCCTCGTCCACGCCGTACTCGCCTGTCGACGGCAACGCGACCGTCGCCCACCGCCCATCGGTGCCCTGCACCCAGTCGCGCATGTGGTCCACCGACGCCGAGGCCGCGGATGCCGCGGAGGACTTGCCGCGCACCTCGATGATCTCCGCGCCGCGCTTGGCCACGCGCGGGATGAACTCCTCGGTGTACCAGTCGCGCTCCACCTCCACCGGGGCGCCGTCGGCGGTGGCGTAGGTCACGTCCGGGAACTGCGTGTCCGAGTGGTTGCCCCACACCACGAGGCGCTCAATGCTTCTCGACGGCACCTGCAGCCGGTCCGCCAACATCGACTGCGCCCGGTTGTGGTCCAGGCGCATCAACGCGTTGAAGCGGTCTTTCGGCACGTCCGGCGCCGCCTTCGAGGCGATATAGGCGTTGGTGTTGGCCGGGTTGCCCACCACGAGGACGCGGATGCCGTCGGCGGCGCCGTTGTTGATGGCCTCGCCCTGGCGCTTGAAGATCTGACCGTTGGCGACGAGCATGTCCGAGCGGGACTCGCCCTTGCCGCGCGGCTTCGCGCCGACTAAGAAGGCGGCCTCTGCCCCGTCGAAGGCCTTGGCGGCATCGTCGGTGACCTCGATGTTGCCCACCAGCGGCAGCGCGGAATCCGCAAGCTCCATCGCGGTGCCCTCCGCGGCGCGCACCGCGGCCGGGATCTCCAGCAGGGTCAGATCCACCGGCTCGTCGCCGAAGACGTCGCCGGCGGCGATGCGCCACAACAGGGAGTAGGCGATGTTGCCGGCGGCACCGGTGACCACGATCTTTGCCATATGTCTTTCTCCTCTTCTCGTACGTCGTGTGCGTTGACTCACAGATAATCTACCCCCGGCCGGGGCGGAATTTCACGGCTATACGCCCGAGAGTGGGCATCTGGTGCACGATTGAGGGGTATTTCAAACGAAAGGGGATGGACGTGACCGACGGTGCCGACGTGACCTCCCCTGACGCCGTGGTCCGCGCCGCCCTGGCCGCATTCGCCCGCAAAGGCTACACCGGCGCGAAAGTGGAAACGCTGGCCAAGAAAACCGGCATGACCAAGCGGATGATCCACTACCACTTCGGCGACAAGCGCGGCCTCTACGCCGCGGCGCTGCGCCTCGCACTGGAACAGCTCGCGCCGCCGGAAAACATCCTCAACCGCTCGCACGCCGTCCCGGTAGAAGGGATGCGCCGCTTCGTCGACGCGCTCTACCACGCCTTTTTGCACAACCCCGACGCCGTGAAACTGATCCTGCGGGAAAACCTGGACCCGGCTGTAGCGGCCGAAGACGCCTCGGCACTCGCCGGCGTGCGCGACGTCACCCTCCACGCCGAGCGGCTCCTGCTCGCCGGCCAGGACGCCGGCGCGTTCCGCCCCGGCATCACCGCGGTGGACCTGCTCACCCTAATCTCGTCGCTGTGCCTCTACCGCGTCGGCAACGCCGCCACCGCCAAACACGTCTTCGGCGTCGACGTCGAAAGCCGCCGCAACGTCGACGGCATGCGCCGCATGGTCATCGACACCGTACTGGCGTTTTTGACCTCAAACATCTCGTACTCCGGCTACGAGTCCTACCTCGAAGCCACCCCGACACCTACCGAGGACGCGGAGCCGGACGAACTGTTCGACATCTACGGCGACGAAGGCCGGATCGTCTAACGGGCCGAAGGTGCGCTCCTAAGCTGACTGCTTCTCCTCGGCCTCGATGTACTTCGGCTCCCCCTCGCCGAGGGCCGCAGCCTCATCGACCACAACCTCCGCGACGTTCTCGCGGTCCGGCAGCTCGTACATGATGGGAACGAGCAGCTCCTCCATAATCGCGCGCAGGCCGCGCGCGCCCGTCTTGCGCTCCGCCGCCTTATCGGCGATCACACCGAGCGCCCCGTCAGTGACGGTCAGCTCCGCGCCGTCCATGGCAAACAGGCGTTGGTACTGCTTTACCAGCGAGTTCTTCGGCTCCGTGAGCACACGCTTCATCGAATCGCGGTCCAAGTCGTTCACGTGCGCGAGGATCGGCAGACGGCCGATGAACTCCGGGATCAGACCGAACTTCACCAGATCGCCCGGCTGCACCTGGGCGAGCAGGTCCGCCTCGTCGCGCTGCTCCTTCGAGTCGATCTCCGCGCCGAAGCCGATGCCCTTCTTACCCACACGCTCCGCGACCACCTTGTCCAGCCCCGCAAAGGCGCCCGCGACGATGAACAGGATGTTCGTGGTGTCCACCTGGATGAACTCCTGGTTCGGGTGCTTGCGCCCGCCCTGCGGCGGCACCGATGCGGTGGTGCCCTCCAGGATCTTCAGCAACGCCTGCTGCACACCCTCACCGGAGACGTCGCGGGTAATGGACGGGTTCTCGGACTTGCGCGAGATCTTATCCACCTCGTCAACGTAGATGATGCCCTGCTGCGCGCGGTTGACGTCGAAATCCGCAGCCTGCAAAAGCTTCAGCAGGATATTCTCCACGTCCTCGCCCACGTAGCCCGCCTCGGTGAGGCTGGTGGCGTCCGCGATGGCGAACGGCACATTCAGCATTCGCGCAAGCGTTTGCGCCAGGTAGGTCTTGCCCGAGCCAGTGGGGCCGAGCAGGAGGATGTTGGACTTGGCGATCTCCACGTCCTCGTCCCGCTTGCGGCTGGACACATTGGAACCTTCCGCCTTGATCCGCTTGTAGTGGTTGTACACCGCCACCGCGAGCGTCCGCTTCGCGGTGTCTTGGCCAATGACGTACTCGTCCAAAAACGCCGTGATCTCGCTCGGGCGCGGCAGACGGTCCGGGTCGTCCGCGCCCTTATTGTTCTGCGCGCCGGCGAGCTCCTCCTCGATGATCTCGTTGCACAGCTCGATGCACTCGTCGCAGATGTAGACGCCGCCGCCGGCGATGAGCTTGCGCACCTGCTGCTGGCTCTTCCCGCAAAAAGAGCACTTGAGCAGGTTCGCGCTGTCGTGCGTAGTTGCCATATGCGCCTATCTACTCCCGTCTTCGGTCAATCCCAACCGAGTGTAATCGTTGCGTCAAACCATAGCTTTCACGCCACAAAGGGGCCATGACGCGGTTTCCCGTATTCTCATCCGCTAGCCTGTACACGTTAAACAATCGTGCCCACCGGTGCGCTACCTAACGCGTACCCCGAAAGGAACCGATCCGTGAATCGCAGCCGCACTTTCTCTGCCTTTGCCGCAGCCGCCCTCGCCGCGTCGCTGCTGGCCGGTTGCTCGGACTCAAACGCGGACGTAGAACCCCTGGCGGAACCCGTGCTGGACTTCCCACAGACCAGCATCACCCCCACCCCAACGCCGACGACCACCAAGTCCGACGACGATGAGGACGATGAGGAGACGACCACCTCTTCCTCCTCCACCACCAAGAAGTCCTCGACAAGCTCGTCCACCAAGTCGTCCACGCGCACGTCCACAAAATCCAGCTCGAAGCGCTCCGAGTCCCGCAGCTCGAACAACTCCAATAACGAGGCGCGCGAGCCAGCACCGGTGCGCGAAACCATCATCGACGACCGCCCGGGCGCCACCTGCGCCTGGCCCACCCAGGGTGAGGCCAACGGAAGCCAGGAATACAGCACGTTCTGCGACCGCGAATGGGCCCGCACCGTCACCTCCGACGGCCAGGACTACTACTGGGCAGCCAAAGGCCAGGGGTGGGTCTCCGTCGACCCGACCACCACCGACGACGGCGATATCTGCTGGGCACGCGAGGACTTCGAAGCCGCGCCGGAGGCCATCCGCAACGCCGTGGCATTCTGCGACCCGGCATCCGGGGATAAAGCGGAGTAGCCGAAGGTTTCGTCGCAAAGCAAAACGCGCCCGGAGCGAACCGGGCGCGTTTTTCATGTGCTTTTAGCCGTTGAGCTTGCGGTAATCAAAGACCTGGTCGATGATGCCGTAATCCACAGCCTCAGAAGCGGTCAGGATCTTATCGCGGTCGGTATCAATGCGGACCTGCTCGGAGGTGCGGCCGGTGTGGTGCGCGAGCGTGTCCTCCATGAGGCGGCGCATGCGCTCAATCTCCGCGGCCTGAATCTCCAGATCAGACACCTGGCCCTGGGTGCCCTGGGTAGCCGGCTGGTGGATCAGCACACGCGAATTCGGCAGCGCGGCGCGCTTACCCGGCGCACCGGCAGCGAGGATCACCGCGGCGGCCGACGCGGCCTGGCCGAGGCAGACAGTCTGCACGTCCGGGCGGACGTACTGCATCGTGTCGTAGATAGCCATCAGCGCGGTGAAGGAACCGCCCGGGGAGTTGATGTACATCGTGATGTCGCGATCCGGATCCTGGGACTCCAGCACCAGAAGCTGCGCCATAATGTCGTTCGCCGACGTGTCGTCCACCTGAGTACCCAGGAAGACGATGCGCTCCTCGAACAACTTGCCGTACGGGTCGATCTGCTTCGTGCCAAAGCTCGTTTCCTCCAGGAACTGCGGCAGCACGTAGCGGGAGTTGGGCATCTGGAAAGTCATAATAGGTGTCTCCTTAATTCCTCGTGTGCCTTAGTTCTCGCCGATGGAGTGCTCGCCGGCCTGGGCTGCGTTCTCGATGACGTGGTCCACGATGCCGTACTCCTTCGCCTGCTGGGCGTTGAACCAGCGGTCGCGGTCCGAATCCTTCGTAATCTGCTCGAAGGTCTGACCCGTGTGCTCCGCGATGAGCTGCGCCATCTCGCGCTTCGTCTCCGCGAACTGCTCCGCCTGAATAGCGATGTCGGCCGCGGTGCCGCCGACACCTGCGGACGGCTGGTGCATCATAATGCGCGCGTGCGGCAGGGCGTAACGCTTGCCCTTCGTGCCGCCCGAGAGCAGGAACTGGCCCATCGACGCCGCCAGGCCCATGCCGTAGGTGGCGATGTCGCACGGGGAGTACTTCATCGTGTCGTAAATCGCCATACCAGCGGTGACAGAGCCGCCTGGCGAGTTGATGTACAGGTTGATATCGCGCGTCGGATCCTCCGCCGACAGCAGCAGAATCTGGGCGCACAGCTTATTGGCGATCTCATCGTCCACCTGCTGGCCCAGGAAAATAATGCGCTCCCGGAGGAGACGCTCATAAACGGAGTCTCCCAGGTTCATGCCTTGGGTCGGGGAAGTCATGTAAGACGCTCCTTTGCTAGTTCATCCGGTAACGCCACTACCCTACTCGGGTGATTCTGTAACTCCGAGCCTGTTCGCTACCGGCGTACGGGCCGGGTTTTGGGGTGGGGGTTGGAGTGGAAGTTGCCGATTCCTGACAGATTCCGGCAGCCATTTGTGCCGAACTGGGCGTTTGAGGCCCGCCTGACAAATTCCGCCGCGAAGTGTCGGGGTGGGGTTCCGCGGGGAGATTTGTTCACTGCGCCGTGAATCAACCGGGTTCCGGGCTTTTGCCACCTGGGGAAAGTGAACAAACCATCCGACTAAAACGGAATTCATTCACCGGCACGGTCCGTGGGAGTGAACAAATCTGGCGAAGGGCCTCAGAAAACGAAAAAGCGGCCGGGGCAGACGCGCCCCGGCCGCTCGCTAGCGGGAGAAGTTTCTACTTCTCGTCAGCCTCGGTGGTCTCAGCCTCGCCGGCCTCGTCCTCGTCGATCTCGCCGAAGTACTCGTTCGGGTCGACCTTGTTGCCGGCCTCGTCCTCGACCTGGGTGCGGGAGATGGCGATGGCCAGGGCCTTGCCACGGCGCACGTCGGAGAACAGGTTGGCAATCTGGCCGGACTGCTGCAGCTGGGCCACGAACTGGTTCGGGTCCATGCCGTAGGACTGTGCGGTGAACAGGATGTGGTCGGTCAGCTCCTGCTGGGAGACCTCCGGCTGCTCCTGCTCGGCCACGGCGTCGAGGAACAGCTGGGTGCGCACGGACTCTTCGGCCTGCTCGCGGGACTGCTTGTCAAACTCCTCGCGGGTCGTGCCCTGCGCCTCGAGCAGCTGGGCGAACGCGTTCTCGTCGTGTGCCATCTGGCCCAGCAGCTGGTGCAGCTGGTTGTGCACCTGCTCGTCCACCACGGACTCCGGCAGGGCAAACTCGGACTCCGCCAGGGCAGCCTTGAGCACCTCGTCGCGGATGTCCGCGGCCTGCTTCGCCTTGGCGTTCTCCTCGACCTGCTCACGGGTGGAGTTGCGCAGCTCCTCGACGGTGTCGAACTCGGACGCCATCTGAGCGAAGTCGTCGTCAAGTTCCGGAAGCTTGCGCTCCTTGGTCTGCTGGACGTGGACCTTCACGGTCGCCTTCTCGCCCTTGTGCTCGCCGTACTTGATCTCGGACTCGAACTCGTTGTCCTCGTCGGTCTTCATGCCGCGCAGCGCGGTGTCCAGGCCCTTCATCAGGTCGTCGGCGCCGACGCGGTAGGTCAGGCCCTCGGCGGAAGCATCGTCGAGCTTCTCGCCGTCGACGGTCGCTTCGAGGTCGATGATCGCGTAGTCGTCGGTCTTCAGCTTGCGCTTGGTGTCCTTGAGCTCACCAAAGCGCTCACGGAGGGTGTCCAGCTCGGCGTCGACCGCTTCGTCGTCAAGCTTGAGCTCCGGGACCTTCACGGAAATCTTGGAGAAGTCCGGCACCTCGATCTCAGGGCGGACATCGACCTCAGCGGTGAATTCGACAACGTCGTTGTCCTCGATCTTGGTGACCTCGATCTCCGGCTGGCCCAGCGGGTTAATCTCGTTTTCCGCAAGTGCCTGCTCGTAGCGGGTCGGCAGCATGTCGTTGACAACCTGCTCCAGGATCGGGCCGCGGCCGAAGCGAGCGTCGATGAGCTGGCGCGGAGCCTTGCCACGACGGAAGCCCGGGATGTTGACCTGCTGGGCGATGGCCTTGTAAGCCTGGTCAATTTCCTTGCCCAGCTCGTCGAACGGCACGCTGACGTTGAGCTTCACGCGGGTGTCGCTGAGCTTGTCGACGGAAGTCTTCACGGATTTCTCCTGTACTAGATCGAAACAACGTTTGTCAGATGTCTATATGTGGCGGGCCCGTGAATCCACGGGCCCGCCTTGGTCGGGGCGACAGGATTTGAACCTGCGACCCCCTGCTCCCAAAGCAGGTGCGCTACCAAGCTGCGCCACGCCCCGTTGCGGCAAAACCGCACGGTATGAACCACATCCGTAGAACGTGTGCGGTTCAGGACAGTCATTGTAGCGGTGCTTGAATAACTGTCCGCATTGAGGGCACAAAAACACCGGCCCCGCAACCGGAACCGGTGTCTTGTGTGGAGGGAATGACGGTGTCAGAGGTCACGACATATTTGACGGGGTGTGCCTGCGGAAGGCGTTGTGATCCTTGACAGGTCAGTCGCGTCATTGTTGACACTTAGGGTTACCTCAGTCGTGTCGGTGATGTTTGACTGGTGAGTCGGGACATGTTTGACACTATGAACAGCCCCAACCGCAACCTCGCTATCGTCAGAGCCGTCAGAGATCAAGGCGGCACACCCACCAGCGTCGCCAAACGCTTCGGCATCTCACGGCAACGCGTCCACCAGATCCTCAACGCCTACGACGCAGGCGGCGCCGAGGCAATCGCACCGAAATCACGCGCCCCTCACACCCACCCGCACGCCGTCCCGGAAGCACTACGCAACGAAATCATCAGCATCCGCAAACAACTCACCCGGCACAGACTCGACGCCGGGCCCGAAACCATCGCCTACCACCTCGAACAGGCCGGCAAACGCGCCCCCTCAACCTCAACGATC
>NZ_JANRML010000048.1:0-1260 GCF_026930265.1 Corynebacterium pilbarense
AGTCTACTTGCTTTGAAGAAGCCATTCAGAGGAAAGAATGGGCAGATGCCATGACAGAGGAATACCAATCCATAATAAAGAATGATGTATGGGAAATAGTTCCCAGACCAAAAAGTAAGGATGTGGTATCATCAAAATGGCTCTTCAAAATAAAACATGTTGCTGATGGAAGTATTGAGAAATATAAAGCAAGATTTGTCGCTCGTGGCTTTTCCCAGAAGGAAGGCATTGACTATGAAGAGACATTCGCTCCTGTGGCCAGATACACTTCGATCAGAACCATTATAGCTCTTGCTGCCAAGATGAAATGGAAGTTGCACCAGATGGACGTGAAGACAGCTTTCCTGAATGGTGTTATCGAAGAGGAAGTGTATATAGAGCAACCCCAAGGATTTGAGGTTGAAGACAGGAAGTCTCATGTCTGCAAATTGAAGAAAGCCTTATACGGATTGAAGCAAGCTCCCAGAGCTTGGTATGGCCGTATAGACAGTTTCTTGACGAGCTTGGGCTTTACCAAGAGTAAAGCAGATTCTAACCTCTACTTCAAGGTTATGAACAATGAGCCAGTAATATTACTGCTATATGTGGATGACTTATTCTTAACTGGAGAAGAAAAGCTCATCACTGAATGTAAAAAGAGACTTGCCTCAGAATTTGAAATGAAAGACCTTGGCCTAATGCATTATTTCTTAGGTCTTGAGGTATGGCAGAGTCCTGAAAGGATCTTCCTTAACCAAGGGAAGTATACGGTTGAAATCTTGAAGAGATTCGACATGTTGGAATGCAAGCCCATGAATACACCCATGGAAGCGAAGCTGAAGCTGTTGGTCGATACTTCGTCAGAGTTGATTGATGCCACACTGTACAGACAGATTATTGGATCGTTGATGTACCTGACGAACACCAGACCAGACATTTGTTTTGCCGTGAACACCTTGAGTCAGTTTCTGGTAGAACCCAGACGTGTTCACCTAGTGGCTGCAAAACATGTGATGAGGTACCTTAAAGGTACAATGGATTATGGTCTCAGCTATGATGGAGATCATGACTTCACACTGAGTGGATATACTGATGCAGATTGGGCAGGAAGCGTTGCTGACAGAAAAAGCACTTCCGGATGTTGTTTCAGTTTGGGATCAGCTATGATCTCATGGCAGAGTAGGAAGCAATCTAGTATTTTTCTCAGCACAATGGAAGCAGAATACATTGTTGCATGTTCTGCCAGCTATGAAGCTATATGGCTTCGAAAGTTGTTGACCA
>NZ_JANRML010000049.1:0-1241 GCF_026930265.1 Corynebacterium pilbarense
TCATAACATTGAACCTGTAATGTATAAAGATCTGAAACTGATACACAATGTTATTCAGTGTGTTTTATGCAATTCCTCCAAGTGGCACTACTTGGAACCTCTCAGAAAAGGAGTTATAGCAAAAATGGCATACCTTGCTGAATTCTGGCTTATTCTAGAGAGCGACCTTGTAGAGCGTGCCCCACACAAAATATTTGCTGAAATGATCTGAAACTATTAAACAACATACTAAAGACTGTACCCTAACCAACACATTTTGTCTCACTGAATTTGGATCTGTTATGAAGAAGTTATGACGTTTTTACCCGAAACACCTGATTTTGACTAGTTTCAGGACTGGCCACAAACCCTATTTTCCACGGAGTGTAACTCCAAAAATACAACGACCCACAAGATGAATTTTTTACCACAGATACTTGGATATGTTTCCTCAATGGCATATCAATTTCACGGTCTGAATCATTATAGAAAAAAAGTTATAGCGAAAATGGTGAGATGACCTGTAAATAACATACCTTAGAAAGCACCATCAAAAGAATTTATCCTTCCTTGCATTTCGGCCTTCTTTTCTTCACTTTCCTCAGAATTTCGGCTTAGATATCATTTGTAAACCTCAAACACCTATAGATATTCAATATGCTCAAGTGTGATTCAAATGAGAGAGCCTTGCCTCTTATTTATACTCTCCAAGTAGCTTCCTTAAAAACATCTTCTAGGTCACTTGGCCCCACTTTCCTTATTTTAGGGTTGGGTCCACTTCTAATTTCTCCATTAAAATTATTATTGAAATAATTTATTTTGTATTCAATTTGAATTAATACACTCATCACTTCACTTTATTATTTACCTTTTAAAATCTCTTAAACCACTTTGATTACTTTGACCTTTTGGGGCTTCTAGATGACATATGAGGGTCCTCCAACTTCGTAAGGCCATAACTCTCAAACCGTGAGGAGTTATGTGACGTTCTACATACCACCAGAAATGGCATGACATGTACTATCCATATAGAATAGTATTATCTGAAAATATATCATAACTCATACCGTTACCCATCAAACAAACTTGGGTCCATTACCCAAACCTGGGGTCTCCAACTTCTCATGGCCATAACTCTCTAACCGTGAGGAATTATGTGACATTCCACATACCACCAGAAATGGCATGACAAGAACTATCCATATAAAATAGTCTTATCTTGAAATACATTAAAACTCATACAATTATAAATCAAACAAAAT
>NZ_JANRML010000050.1:0-1203 GCF_026930265.1 Corynebacterium pilbarense
CCCACAATCTGAGGTTTTCATCTTATCATCCAACATTTTGATACGAAATTTATGACCATTACACCACATAGCCTTGTGATGTTTCAACTGCAACATGGACAACAAGTAAAAAATAAATTGTGAATTAATAATCCTCATATAGGACTTACTAAATATGTATTTCAATAATTAAACAAATGAAATACATTGAAAAATTGGGAAAAAACTAGAAAAATGTGGGTAACAAATTTAACTTGCCTATTTATCATTTAAACCAAAGGCTAAATCAACTTCCCTTGATGTAAGATCAAGAAATTGATCTCAATGACGATGCATTGTTTTAATCATCTTACTCACCCCTTCCTGTTAAGAACCAAATATCAATATAGCATGGAAAAACCTCAGAAAAAGTACTCAACGCCTTAAAACTGAGATAATTTTAGATAATAAGCCTCTTCGAGGGGGAAACCTCCTTTTACCCCACTTAAATGTTCAAGTACAAGGTGATTCCAAATGAAAATGTCTCCTTGGTATATATAGGAGACTAGGAGGTATAATTACAATTAATGGAATAAAGTTGACATAAATAAAATAACATTACTAATGTAATATTCCCCAATTGAGAGGTAATGAGCCAATATTAGGGCTTAACATGCCCCTCCCCTTGAGACAAGTGTTGTCCACAACGCTTGAGTAACTCTGGATGCTTCTGTATAAAAGACTCATCTTCCCGAGTGGAATCTTTAGCCGGTAGTTTCCTCCATTTAATGAGATACTCTGAAATGGATCTATTCCTCAGTTGGCGAATTCTTGTGTCAGTGATGGCTTCAGGCTCCAATATGATTTTTCCTTCCTCGTCAAGTTCTAGAAATATAGTTTGAACTGGGATCTTGTCGCCTATAACCTTCTTTAAGCATGAAACATGGAAAACTGGGTGTACTCGTGAAGATGCAGGCAACTCCAATTTGTATGCCATAGTACCAATCTTTTGCAACACCTTATAAGGGCCATAGTACTTTGGTGATAATTTATTATCCTTCTTGGCTTGCTTGAGGGACATCTATTTGTATGGTTGTAGTCTTAAAAACACCCAATCCCCTACTTCAAAACTTCTTTCACTATGATGTTGATCTGCTTGTTGTTTCATGCGATGTTGTGCCATGGTCAGGTTGTCCTTTAAGATTTGGAGAACTTGTTGTTGATTCTCGATGTGATCTTCCACTG
>NZ_JANRML010000051.1:0-1204 GCF_026930265.1 Corynebacterium pilbarense
AGAAGTAAACAAAATCGGATATGCCTGTCTCATGGCATCCTCCATTTGCCACGTAGCCTCATCTGGGCCAAAATGTTTCCACTGCACCTTGACCTGTGCAATGGTTCTGTTCCGGAGTTGGGTTTCCCTTCTGTCCAATATGCATTGGGGTTCTGGCAGGAATTCTCCCTCCGGTTCCACCTGGATCACAGACCAGTCAATTATATGATTAGCATCATGTACATATTTCTTCAATAATGAGACATGGAAAACATTATGTGCTTTGACTGTGGGAGGAAGTGCTAGCCGATAGGCTACAGGTCCCACTCTATCTAGAACCTCAAAGGGTCCACAATACCAAGGTGCCAACTTGGCACAAGCTCCCATTTTCAGGGAACTCCTTCTGGGCTTAATTTTGAGATATACATGGTCTCCCATTTTGAACTCTCTTGGAGTTCTCTTTTGATCAGCATAACTTTTCTGTCGGTTCTGAGCGACCTTCAGATTTTGTTTTATCTGAGTCACTTGTTGTTCCATTTCTTTCAACATGTTAGGTCCAAAAGAAATCCTATTTACAGGATTACTCCAGCTGACTGGAGTATTACATTGTCTACCATAGAGGACCTCGAATGGGCTCATTTTTAAGGACGCTTGATAGCCGTTGTTGTAGGAAAATTCTAGCAATGGCAGGTAATCTTCCCATTTTTTGGGTTGATGCATTACATGCATCCTTAGCATGTCTTCCAATATTTGGTTCACTTTTTTCATCTGTCCATCGGTTTGAGGATGATAGGCTGTGCTAAATATTAATTTGGTCTCCAAACCAACCATCAAGGATTTCCAAAAGTTGGAAGTGAATTTCGTGTCTCTGTCAGACACGATCTCTTTCGACATACCATGCAGTCTGAATATCTCCTTCATGAATACTTGAGGGATGTCTATTGCCTTGCAAGTTGACTTGACGGGGATAAAGTGAGCGGACTTGCTCAATTTATCCACCACTACCATGATGGCATCATTCTGTTTGGTCGATGTTGGTAATCCAGTGATGAAATCCATGGAGATGGTTTCCCATTTCCATTCTGGGATTGGTAAAGGTTGTAATAATCCTGCTGGGTGTCGATGTTCTGCTTTAACCTATTGGCACTCTATGCATTTGGCCAAGTACTCGACTATGTCTTTCTTCATTCCAGGCCAATATAATTGTCTCCTAGTGGCTGTGATC
>NZ_JANRML010000052.1:0-1202 GCF_026930265.1 Corynebacterium pilbarense
TATACTCAGTTACATTCTTATTGATTTACGAGAACGAGAAAGACAAAGACTAAGCGAAGAATTGTTTTCATTTTTATGCAAGCTTAAAACAAAACAAAACTATGCTTGGGATAGATTTTATTTTTACACAAGCTTAAAAACTAAACAAAACTATGCTTGGACCTAGTTTCATTTTTACACAAGCTTGAACCAGAGGAAACTATGCTTGAGGTAAGTGGTTTCATTTTTACACAAGCTTGAACCATAGAAAACTATGCTTAGACTTCCCAACGCATAATATGGGGATGGTTGGTACTTAGCCCCCAGCTTAAGAAGCTAGTGGCTCTACTTTAGCATGAAGTCCAGAGGCTGAGGAAAATGCTCCCCAAGCTTCGTTTCATCCAACTGCAAAGTCAGAGGAAAATGAAGCTTCAAATACTAGATGAAGGACTTGACTCATACAGAGAGGGGGAAAACTATTTCATTTTTTAACGAGCTTGACATAGAAACAAGAACTATGCTCGTAACCTCTGTTTCATTTTTTAACGAGGTTGCCTCAGAGACGCAAAAAACTATCCTCGTAAGAAGTTTCTTCTTGATCATGGATTCCAAGAGGACAATGCTCTGGAATGACACCATGTCAAGGGACAAAACTCGGTCATGGCTTCCAAGAGGTCTTCACTGGAAGGAAGAAACACACTCTGGAAGGACACCATGTCGAGGGTCGCGACAGGAGTTAAGAGATCAGGCTCTAACAACCCTATCGAAGAGATTACCATGTCAACTACTGGATCTAAGTCATCAGAAGTTGAAGCCATGGGCGACAATGCCACATAATTGACATGTGGCGGGGGCGATACCGTCTGCATATAAGAACCATTTAGGGAGGCAATCCAGTCGGGGCCAATGAATGAAAGTTGATCAATAGTCACAATTCTTCCATCGTGAGGGAAAGATATCACATGAAAAAGAGTGGACACAATAGATTTCATGGCATAGACATAATCCCGCCCAAGGAGTAAAGAAAAATCCAAGGGGTCTTGGACTACCATGACATCAATAAAGACAGTTTTCCCTCCCAAAGTTATAGGAAACTGAGGAAGGGTCCCTAAAGGTTGACTAGTTCTTCTGTTAAAAGCTAACAGATTTTGTGTAACTGGTGCAAGATGAGGACAACCCAAAGCTTACCAAGCAACAGAGGACAAAATACTAATGGATGCACC
>NZ_JANRML010000053.1:0-1179 GCF_026930265.1 Corynebacterium pilbarense
GAAAGAAGGTACAGGAAAAGAAAAATATTTTTTTTTGATTATTGATGATTATTCTAGACTAACTTGGGTTGCCTTTTTGAAAGAAAAATCTGAAGCATTTGAAAAATTCAAAGTATTTAAGGCTCTGACTGAGAATCAAACAGGAAAAAGATTAAAGGTAGTAAGGTCTGATAGAGGAGGAGAGTTTAGTTCAGGGAACTTCAAAGATTTCTGTGATAAAATGGGATCAAAAGAGAGTACACAATTCCAAGGACTCCACAGCAAAATGGAGTTGTTGAGAGGCAGAATAGATCAGTACAGCAAATGGCAAGATCAATGATGAATGAAAGGAACATACCTCAGACATATTGGGTGGAAGCAATTCATACAGTTGTTCATATCCTTAACAAAGCTCATCTTAGACCACACAGTGACAAGACCCCTTATGAACTATGGTTTGGAAGACCTGCTTCAATCAAGCATTTTAAAGTTTTTGGGAGTAAATGTTATATCAAGAATAATGATGAAAATATTGGCAAATATGATGACAGGGATGATGAAGGTATTTTCTTGGGTTATGCTACAAACAGTAAAGGGTACAGATGCTACAATAAAAGACTGCATAAACTAGTTGACTGTATAGATGTAAAAGTTGATGAAGAAATTCCAGTCAGAAATATAAGCAGTGATGAACCAAGAACAAAAGATACAGTTGAAGATGAAGATGAACAGGTCCAAGGATTAGAAAGAGAAGAATTTGAATCAGATGAAGATATGAATACTTAGGCCGACAAAAATCAGCAGAAAGAAACAAAACCACCTCTCAGAATTGTTATAAAGAATCATTCTGAAAATCAGATAATTGGGGATATAAATAAAGGAGTTCAGACTAGAAGGAAATTGATTAAGGACACAGAACAATATCATGTTGCCTTTTTATCTATGACTGAACCTACAAATTTTGAGGAAGCTAGTCAGGAAGAAGATTGGATTAGAGCAATGAATGAAGAGCTTGATCAGATTGAGAAGAACAATACTTGGGAGCTTGTCCCTAGACCTGAAAATAAGAATGTCATAGGCTCCAAATGGGTATTCAAGAATAAAATGAATGAAAAAGGACAAGTTGTTAGAAATAAATCCAGATTGGTCTGTAAGGGATAAGCACAAGTGGAAGGTCAGGACTTTGATGAAACTTTTGCA
>NZ_JANRML010000054.1:0-1173 GCF_026930265.1 Corynebacterium pilbarense
AAAGGAACAAATAGAGACATTACATTGTTCATGATTGTTTGGTACTGCATTCAAAGAAAAGGAATTGTACTTCATAGTTCATATTGTTCCAGAGAAATACCTTCTCCCTGTTGTAGATAGAATTCATTGAACGGAAATTTTCATTATCCATTTTTTTATTTGCATGATATTGGGTCTAGGTCTTACACAACATTGGTTTCATTTCCGTCTCCCTTTTGTGTAACAACGGCCTTTAATAATATTGTGCAACTTTAAAATTCAACTAGTAACTTTTTCTAGGGCTCTTTTGCACTAACATTAGCTAGGCTAGAGCTTTGGAATAGGCAGAGAGATACACTCTCCAAAGAACAAAACACACAATAGCATCTTGTGTTAAGGAGTGTCAAATTCCATTTGCAACATTTTGTCCTGGGAAGCCCTTCTCACACAAGGGTCAATCAAAAGGTCTCATTAGGCTGGCAGATTTACTCACCCTGCTTTGTTGGTCTTGGTGTAGAGATTGCACGTATTATGGGGGTCACTTGAAGGTATACCCACAATGATGAGTGGAAGCCTTTTGAGTTGATTTCGGGCTAGATACCCTGCCTTTGCGTGTGGATCAGACTGTCGACTATTTCCCCAGGCATCACTGTAGTAATTGGTAAACTTAGTGGCCTATCTCTTTAGAGTCTTTACACGAGGTGACTATGGAGGGGAAAGTCTTCACGGTACCTATATTCGGCGTTGGCCAAACTCACTCAGGCTCCTTGGAGGGTATACCCACGATTATGTGTGGAAGCTTGCACCAGGGTGTAAGTCCGTTAAGCAGGTCGTCAACGTAACTTTTCCACCCGCTCTATCTCAGCCCCTTCTTACATTGTTCCCGCGACGTTGGATTTCATCACCAACTAGTGCGTTCATTGTGAGAAGGTTTTGTTTGCTTGCTTGCTTACTAGATTTTTAGCGTGTGCTGTTTGTTTTCCTTAGAGGACTCTAGGTTGAATTTATTTAATGGCGTCAGTTCCTGAAATGACCAATGAAGGAACCTCTGCTCCAGGGGAACCTTTTGTTTTTCCTTCTTATGGAAATGCTAGTCCTCCTTACACCTCTACTTTGGGCCTTCCAGATCTGACAATTGGGTTACCGATATGATTGTTTTCCACTACGGTAATCTCAAATGCACCTAGTGCTTCA